>CAZIHY010000056.1:0-6849 GCA_964539115.1 uncultured Oscillospiraceae bacterium
TTCTTGATATATCTTTATTTAATTGCGTTGGATTTTCCTGCGTAGGTTTTTCCAACGTTGGATTATCCAATGTTGGATTTTCCAATGTAGGTAAATCCGATGTAGGCGGCTGTTCGCTGCTGGTAGCTGCTTCCGGCTCTTTGGACTGCGGCTGCTCGTATATGACATAATCCGCACCGCGCAAACGTCCTTTCTCGTCGCGTTCCCGGCTGCGGACGATATATCCGGCTTTTTCAAGTTCTTTGACCGCTTCGCGGATTGCGTCGATCTTCTCCCGGTTGATGTGAGATAAGCCCGCAAGGGTATAATCCCAATCTTCGGGTAAGGACAGCATTTGCGAAAGCAAGCCTTTTGCCTTTAAGGTGAGTTCCTTGTTACGCAAGTGGTGGTTGCTCATAACGGTATAGCCCGTATTTCTCTCAACTCGGAAAACTGCCATTTTTTATCACTTCCTTTCTCGGTCTGCGTGGAATATTAGAAAGCCGTTTTCGGCGGTTTTGGTATTGCAGTATGCCTTTGCCGTTTTCACGTCTGAAAAGCCTTGTATTGCAAGGGCTTTTTCGCGCCTAACGTTCCACGTTACCGCCTGTTTTCGGGCATAAAAAAACGGCATTTTCTTTCTCCCAATATAGGGGAGAGAAAATACCGTTTTGTGGTACGATATTCAGTTGAAAACAGCTTGTCCTATCGTTTTTTTCGGCAAGTTGTTCTTACATGAACGTAGCCGGAAAAGGCTTGTCCTAACAAAAATGTAGTGTTTATGCGGGTTTCCGGCATTGTTGTTCTTGCACAGTCGTACCATCTGCTGCCATATCCTCCGTCAGATCGGTTATGATGTCGCCCTTGACACCGATGGTGGCGGCGGTCCAAGGCGTGCCGGAGGCAAACTGCGGATAAATACCCGCGGTGTGGTCGACAAAATAGGTGTCAAAGCCCGCACGCTTTATTTCGTCGGGCGTCATATTGCGCGTGAGCTGATGCACTATCGTGCCGACGATCTCGAAATGAGCCAGTTCTTCCGTACCTATATCGGTCAGAAGTCCCTTCAGCTCGGGATAGGGCATCGCGTAGCGCTGGCTGAGATAGCGCAGCGACGCGCCAAGCTCACCGTCAGGTCCGCCGTACTGCGAGATGATGAACTTTGCCAGCTTCGGATTCGGATTGGCTATCTTTACAGGGTATTGAAGCTTCTTTTCATATACAAACATTCAGCGTGCGCGCCTCCCTTCGCTGTAATCCCATGGCCACGGATTTTCGAGCCATACATATTTTTTCATGCCGAGCATGTCATGCGTCTGTACAGGGCCATATAACTCAATATAGCGTTTTCTGCCCTCTTTGGCGAGCGAGAGATAGTTTTGCAGGCACTCGAACGCCGCCTCATCATCCTTGTGGGTATCCAGGTACAGCACCAGCTCGTGCACCACGAAATCCAGAGCCATGAGCTCACGCAGCGGGGTGCATACCTCCGGCGGGGTGTTGACCATGTTCATAAAGGGCAGGTCGAGCCCTGGGAAAAGCGTGCCGCGCGCCAGTGCCTCATTGGGGTCATACTGAGGCGCCGCGCTCTGCTGCATCGGGACATATGCCAGCGCAAGCGGGGCGCAGCCCGGCAGCCAGCCGCATTTATAATCACAGCTGTTTTTTCTATTATCCTCCAATTGGATTCCTCCTTCTCTGCGGACAGAGTCTGCCCGCATGCCATACTATGTCCGAACTGGGCCAATGTGCACGGCTGGGAGAGCTGAAATTCTTTGTAATAATAGGAGTTTCCACAATTGACAACACGGAAAGGATGTAATATGATAAACAATGTATGTGTTATACGATTTTTTTTGTTTCGTAAGAAAAAAATAAAAACATATTTCGGGGCTGTAAGCCCTGAGAAAGGACGAAAAACAGAATGACCTATCAGGATTATCAGAGGTTGTATGAGGAGAAGAAGGGTACCGTTCAGGACTGCCTTGACCTTATCCAGTCCGGCGACGTTATCATGTGCTCCAACAACTACAACGAGACTACCGTTATCTTCGATCATCTCCACGAGATAGCTGACCGTGTCGATAACGTCTGGATCTACAAATCCCGTATCGGAGAGTATCCGTTCCTCACCACTCCGGGCATGGACGGCAAGATCAACTCCATGAACTACTTCTATGGCCCCGTCTACCGCAAGGCCCACAGGCTGCTCAACGCCAGCTTCATTCCTGTTGACCTGCCCAACTACTACTTCAAGACCGAGGCCCACAAGCCCAGCACCATCTTTATGGCCTGCGTCTCCCCTATGGATGAGAACGGCGACATGTATATCGGTATGAACCAGACTGTCGAGTACTACGCAGTTAAGGACGCTGTTGAGAAGCATAAGAAGATCATCCTTGAGGTCAACCCCAACCTGACCTATATGAATGGTTCCGTCAAGATCAACATCAAGGACGTCACCATACTCACTGAGGTCAACACCCCTGAGTACACCACCAAGCCCATCGTCACCACCGATGACGAGGACAAGATCGGCCGCATGGTCGCTGACCTCATCGAGGACGGCGATACCATCCAGATGGGCATCGGTGGCATTCCCGATACCGTCGGCAAGTACCTCATGGATAAGCACGATCTCGGACTGCACACCGAGCAGTTTACCTCCTCCATGGCCGCCCTTATCGACGCGGGCGTCATCACCGGTGCGCGCAAGGCCTATGATAAGTTCGAGCACGTCGGCGTTTTCGCGGACGGCACCCATGAGCTGTATAAGTATCTGCATGATAACCCCAAGTGCATCATGAAGCCCGGCTGCGAGGTCGTCAACCCCTTCAACATCGCCCGTCAGGACCACATGGTTTCCATCAACACCCTCGTCGAGATCGACCTTACCGGCCAGATCTGCGCCGAGTCCATCGGATCGACCCAGTATTCCGGTTCCGGCGGCGGCTTCTGCTTCACCCTTGGCACCTATTACGCCGAGCACGGCAAGGGCATCATGGCCTTCACCTCCCGAACCAAGAAGGGCCTGCCCAAGATCAAAGCCCAGCTGACCCCGGGCGCCATCGTCACCCATCAGCGCAACTATGTCCAGTACGTTGTGACCGAATACGGCGTTGTTGACCTCAAGGGCACTACTGTCCGCGAGCGTGCCAAGGCCCTCATTTCCATCGCGCATCCCGATGACCGCGAGGAGCTGACCCGTCAGGCCCGCGAGCTGTTCTACTTCTGATCCCGAAAAGAACCAACGTCCGCGCCCTGAACATTCAGGGCGCGGTTTTTTAGACGCTCTCGGTACAGGCGCTTTTATAAGAGAAAGGCTGAAACGTAATAATATATTTTTTAAGAAAGGCGGCGTTTTTATGACGCATTACAGGCGGCTGCCCCTCGACGGGCTGAATAATGCCCGGGAGCTCGGCGGTTTCCCGACTCCGTACGGGGCGACGGAATTTGGGGTGTTCCTCCGCTGCGAGGTACCCTCGGCCCTGACAAAAAGAGATATTGCCTTTCTCAGGGACTACGGCGTTACGGACGTTATCGACTTCCGCGGAAGCCTTGAGCTTGAGCGCACGCCTGACGTGCTCGCGCGCGAACCGTGGCTGGAATACCATCACATCCCGCTATTTGATGAGCATGCCGCAAAGGGCGCGATGCCGGAGTCGGAGAGAAGCCAAGCGAGATTCTTCTGGGGCGACCAGTACATTTCCATGACGGAATCGGGCAAAGGCTGGGTGCGCGAGGTTTTGACCACGCTGGCCGGCGCTGCGGGCTGCGCCATATTCCACTGCACGACCGGAAAAGACAGAACGGGCATTATTACAGCGCTGCTGCTGGGCCTGTGCGGGGTGAGCGGGGAGGATATTGCCGCGGATTACTGCATAAGCAGTCTGTATCTGCGTGAGATGTATGAGAAAATGAGCTTTCTGATGCCTGCGGGGCGCAGAGGCGATTTTTCTGACCCGTTTTTCAGCACGGCCGCAGAGAACATGCAGGCGCTCCTGGAGCATTGGAACAAAACCTACGGCGGGATCGAAGGTTATGTCCGGGCATGCGGCGTCGGGGACGCCGCCGCGGCGAAGATACGGGAGAAGCTCTGCGCCGGTGCGGTATGAATTCCGTATATAATTATTTACTTGAATTATGTAAGCTCTTGGGGTATAATCTAACGGTATCGGATTTTTGGCTCTTTATGAGCGTATTATATCTGCAAAGGATGAAACAACATGAGTGCTTCCAAAGAAAAAAAGCTCAGACGTGAGCAGCGCGAGGAGGGCGTTGAAAAGCGCCAGGTTGCGCAGAGAGATTACGCCGCAAAGAAAAAGCGCAACAAGATCATCACGACCGTCGTTTCCATCGTGGTTGTCGTTGCGATCATCGCTGTGATAATTCTCAACTCCAACCTCTTCTACACAAAGGTGGCCGCTGTCACGATCGGTGATGAAAGTTACACCGCTGCTGAGTTTAATTACTATTATTACAACGAATATTACCAGATGGTCATGACCTATGGCGATTATATGTCCTACTTCGGGCTTGACACCACAAAGTCTCTGAAGGATCAGGAATACGCCAGCGGCATGAGCTGGGCGGATTACTTCACTGATGCCGCCATCTCGACCATGAAGGAGACGCAGCTTCTCTGCGACGAGGCGGAGAAGAACGGCTTCACGCTGCCCGAGGAATATGCGAACACTGTTTCCGAGTCTATTGCCAGCATGACTGAGACAGCCAAGACCAACGGCTTCGACAATCTGCAGCAGTATGTCGGCCGCCTATACGGCCGCGGCGTCGACGTTGAGCTAGTGACCGAGCTGATGGGACGCGCGGTGCTTGCCAGCGCCTATCAGGAGTATGTCTATAATAGCTATGAATACAGCTCTGATGAGCTTGAAGCCTATTATCAGGAAAACGCCGATACCTATGATTATCTTAGCTATGTCTATTACTTCTGCAGCGGCTCTGCCGATGAGGAGGCTGGCATAGATGAGGAGACCGCTATGGCCGACGCTAAAGCTCTGGCGGAGAGTATCATCGAGGGCACCGCTGATGAGGAGGCTTTCAAGGCCCGTGTTACTGAGCTGACCGGCGAGGAGGCCAAGGAGAGCCGCACTCAGGGCAAGAGCGTAACGACGATTTATTCCGAGTTCATTCTTTCCGCGGACAGAAAATATGGCGATACGGGTGTTTTCGAGTCTGACTACGGCTGGTATGCCGTCATGTTCCTTGAGCGCGACGACAACCACTATAACACGGTTGCTGCGCGCCACATCCTCATCAAGGCGGAGGCCGACGAAGACGGTACCTACACCGATGAGGCCAAGGAGGCCGCGCTTGCAAAGATCGAGGAGATCCTTGACGAGTACGAGGCCGGCGATATGACTGAGGAGAGCTTTGCCGCGCTTGCGGAGCAGTACTCCGAGGACACCGGCTCCAACACGAACGGCGGACTCTATGAGGGGATTTATAAAAACCAGATGGTGACGGAGTTCAACGACTTCTGCTTCGACGAGAGCCGCAAGCCCGGCGACACGTCTATCGTCTATGGAGAGAGTACCTCCTACGTCGGATATCACCTTGTCTACTTCGTCGGAACTGAGGACAGCCTTTACAGCGATACGCTTGCTGACGCCGACATGCGCTCGAATGAGTACAACGCATGGAAAGAGGCCGCGCTTGAGGATTATACCTCTAGCAATGGCTTTGCAATGAGGTTTGCAAGATAACAACCAAATCACCTGGGCGGCATTTTGCCGCCCATTTTTTATTCGAAATGATAGGGAGCTTTAATGATTTTTCATATGTAAGATGATTTCCGATATGGCATGCAGCTGTATTGGCAGCGGTGAAACAGGACAGAAAACGGCGCGGACAGGATATACCATCCTGTCCGCGCTCTGCTGTGCCGGCATAGATACTTCATATACGAACTATAGTGTTAAATTTGCAATAACAAAAACTGAAATTACAACTGGAATAAAATTGGGAGAAAATTTAGCGGTTTCATACAGAAGCGAGATGGATATTTTGACGTATTGATAAGAATATCGGCTTCAAAATTAAAATTTTGAATTGCTCAAAATTATTAAATCTTTTTATGCATAAGATTATCGATAAAACGCATTGGTATGTATACGAAAACTGTGTTATTTTGAACTTGAAATCGAATATGTTGTCATAATGTCATGAAATTTTCGCGTGTCATCCACTTTTGATTGTGCAAATTGTATTAGTTTATAAAAGAACAAACTGCATCTGGCATAGGGGACGATACGCGTATTTTATTATCTGAGGGGTGGCCCTTACGGGATTTGCCTGTTCCGATGAACAGTTAAGTCAATATAAATCCAAGAAAAGGAGACATTCAAATGAAACGCATGAAATCTGTTCTCTCAATGTTGCTCGTTCTGTTGATGATCCTGTCGCTTGCCGCCTGCGGCGGTGGGAGCGATACTCCTGCGACAGATGCCCCGGCGGCGAACGATCCGGCGGGTGACACCCCGGCGGCGGATGATTCCGGGGACGATGCTCCCGAGGCGGGCGCCAAAACGCTCGACGTTCTGAACCTCGGCATCTATGGCGACTCTTGCTTCACCGGCACCTTCGACCCCTGCGGCGCATGGGCCGGCACCGGCGCGGGATATGGTATTCTATTCTGCGTCTATGACACCCTGTTCTACATAGGTTCCGACGGAACATATCATTCCCGCACCGTTGAAGAGTTTGAATGGACCGATGATACTACCTTGGTCCTGAAGCTTAAGGACGGCATCATGTTCAGCAATGGCACCCAGCTTACCGGCAAGGACGTCATCTACAGCCTCGGCCTGATGCAGAACAGCGGTATGCGTTCCGGCTACTATACCCCGT
>CAZIHY010000056.1:6949-15423 GCA_964539115.1 uncultured Oscillospiraceae bacterium
GGCTACGATGACATCTATGGTACCATAAACGTTACCCAGTACACTGACCAGACCACCATGTGCATCGACCTTGAGACCGGCGCCATCGACGTCGCGATCGACCTGTCCATTCAAGACTATGACCGTCTTGACGCCGAGACCTCCGACAACATCCAGACCAAGCTTATAGACTGCAACGTCGTTTATCAGCTGGTATTCGACGTCAACAACTGTGACGCTCTTAAGGATGCCAAGGTACGTGAAGCCCTCTGCCATGCGATCGATACCGAGTCTCTGACCGAGGCTGTCGCGGGAACCTTCGGCGTGACTGCACAGTCGATGTTCGGCGAAAACGAGCTCGGCTTCCTCGACGGTACGTCCTATGACTATGATCCGGAAACCTCCAAGGCTCTGCTTGCAGAGGCCGGCGTTGAGAACCTCTCTCTAAAGATAGGCGTTATCGGCCAGGAGCCCTACACCACCATCTGTGAGATCATCCAGGAGTATTTCGCCCAAGTTGGCGTCACCTTGACCATAGAATCTCTCGAGTTCGCTACCTTCATCAGCTCCGCCAACGATCCGGACTTCACCGATCTGCAGATTTACACCATGACTGGCGGCAACCCGTCCGGTGACCCTCTTGTTCACCTCGACAACTGGTATTCCACCAGCACGAACCCCGTCATGAAACGTACTGAGGAATATGACGAACTTATGATCGGCGGCGCTACGACTCTTGACACTGCTGAACGTGCTGAGTATTATAAGCAGCTCCAGCAGCTCTGGTATGACAACTTTGACGGTGTTCCTCTCTACGAGTACAAGAAGGGCTATGCCTACAACACCGACGTTTTTGAGGATCTCACGCTTGCATCCACCTCCGTCCCCTGGATCTTTGACGCAGTCCTCAAATAATAGCATAAAACATTACAATTGACTTGCGCCCCCCATCACGCGGTGGGGGGCACAAGCGCAAAACGATCATCGGGCGAATAACCGGGTTTATCCCGCCGCGCCTCTGATGGACTGCCACATAACAGAGGGAGTGACTTTGCTTGGTAGTTTACACAATAAAGAGAATACTGTGGATGATACCCGTTATGATAGGCGTTATCCTGATAGTTTTCTCCATAAGCTATTTCATGCCGGGTGATCCGGTTGAGGTGGCGCTTGGAAGCGATTACACAGAGGAAGAATACATAAAAAAGCAAGAACAGATGGGACTTAACGGCGGCTATTTTGAGCAGCTCGGCAGATATTTCGTAAATCTTGTCCATGGCAATATGGGCAATTCCTACCAGACCGGCCGTCCGGTCGTTACGGAGCTCTCCGGCCGTATCTGGGTCAGCGTAAAACTCGGCCTGTTGTCCTGTCTGCTAACGTGTATCATAGCCCTACCATGCGGTATTATCTGCGCTGTCAAACAGAATTCAGTCCTGGACTATACGATAACGACGCTGTCGATATTTGTAGCGTCCATGCCCGGTTTCTGGATAGCGCTGATGTTTATCATACTCTTCGCCCAGAAGCTGATGTGGCTTCCGGCGTCGGGCCTTTCGTCATGGAGGCACTATATCCTGCCGGTCGTCTGCAACGGACTTTCCCCAATAGCAGTCACCTCCCGCATGACGCGTTCGAGCATGCTCGAGGTCATTCGTCAGGATTATGTCCGCACCGCCAGATCCAAAGGTCTCAAGGAAAAAACTGTTATTATACGCCACGCCCTGAAGAACGCGCTGATCCCCGTTATCACCGTTGTCGGAGCCCAGTTCTCCATGATAATCGGAGGCTCGGTCATTATTGAGAGCATCTTCAATATTCAGGGCATGGGTGCCAGACTGGTTACGGCCATCAGCAGCCGTGATTATTCAATGATACTTGGCATAACAATAATCATAAGCGCATTTACCATGATAATCATGCTTATTGTGGACCTTGTTTATGCAGCCGTCGACCCGCGCATCAAGGCCGAGTTCTCAAAGGGCAGCAATAAAATACGCAAAAAGGCCAAGACCTCAGAGGGAGGTGCTGCGTAATGTCATCTAAAACTACGACAATGCCCCCCAAGGGTACAGAAACTGTTGAGAATCTGAAAAAGCGCAGCCAGATCGTTGAGATATGGAAGCGTTTTGTAAAGCGAAAAATATCGCTTATCGGACTGATCATCGTCATACTGCTGATAGTGATCGCACTGGGAGCAGATGTTATCGCTCCTTATGAATTTTCTACGCAGGATCTTGCCAATCGTCTGCAGTTCCCTTCAGCTGAGCATTGGCTTGGAACAGACAACTTCGGGCGGGACATACTCACCCGAATGATTTACGGCGGCAGAACCAGTCTTCTGGTCTCCCTGTTCGGCTGCGTTATCTCGATAATTATTGGTGCCATTATCGGCGCTGTTTCGGGCTATTACAGCGGTAAGCTGGACACCCTGCTCATGCGCCTTATGGACGTTCTCAACGCCATACCGGGCACGCTGCTGGCGGTCGTTATCTCCGCCTCGCTGGGCACCGGGACATGGCAGACGGCACTGGCCGTATCTGTCGGCGGCATCGCGCCGTGCGCACGTATGCTGCGAGCCTCGATCCTGTCGATACGCGGACAGGAATTTGTCGAGGCCGCGACAGCCTATGGCTGCAAGGACAGGAGAATTATTTTCATGCATGTCGTCCCGAACTGCCTGGCGCCTCTTATCGTTGATACTACACTGCGTCTCGGCGGCAACATCATGATGATCTCCGGCCTGAGCTTTATCGGGCTTGGCGTCCAGCCGCCTGCGGCAGAATGGGGAGCTATGCTCAACGCTGGCAGACCCTATATCCGTGATTTCTATCCGCTTATTACCTTCCCCGGACTTGCCATTCTCCTGGCGATGCTGGGCTTCAACTTGTTCGGCGACGGACTCAGAGACGCGCTCGACCCGAAGCAGAAGCAGTGAGGAGGAGAATATGAGTAAGCTACTTGAAATTAAAGACTTGACCATAAGATTCAACACCTCCGAAGGTGTTGTCAGGGCTGTCAACGGAGTCAGCCTCGATATTGGAGAAGGCGAGACCCTGGGCCTCGTTGGAGAGACCGGCGCCGGAAAAACTACGACTGCTCTGGGAATACTCAAGCTTATTTCGGTTCCCCCCGGAGAGTATGTTTCCGGAGAGATCATGTATAACGGCGAAAGCGTTCTTGAAATGGACGATGAAAAGATCCGTTCAGTTCGCGGCAAGCAGGTCTCGATGATCTTCCAGGATCCGATGACTGCGCTCAACCCGGTTATCAAGGTCAATGAGCAGATCGCCGAGGTTATAAAGCTTCATGAGCACTGCACTAAAGCGGAATCCCTGAAAAAGGCGGAAGAGATGCTTGAGATGGTCGGCATCCCCGGCTCCCGCGGCAATGAATATCCGCACCAGTTCTCCGGAGGAATGAAGCAGCGCGTCATCATAGCCATGGCGTTGGCCTGCTCGCCGAAGCTGCTGCTTGCCGACGAGCCGACAACAGCTCTGGACGTTACGATCCAGGCACAGATCCTTGAGATGATAAACAAGCTCAAGAACGACCTTGGCACCTCTATGCTGCTTATAACGCACGATCTTGGCATCGTTGCGGAAACCTGTGACAAGGTCGCGATCATGTATGCCGGTGAGATCGTCGAATCCGGAAATCTGGCCCACATCTTCCGCAACGTGAAGCATCCCTATACCATTGGTCTTTTCAACGCCATACCCAGTCTGGACAAAAAGGTTGAGCGTTTGAGCCCAATCGACGGACTGATGCCCGACCCGACGAATCTGCCGGAAGGCTGCTTTTTCAGCCCGCGCTGCCCGTATGCTACGGCCGAGTGCCACAACAAACATCCGGAAATGGTAGAGATAGAGCCCGGACATTTGGTTCGCTGCTTACAGTACGAGGGAGGTGCCGGGAACAATGAGTGAAAAACTGCTTGAGGTAAAACACCTTAAAAAATATTTTAAAACGGCCGGCGGACAGCTCCATGCGGTCGACGACATAAACTTTGAACTCGACCGGGGCAAAGTGCTCGGAGTTGTCGGCGAGTCCGGCTGTGGCAAGTCCACGCTCGGACGCACGATCCTGGGCCTGCTCGACGCGACTGACGGACAGGTGATATATGACGGCGAGGATATAACCCACGTCAAAGGAACGCACCGCAACGAGATGCGCCGTAAAATGCAGATAATTTTCCAGGACCCGTTCTCCTCGCTCAATCCCCGTATGACGGTCTATGACCTTATAGCGGACCCGATGAGGGCAAATGGGCTGTGCAAGTCCAAAGCGGAACTGAGCAAAAAAGTTTGGGAACTTATGGACACCGTCGGACTCGCCAAGAGACTGACCTATTCCTATCCGCATGAGCTTGATGGCGGCCGCCGTCAGCGTATAGGTGTTGCCCGTGCACTGGCGCTGGACCCCGAGTTCATCGTCTGCGACGAGCCTGTCTCCGCGCTGGACGTCTCCATCCAGGCGCAGATACTCAACCTTTTGCAGGATCTGCAGGAGAGCAAAAACCTGACATATATCTTTGTTACGCATGATTTGTCGGTTGTCAAGCACATCTCAGATGAGATAATGGCGATGTACGTCGGAAGCATGGTCGAGAAGAGCCCGGCTGATGACTTGTTCGACCATCCGCTGCATCCGTATACCAAGGGTCTTCTTTCGGCTATCCCCATACCGAGCATCGATGTTGAGCGCAATAAGGTCGTGCTCCAGGGCGAGCTTTCCTCGCCGATCAATCCGAAGCCCGGCTGCCGTTTTGCAAACCGCTGCCCATATGCAAAGGATATATGCACAAAGGAGTCCCCGGCGGTGGACGAGGTCCTGCCGGACCACTTTGTGGCGTGCCACTTTACTAAGGAGATAAACGGTCTTTGATTAATACGTCTTCTCTTCACTCGGGGGTGCGGTACACCGTCCTTTCGGCCGCACCCCTGCTTTCCCTTTTTTTGATACTGTGCCTGTTGCTGTCCGGTAATGTATTTGCCGAAAGCGGGGAGGGGATATGTCTCCTTGCGATCAACGACTCGGAGCTTGACAACGCCGGCTGCGGCTTGGGGGAAACTCTGCTGGGAGATATTTACGCCGACGCTGTGCGAGAGGCGGCGGGCGCCGATATAGCACTGGTCCGTGCAGGAGTATTCAGCGCGGAACGGCTGACCCACGGAATGGTATACGCGGAGGATATAACCCTTTCTCTGGCGTCTGACGACAGGCTGGTCATGGCGGAGGTCACGGCGGCCGGGCTCAAGGCAGTGCTTGAGGATGCGGTCTCCGCGATCGTTCTCGATATGGAAACCGAGGCTGTTCTGCGCGAGGACTCATATTCCGAAGGGTTTGTCCAGATCTCGGGCTTCACGATCATATGTGACGCCTCTGCCCCGGCGGGGAGCAGGATCATGACCATAGCCATAGATGGGGATGAGCTTAATTTCGCGGATGAAGAGACGCGCTTTAATCTCGCCGCGGACGAGGGGACTCTCTCCCGCTATACTGTCGGCGGGGACACGGGACTGACGCTGTCTGAGGCGTTGATGTCATACCTGCCGTCGCTGGATGGGATGACGCAATATCCGACGGGGAGGATCAGCATTGTCGGTACGACCGACAACAAGCTGATAGACAATGTTCCCGTCTGGGCGGTGGCGTTTGCCGCGGTGTTTTTCACGCTCGCGGCGCTGCTTGTGCACAGAGCGAAGGAACAGGAATAGCAAAAAATGCCCATGCCAAAAGGCGCGGACATTTTAATTATGGCGGGGTATGACCGTGGTCATACCCCGCTGTTTTTTGCTTATTCACTTGCGTGAGAAGCGCCGTTGTCAGGCGCTTTTTATATCGCCCGGATCAGATGTTGCACTCGATGCCCTCGTCCCAAGTGTCGTAAGGTTCGGGAGGCGCGGGGACCATGTTGTGCAGGTCGCAGTCGGCGCTGTCGACGGAGAAGGGTTTGGTCGGGACCTTGGTCTTTCCGTCGGGGGCCCAGCGGGGATCCCAGTTGTCTATCTGCTTGTTGGCATGCTCGACGGGGAACGGATCGTCGGACCAGCCCTTGCCCTCGTACGGCGTGTTATAGCAGCCGTGCAGATACAGGCGGTATATCTTCCACTTTCCGTTTTCCTTGACAAAGTCAAAGCGGTATTTGCCGTAGTTCCACAGGCTCTGGAGGCTGCCGTCCTCGTTCAGGCAGGTTTCCATACCTATCGTGCTCCAGACGGTCTTTGCGCTCTGGGCATCGCCGGCGACCTCGATGACGGGAGTTACGAGATCGTGTACGAAAAGACGTCCGCGCAGGTCCTTCTCGCTCTCCTTGAGCAGGCCGAGGAAGTGACGCTCGATGCCGGCACGTCCCTCATAGATATTGCCGTTGAAAACCGCGCGGCAGCCCGGCGTGTCGAGGGCGAACAGCTCGCAGGTCTCCTCCTGACGGCTGGCGGAGTGAAGATTGACATAGCGGCCGAGCACATTCTGTATCTCGATGACAGCTTGAAGCCTTTCGATCTGAAGCTGCATTTCCTGGATGGTTTTTTCGATGTCCATGTAGTTTCCTCCTTGAAAAGAAATTGGGATATTTTGGGTGAAGACGTACGAAAATACCACCTGCAAATTGATGCAGGTGGTCTGAGTAAAGAATAACACAGGGAAGCAGAAATGGCAATTGCTGTTTTTGCACAGGCGCTATGTTTCGCCGGATAACCCCGAATATCCTATAGCGCAAGCCCGAAGGCTTACGCTATAGGATGTGGAGAAAGGGAAACTGTTGGATTATTTGCTGTTATATCGGTCCATGGCTGTCTGAACTATGTCAATGCACTCCTGTAGGCCCTGGTTATACATGACGTCAACACATTCATCCCAGTCCTCGAGAGTCATATCTCCCATTATAACCTGTAGCATGATCTCGGTCGCATGAGTCTCGATGTCTGAATACAGGGAGGCGAGAGTCAGCGATTCATCAATTGTAAGAGTAAGATTCGTCGGTACCCGGATATAGTTTTCCAAATCGATATTGGACATCCATATGTCATAAGCCTCCAGCACATCCTCGGAATAACGATAGTTGAAGCGGTTCGGGTCAATAATGCCGGGTTCGACGAAGCTTGTGAAAACAGCTTCAACGATAGTTGAGTTCATCGTCTCGTCCTCAAAGATGGATTCGATGAAAACGGGCTCGCCGTTCTCGTCATATTCAAAACTGACGCCCTCGAGGCCGTAGTTCGCGAGAATAAAACCATCGTGGGTATACATATAGTCGAACATTCTGCATATGATGTCAAGATTCTCACACTGGGTGGAGATGCTTGCGCCATATTTGTACACACGGGTCGGATCATAGGAGCTATAATAAACCTTGCCGCCCGATTCCATGACAGCGTCAGGGATAGCAATGGCCTGAAAATCCGGGTCCGTGGAGGCGGCCTTATATTGTTCCATATTGGTTGCAAGGTCGACCCACATACCGACGTCACCGCGGCCGATTAGGTCGTGGTCAATGTCGCGGACAGGATTGCTGACAAAATCAGAGGTGAAGAGCCCTGCATCGTACCACGTATGCATCATGTTCAGATAGTCGCGGAAGCCCTCTTCAACAAAGCCGTAGTGTATCTCGCCGCCGTCAACGTAAAACGGGGAGTTGGCAAAGCCTGTTCCGCCGGTTGCAAAGCTCCCTCCGGTCAGGCCGGCGAGCTTGTAGCCTGCGAGCAGGCAGTTGTTATTGCAGACTCCAAGAGGGGACATATATAGCGGCTCCTTGCAGCCGTATTCGTTCTTGAAAGCGACCAGCACGTTGAAATAGTCATCATATGTCTCGGGAATGTCCATGCCCAGCTCGTCTAGCCAGTCCTTGCGGATGGTAACGCCGGAATTTGCCTTTTTTGGCTCATCATATATATATCCAAAGTTTGCGATGATTCCCTCATCGGTGCAGACGTCCTTGTACAGGTCGGGATCAGAGGTGATGAGCTTTTTATAGTTGGGACAGTATTCGTCGATGGCGGCAGAGAGGTCGATGACGATCTCATCCTCAATCGCCTTGACGGCACCGCCGTTGTACAGCCCACTCAATCCGATGATAACGTCCTTATATTCTCCGGAGGCGACCATGACGTTGAAAGCGTCGGATGCGTTCATTGTGTATACGTCGAACTCGAAACGGACGTTGGTTGCCTCCTCAAGGCCCTTGTAATAATTCAACTCATTGTAGTCGTCAATATATGGGGCGATGAACGGAGCAGTCTGATAGAAATAGGTATAGGTAACGGTTTCTTCGCTGAGTGGAAGGTCGATGATATAGTCGCCGTATTCGTTGACCTGCGCTTCTGGAGACACAGGCTCCGTGGACTCTGGGGCCGTTGGTTTGTCTGTTGAGGGTGAGGACGGAGCGACGGTCTCGGGCTGCCCACTACATCCTGCAGCTATTACCAGCAGGAGCATCAGGGCAAGAATTGCAGTCAAAGCTTTTTTTAACATTTTAATCACTCCTTTTTTTG
>CAZIHY010000057.1:0-14390 GCA_964539115.1 uncultured Oscillospiraceae bacterium
CATACCAATACAGGGACGAGCTGTTGAACCGTGCCTCCGGCGACGATGAATACGGGCTGATTTCCGACTATGGAGACAAGCCCACACAGACATATTTAATACTTACCGGACAGGGAGGAAATACAGATGGTAGATTGGGCAGCAATTTACGAGAGAGCGGAGGACAGAACGCTGGAAATGCTGGAAGAACGAGCACGGCGCAGAGCCAAGCAGAAAGCACAGCAAGCCTCCTCGCAGGATACGACTGGTACAGCAACGACGTCGAATACGGACAAAGACCGAGGCTGATACAGGATTCAACTGGCGGGACGCTGATTTCCGGGAGATCGGAAGCGGCGTCTTTTTCTGTGCCTGAAACCGGGGCGGATGCTGAGAGCGCAGCCGTTAACACAAATCCGGCACAGCACACACTGGCACAACAAATGCAAATTGAAGCATATCGGGCAGCAGGTTCCACAGCGACCGTTTTGGAATCGCTGTAGAGTCTGCTTTTGTTAATGATATAGAAAACCCTTGCAAATATGGGATTTTGCAAAAAAACTGGACACCAATTGTGATACCCATTGTATCAAAACTGATGTCCAATTTGGTGCGAGAGAGGAGACTTGAACTCCCACGTCGGTTGACACACGCCCCTCAAACGTGCCTGTCTACCTGTTCCAGCACTCTCGCGTCTTTGGCTTCTCAACAGAAGCAAGAGTTATTATAGCAGAAAAAACATTTTTGTCAACACCAAAATAGACAAAATTGTTTTTATTTTTTATAGCTTTTATACGTATGAGACGCGATATAGAACAGAAGCAGAATTATGGCGGCTATCAGTGTTATGGCGCCGTCGGACATGGGCAAAAGATAACGTCCGCGCAGATAGGCGTGATATCCCAGCAGGGAAGCAAACTGAGAACACAGAGGCAGAAGGAAAAACGACGGAGCTGTGATTGCAAAGGCCAGCGTGAAAATATCCGAAGCGTAAAAATAACGGTCGTGCATGTGTGGGAGCAGAAAGGGGATACCGATCGCCAGCAGTGTTGTGGCAGCGAGCAGTGTCCGCTCGCTGAGGCTTTTCCTGTACAGGAAAAGCCAATAGAGTACTAGAATCGTGAAAGAGAAGGCGAGCACCACGCCGAGTTTTGACCACAATTCCGTATCGGCATTGCTCAAAAGCGCGAATATCGACGGAGAGTTGAAGTTGAGGTAGCTGCCGACAGTCCAGCCCTGATCGATGTATAGAGTGAGCGTCTCCATAAAAGGACGCCCCATAAGAACGGCAGGGAGGACCATAATTATATAGGTAAGCGGGAATATGGGAAGGTGGCGCCATTTCATACGTCCCGTATATATGAAAGCCAGAAATATCGGCATCATGAATACAGCCTGGAGCTTGAACGAGAACGATACGGCTATCATGACAAGCGCGGTCTTGGGTCTTCCGCTAAGCGCGCACCAGATGCTCAGAACGGCGAAAGCGACATAAATGCTGTCGCACTGGCCCCAGTATGCACTGTTGAGTATAACTGTGGGCAGAAAAAGCACCGCGTAGAAAGCGAAAAGACGCCGTGTACGGTCACTTGTCACGACGCTTACAAGCTTCATGACAGAGAAGGCGAGGATAACGTCAAAGAAGATCGAGACAAGCTTTATAAGATAAAGGTCGTAAATATCAAAATAAGAAATAAGCGCGAGGAAATAGAGATAGGGGACATTATAATTACCGATGCCGACGGCCAGACCGCGGAATCCTCCATAGGTCTTAAAGTGTTCAACCCAGACAGTGAGAAAATTCAGATAATCGAGAGTCTCGTGATCCATGCATATAAGTCTGAGCGCGAAGGCGGTCAACGAAAGGAGAATACATATGGCAAAGCGTCTTCTGTTATATGCAAGACCTTCTTTGTATACCAGAAAGACGGAAAATGCCGCAATGAGAAAAATAATTGTTATGGAATAAGCGTCCACAGAGACAGCACCTCAAATAAAAACGGGGAAAGAAAAAACTTTCCCCGAAAAAATTAAAAAATCGTTTGTAATACTTGACAAGAGCGGAATAAAAATGCTAAAATAGCGTGCTATATAATCCAGATTTAAGAGCATATAACCCCATCTTTAATCTGAATACAGTTTACCAAATACTCCGCAAAAAATCAATATGCATTTCGCAAAATAAACAACCTCGCCGGGTGTGTCACGAGAATCGAAAGAAGGAGTGAAGGCCAATGATATCAGATGTCAAATACGGCAAGACAGTCAGAAAGAGCTTCGCACATGGAATGGAGATCCAGGAGATGCCAAATCTGTTGGAGATCCAGAAAAACTCCTATAAGTGGTTTTTGGAGGAAGGTCTCCGCGATGTGTTCAAGGATGTAGCATCCGTCACGGACTACTCCGGAAATCTTGAGCTTTCGTTTGTTGACTATTCAATGAATGAGAAGCCCAAGTACGACGAAGAGGAGTGCAAAGCGCGCGACGCAACCTATGCCGCTCCGCTAAAGGTCAGCGTCCGCCTCCGCAACAAGGAAACGGAGGAAATTAAGGAGCAAGAGATATTCATGGGCGATTTTCCGCTCATGACCGATGGCGGAACCTTTATAATAAACGGCGCAGAGCGCGTTATTGTTTCTCAGATCGTTCGTTCTCCCGGCGTATACTATAATAAAAATACCGACAAGGCCGGCGTGTCCACTTACGGGACTACCATTATTCCGTATCATGGTGCATGGCTTGAGTATGAGACCGACGCTAACGATGTTTTCTATGTCCGCATTGATAAAAACCGCAAGCTTCCGGTGATCATGCTGCTCAAGGCTATGGGAAAGTACGACCCGGACAAGCCGCATACCTGGCTGAGCTGCACGGATACTCCGGAGCTTGGCGCAATAACCAATGAGCGTCTGTTCGAGATATTCGGCCGTGATGAGCGCATGGTTGCGACCATTGAGAAGGATACCGCTCCTTCGCGTGAGGAATCTCTGATCGAGATATATCGCAAGCTGCGCCCCGGCGATCCTCCGACGGTCGAGACCTCGGAGTCCCTGCTTGACAGCCTGTTCTTTGACCGCCGCCGTTATGACATCAGTACTGTCGGCCGCTATAAGTTCAACAAAAAGCTGGCGCTGTGGTCCCGCCTGAACGGACAGACTCTTGCCAGACCTGTGGTCGATCCCATGACCGGAGAGATCATTGCCGAGGCCGGTGAGATCCTTACCCGCGAGCGGGCAGAGGCTATTGACGCATGCGGAACGATCGATGCATGGATCATGGTCGACGGTAAGGAAATGCGCGTGTTTTCAAACGGCATGGTCGATATGTCTCGCTTTGTTGACTTTGATCCCAGAGAGATCGGCATTAAAGAGCGCGTCCGCTTTATCGTCTTGCGCCAGCTGCTCGAAAGCTATTCCGGTGAAGAACTGAAAGAGGCCATTCAGGACAACATTGATATACTCATCCCCAAGCATATCATCGTCGACGATGTATTCGCCTCTGTCAACTATCTTAACTGCCTGGCGCATGGCGTCGGCTCGCCGGACGACATTGACCATCTCGGCAACCGCCGTATGAGAAGCGTCGGAGAACTGTTGCAGAATCAGTTCCGCATCGGATTCTCCCGCATGGAGCGTGTCATCCGTGAGCGAATGACACTGCAGGATCTGGATATAGTCACTCCCCAGAGCCTTATAAATATCCGGCCTGTTACAGCTGCTATCAAGGAGTTCTTTGGCTCCTCTCCGCTGAGCCAGTTCATGGATCAGAACAACCCGCTCGCGGAGCTTACGCATAAGCGTCGTCTCTCGGCCCTTGGCCCCGGAGGTCTGTCCCGCGAACGCGCGTCGTTCGACGTCCGCGACGTCCATTACAGCCATTACGGCCGTATGTGCCCGATAGAGACGCCTGAAGGTCCGAACATCGGACTTATCGGCTATTTGGCTAGCTATGCCCGTGTCAATGAGTACGGCTTCCTTATAGCGCCCTACCGCAAGGTCGATAAGGAGACTTGCCGTGTGACTGACGAGGTCGAGTATCTCAGCGCCGATGTAGAGGATAATTACATCATCGCGCAGGCGACAGAGCCTGTCGATGAAAACGGCTGCTTTATCAATGACCGAATCACCTGCCGGCATCGCGACGAGATAATCGCTGTCGACAAGCACAGAGTCGATTATGTTGACATTTCGCCGCGCATGATGGTTTCCGTTGCAACGGCTCTTATCCCGTTCCTTGAGAACGACGACGCAAACCGTGCGCTTATGGGTGCTAACATGCAACGTCAGGCGGTCCCCCTGTTGACGACGCAGGCCCCCATTGTCGCAACCGGAATCGAGCACAAGTGCGCTGTCGACTCCGGCGTTGTGATCGTTGCGGAGGATTCCGGAACAGTTACCAAGGTCAGTGCGACCGATGTTACTATTAAATATGATTCTGGCGAGATCAAGAATCACCATCTTATAAAATTTGCCCGCTCCAACCAGGGCACCTGTGTAAACCAGCGCCCGATAGTATCTGCCGGCGAGCGCGTTGAGAAGGGCGACGTTATTGCGGACGGTCCGTCCACCAGCCAGGGCGAGCTTGCCTTGGGCAAGAATATCCTTGTCGGCTTTATGACATGGGAAGGCTATAACTACGAGGACGCGGTCCTGCTCAACGAGCGCCTGGTTATGGAGGATGTTTATACTTCCATCCACGTAGAGGAGTTCGAGTGTGATGCCCGTGATACCAAGCTTGGGCCTGAGGAGATAACCCGGGATATTCCGGGCGTCGGCGAAGATGCTCTTAAGTATCTCGATGAGCGCGGCATTATTATGCTCGGCGCGGAGGTCCGCAGCGGCGATATCCTTGTCGGTAAGGTTACGCCGAAGGGCGAGACCGATCTGACCGCGGAGGAGCGTTTGCTCCGCGCAATATTTGGCGAGAAAGCCCGCGAGGTTCGTGATACGTCGCTCAAAGTACCGCATGGCGAGACGGGAATCATTGTTGATGTTAAGGTGTTCACCCGCGAAAACGGGGATGATCTCAGCCCGGGCGTGAATGAAGTTGTCCGCGTCTATATCGCACAGAAAAGGAAAATTTCCGTTGGCGACAAGATGGCCGGACGTCACGGCAACAAGGGCGTCGTTTCCCGCATCCTTCCGAAGGAGGATATGCCCTATCTGCCCGACGGCACTCCGCTGGACATCGTTCTGAACCCGCTGGGCGTTCCGTCCCGAATGAATATAGGCCAGGTTTTGGAGGTCCACCTCGGATATGCCGCTCAGGCTCTTGGCTGGAAGGTCGCAACGCCGATTTTCAACGGCGCGAAGGAAGGGGAGATCCGTGACCTGCTCGATTATGCTGGCCTGCGTTCCGACGGTAAGAGCGCCCTGTATGACGGGCGTACCGGCGAGCCGTTTGACAACCTCGTTACTGTCGGCTATGTTTACTTCCTCAAGCTGCATCACCTTGTCGACGACAAGATCCATGCCCGTTCCACCGGCCCTTACAGCCTTGTTACACAGCAGCCTCTTGGAGGCAAGGCTCAGTTTGGCGGCCAGCGCTTTGGCGAAATGGAAGTTTGGGCGCTGGAGGCATACGGCGCGGCATATACCCTGCAGGAGATACTCACCGTCAAGTCCGACGACGTCACCGGCCGCGTAAGAACCTATGAAGCGATCGTAAAGGGGCATAACGTACCGCAGCCCGGCGTGCCCGAATCGTTCAAGGTCCTTGTCAAGGAACTCCAGTCTCTTTGCCTCGATATCCGCGTTCTCGATAAAGACGGCAATGAGATAGAGCTCAAAGACGACGATGATGACGATTACGTTCCCAACTTTGATGACAGCCGTTATGAGTCCGATGATAACGAGCTTATCGACGCTGGCTATGCCATCGAGGATATCAATGAAGAGGAGCTCGAACTCGACGCTTTCGGCGGAAGCGATGATGACGCCGAAGATGATTTCAGCGAAGAGGAGAATCTGTAAAATATGAGTAACACACCTTTTGAGTCTATAAAAATCGGGATGGCTTCTCCCGAGATGATCCTTTCCTGGTCCTCCGGCGAGGTCAAGAAGCCTGAAACCATAAACTACCGCACTTTAAAACCCGAGCGCGACGGCCTTTTCTGTGAGCGTATTTTTGGACCCACCAAGGACTGGGAATGCCATTGCGGAAAATACAAGAAGATCCGCTACAAGGGTAAGATCTGTGATCGCTGCGGAGTTGAGGTCACGCGCTCAAAGGTTCGCCGCGAGCGTATGGGACACATTCAGCTCGCAGCTCCGGTTTCCCATATCTGGTATTTCAAGGGTATCCCCTCGAGGATGGGTCTGCTTCTCGACCTGACTCCGCGTATTCTCGAAAAGGTACTTTATTTCGGCAGCTATATCGTGACCGATCCCGGCTTCACCCCGCTGCAGAAGTGCCAGATACTCTCGGAGAAGGAGTACCGCGACCTCCGCGAAAAGTATGAGGATGATTTCGACGCCGGAATGGGCGCAGAGGCTATCAAGAAGCTTCTTGCAGATATCGACTGTGAACAGCTTTCCGCCCAGCTCCGCGCCGAACTTAAAGGAGCGTCCGGACAGAAGAAGGCGAAGCTTGTAAAGCGTCTCGAGGTCGTTGAGGCCTTCCGGCAGAGCGGCAATGATCCGACATGGATGATAATCGATGTTCTGCCTGTCATTCCGCCCGAGATTCGTCCTATGGTTCAGCTTGATGGCGGCCGTTTCGCCACCTCTGACCTGAACGACCTCTACCGCCGTGTTATAAACCGCAACAACCGCCTCAAGAGGCTCGTTGACCTGAATGCCCCGGATATAATAGTGCGCAATGAGAAGCGTATGCTTCAGGAAGCAGTGGATGCACTGATCGACAACGGCCGCCGTGGCAGAGCTGTGACCGGCGCCAATTCACGTGCGCTCAAGAGCCTGAGCGATATGCTAAAGGGCAAGCAGGGGCGTTTCCGTCAGAATCTGCTCGGTAAACGTGTCGACTATTCCGGCCGTTCCGTCATTGTTGTTGGGCCTGATCTGAAGATTTATCAGTGCGGTGTTCCCAAGGAGATGGCTATAGAGCTGTTCCGCCCGTTCGTAATGAAGAAGCTGGTCGAGGACGGCGTTGCAAACAATATCAAATCTGCCAAAAAGATGGTAGACAAGCAGAGAACTGAGGTTTGGGATGCGTTGGAGGTTGTTATCAAGGAACATCCTGTTCTGCTTAACCGTGCGCCTACTCTGCACCGTCTTGGTATTCAGGCGTTTGAGCCTATCCTTGTTGAGGGCCGCGCGCTGAAGCTGCATCCTCTGGTCTGCACCGCGTACAACGCAGATTTTGACGGAGACCAGATGGCTATCCATGTTCCGCTGTCTGCGGAGGCTCAGGCGGAGGCCCGCATACTGATGCTTTCCGCCAATAACTTGCTGCGTCCTCAGGACGGACAGCCGGTAACCGTTCCCACGCAGGATATGATCCTCGGCGCGTATTATCTGACCTATATCCGCATTGGCTCTGCTGAGAAGGGCGCCGAGCGTGTCTTTGTCAAGAGCGCAGGAGGCACTGACCTTCCTGAAGGCGAAATCGTCGATGCTGATTTGTTCCTTGAAAAGCTTGAGGAGGCTAAAGAGGCCGGAGCTGAACTGCCAGAGTATGCACCGGTTCACGCTTACCGCAACGCCAATGAGGCGATCATGGCATATAACGATGGTACCATCGGTCTGCATGCGCCTATCCGCATGCGTATGACCAAGACTATCAACGGACAGCCTGTATCAAAGCTTATAAACACGTCTGTCGGACGTATTATCTTCAACGAGCCTATCCCGCAGGATCTTGGCTATGTTGACCGCTCTGACCCGGAGACCCAGTTTGACCATGAGATCAGTTTCCAGGTCGGTAAGAAGCAGCTGGGTGATATTATTGACCGCTGCATCAATAAGCACGGCTTTACTATCAGCGCTGAAGTTCTCGACAACATTAAGGCACTTGGCTATAAGTATTCGACCAAGGGTGCGATCACTATCTCCATTGCCGATATGACCATCCCTGAGAAGAAGCAGATCCTGATAAGTGACACTGAGAAAAAGGTCCTGAATATTGAACGTCAGTATAACCGTGGTTTTATAACTGAGGACGAACGTTATCGTCTTGTTGTTGCCGAGTGGGAGAAGACCACTAAGGATGTAACCGATGCGCTGCAGAATTCTCTCGACACCTATAACCCCATCTACATGATGGCGGATTCCGGTGCCCGAGGCAGCATGAACCAGATACGTCAGCTCGCCGGTATGCGCGGACTGATGGCCAACACCGCTGGTAAGACGATCGAGATTCCCATCAAGTCCAACTTCCGTGAGGGCCTGTCTGTTCTGGAGTATTTCATCTCGTCCCGTGGCGCCAGAAAGGGCCTTGCCGATACCGCGCTTCGTACGGCAGACTCCGGTTACCTCACCCGCCGTCTTGTCGACGTATCCCAGGATGTCATTATCCGCGATCCCGACTGCGGCACGACAGAGGGCGTCATGGCCGCTGCTGTCTATGATAAGGGACAAATTGTTCAGACGCTTGGCGAGAGCATCAATGGCCGCTTCCCGCTGGTCGACATCGTCGATCCCGAGACAGGCGAGGTGCTGTTTACCAATGACCACATGCTTATGGCTGCTGATGCGGCTGTTCTTGAGGCCCACGGGATCGAGGCCGTGCGTATCAGAAGCGTCCTGCGCTGCGAAGCTCAGTCCGGCGTTTGCGCCAAGTGCTATGGTATCAACCTTGCGACCGGTTTGCCTGTTGATGCCGGTGAAGCTGTCGGCGTTATTGCCGCACAGTCCATCGGAGAGCCGGGTACTCAGCTGACTATGCGTACGTTCCATACCGGTGGTGTTGCCGGTGACGATATCACCCAGGGCCTTCCCCGTGTTGAAGAACTGTTTGAGGCCAGAAAGCCCAAAAAGATGTCTGTCCTTTCTGAGATATCCGGCAAACTCAGTTATGAGGAGACCAAGAAACCCGGTATTATCGCACTCACGGTAACCAATGAGGAAGAAGGGGAGACTCGTGCATATCCCGTTCCCGCATCTTCTGGAATACTGGTCAAGGAGGGCGAGAGGGTCGAAAAGGGACAGATGCTCACATCCGGCGCGCTGAACCCGCATGACGTTCTGCGTATTCGCGGAATTGAGGCTTGCTATAACTATATCATTCAGGAAGTCCAGAAGGTTTACCGTCAGCAGGGCGTTGATATCAACGACAAGCACATCGAGGTCATTGTCAGACAGATGATGCGCAAAGTCAGGGTAGAGGATGCCGGCGCTACTGAACTGCTCTCGGGTTCAACAGTTGACTGGAATGAGTTTAAAGCAGCCAACCGTAAGGTGGACGAACGCATCGCGGCAGGCGAACTCGATGAGCTCGGTGAGGAACTCAAGCACGCTACCTGCACGCAGATACTCATGGGCATCACTAAGGCGTCCCTGGCCACGGAGAGCTTCCTTTCCGCAGCTTCTTTCCAGGAGACCACTAAGGTTCTGACCGAGGCTGCGATCAAGGGCAAGGTCGACCATCTTGTAGGACTGAAGGAGAATGTCATAATAGGTAAGCTTATACCTGCAGGAAGCGGACTGGCCATGTACCGCGACTTCCAGTCAGAGACTGATGAAAATATCGACGCTTCCGAAGCGGATTACGTTGATCTCTCCGCCCTTGTCGGAAGAACAAACGCACTCTGATAAAGGACAGTGAAATTCCTTTGACGAAAAATTTGCCTCCCCCGTTAATCGAGGGAGGCAAATTAATGAAAAAGCATTGAAATATCTAGCTTTTTTTGTATAGAAATATCTTGACTATTTTTGCTTGACATGCTAAAATCTTAATCCGTGTGGTGTAATTATGCCATTTTTACGTTTTTTACGGAATATTTAACGCTGTATTCCGCAAAAATAAATTTATACATCTAAAGAAAGGAGGAAACACATGCCTACTTTTAATCAGCTCGTAAGAAAGGGAAGGAAGCAGGCCACCTACAAGTCCACTTCTCCTGCAATGCAGAAGGGTCTCAACACTCTGAAGAATCAGGAGACCGACCTGTCCTCGCCTCAGAAGCGCGGCGTCTGCACCGCAGTTCGTACCTCTACTCCTAAGAAGCCGAACTCCGCTCTGCGTAAGATCGCCCGTGTTCGCCTTACCAATGGCTACGAGGTGACGGCCTACATCCCCGGTATTGGCCACAACCTGCAGGAGCACTCCGTCGTCATGATCCGTGGCGGCCGTGTCAAAGACCTGCCTGGTGTCCGTTACCACATCATTCGCGGCACCCTCGATACCCAGGGTGTTGACGGAAGACGTCAGGGTCGTTCTAAGTATGGCGCGAAGCGCCCCAAATAAGCAATAACCAACAGTTGCCCTGTTGATAATATACATTATATATATTAACCTCAGGGCGCAGCGGGGGAACATCGGTCCCGACGAAAGGAAGAGAGACCGTATTCCCACGAGTACCGATGACATCATTTCATAATGAAGGAGGGAAGCAAAGTGCCCAGAAGAGGTAACGTTCCCAAGAGAGAGATTTTACCTGATCCTGTTTATAACAGCGTTATGGTAACAAAGCTCATCAACAGCATCATGCTGGATGGCAAGAAGGGTGTTGCCCAGAAGGTGGTCTATGATGCGTTTGACATCATCAAGGAAAAGACCGGAAAAGAGCCTCTGGATGTTTTCACCGAAGCACTTAACAACATTATGCCTTCTCTGGAGGTCAAGGCCCGTCGTGTCGGCGGCGCCACTTATCAGGTTCCTATCGAGGTTCGTCCCGAGCGCCGTCAGACGCTTGGCCTGCGCTGGCTCACCAACTATGCCAGATCCCGCAACGAGAAGACCATGAAGGAGCGCCTCGCAGGAGAACTGATGGATGCGAGCAACAACGTTGGCTCCGCTGTCAAGAAGCGCGAGGATACTCACAAAATGGCAGAATCCAATAAGGCATTTGCACACTTTAGGTGGTAATCAGAAATGGCCAGAAAATTTCCGCTTGAAAAAACAAGAAATATCGGCATCATGGCTCATATCGACGCCGGTAAAACCACTACAACTGAGCGTATCCTTTTCTACACCGGAGTTAATTACAAGATCGGTGAGACCCATGACGGCACGGCCACCATGGACTGGATGGAACAGGAACAGGAACGCGGCATAACCATCACCAGCGCCGCAACGACCTGCCATTGGAAAGACCATCGCATTAATATCATCGACACCCCGGGTCACGTTGACTTTACGGTTGAAGTCGAAAGATCGCTTCGCGTTCTTGACGGAAGCGTGACAGTTCTCTGCGCGAAGGGCGGAGTTGAGCCGCAGTCCGAGACTGTCTGGCGTCAGGCGGACCATTACCATGTCCCGCGCATGATATATGTAAATAAGATGGATATCATGGGCGCCGACTTTTATCACGTTCTGGACATGATCCACGACAGACTTAAATGCAATGCTGTACCCATTCAGCTCCCCATCGGCGCTGAAGCGGACTTCCGCGGGATAATCGATCTTGTCGAGATGAAGGCTTATATCTATTATGATGACCTTGGCAAGGACGTCCGCGTAGAGGAGATCCCCGAGGATATGGCTGATCTCGCGGCAGAGTATCGTGAGAAGCTTATTGACGCTGTCTCGCTGTTTGACGACGAAATTATGGAACTCTTCCTCATGGAGAAGGAGATTCCCGAGCAGAAGATCAAGGATGCCATTCGTAAGTCCACTGTCGCCGTTGACATGATTCCTGTCACCTGCGGCACGTCTTATAAGAACAAGGGCGTTCAGAAGCTGCTCGACGCTATCGTCGACTATATGCCAAGTCCGCTTGACATTCCCGCCATCAAGGGTGTAAATTCCAAGACCGGCGAGGAAGAGGTGCGCGAGGCGGATGACAATGCTCCGTTCTCTGCACTTGCATTTAAAATCATGACTGACCCATATGTTGGACGTCTTTCGTTCTTCAGGGTCTATTCCGGTCACCTCACTACCGGCTCCACAGTGCTCAACAGCACTAAGGGACAGCGTGAGCGTGTCGGAAGAATTCTTCAGATGCACGCCAATCACCGTGAGGATATCGATGAGGTATACTCCGGAGATATCGAGGCAGCGGTCGGGCTGAAAAATACCACAACAGGCGATACACTTTGTGATGAGAAACACCCCATTATACTTGAATCTATGGAGTTTCCGGAGCCTGTTATCCGCGTCGCTATTGAGCCCAAAACCAAGGCCGGTCAGGAGAAGATGGGTATCGCCCTTCAGAAACTGGCCGAAGAAGATCCGACCTTCAAGACCTACACTGATGACGAGACAGGACAGACGATAATCGCCGGTATGGGCGAGCTTCATCTGGAGATAATCGTTGACCGTCTCCTGCGCGAGTTCAAGGTCGAAGCAAACGTCGGTAAGCCTCAGGTTTCCTATAAGGAGACGATCCGAGAGGCGTCTACGGTTGACACTCGCTATTCTCGCCAGACCGGTGGTAAGGGTCAGTTTGCACATGTCAAGCTGACTATCGAGCCGAACGAGAGCGGCAAGGGATACGAGTTTATCAACAACATCACCGGCGGCGCGATTCCCAAGGAATATATTCCCGCTGTCGATCAGGGTATTCAGGGCGCGATGCTTGGCGGCGTCGTTGCCGGATACCAGGTCGTCGACGTCAAGGTAACGCTCTTTGATGGTTCGTTCCACGAGGTCGACTCCTCTGAAATGGCCTTTAAGATCTGCGGATCCATGGCGTTTAAGGAAGCCTGTCAGAAAGCGGATCCCGTCCTGCTTGAGCCCATCATGAAGGTCGTTGTTACGGCTCCTGATGAGTTTATGGGCGAGGTCATCGGCGACATTAACTCCCGCCGTGGACAGATCGTCGCAACCGATATCCGCAACGGTACGGTTGAGGTCGAAGCCAATGTTCCGCTCAGTTCCATGTTTGGTTATGCTACCGATCTGCGCAGCAAGACTCAGGGACGCGCCAATTACAGCATGGAACCCAGCCACTATGTCGAGCTGCCTAAGTCCCTTCAGGACGAGGTAGTCGGCAAGAGAAAATAACAGTTGCAATATATCTGCACTTCATGTAAAATATCTACGGTTTAGTTCAGTCGGAAGTGCATAAAACGCAGGAAAAGTCTCCTGCACATCAATTATCACGATTTAAGATATTAAAGGAGGATATTCCAAATGGCTAAGCAAATGTTTAACCGCACCAAGCCCCATGTCAACATCGGCACCATCGGCCACATCGACCACGGCAAGACCACTCTTACCGCAGCTATCACCAAGTATCTTGCTTTCCAGGGCAAGGCTGACTACACTGATTACAGCTCCATCGATAAGGCTCCTGAAGAGCGCGAGCGTGGTATCACCATCAACACCGCTCACGTCGAGTATGAGACCGATGCCCGTCACTATGCACACGTCGACTGCCCGGGCCACGCCGACTATATCAAGAACATGATCACCGGCGCTGCTCAGATGGACGGTGCTATCCTCGTTATCGCTGCTTCCGACGGCCCCATGGCTCAGACTCGTGAGCACCTTCTGCTCGCCCGTCAGGTTAACGTTCCTTCTGTTCTGGTTTTCCTGAATAAGTGTGACCAAGTCGACGATGAGGAGCTCCTC
Organism: uncultured Oscillospiraceae bacterium; assembly: GCA_964539115.1. Taxonomy (GTDB): domain Bacteria; phylum Bacillota; class Clostridia; order Oscillospirales; family Oscillospiraceae; genus CAKSXP01. The sequence goes on from CAZIHY010000057.1 coordinate 13,615, forward strand.
GAGCTCGTCGAGATGGAAGTCCGCGAGCTGCTGGACTTCTATGGCTTCCCTGGAGATGACACCCCCATCATCCGCGGCAGCGCTCTGAACGCTCTTGTTTCTGAGTCCACCGATCCCGAGGCTCCCGAGTACGCCTGCATCAAGGAACTAATGGACGCTGTTGACTCTTGGATCCCCACTCCTGACCGTAAGGCTGACCAGCCCTTCCTTATGCCTATCGAGGACGTCTTCACCATCACCGGCCGCGGCACTGTTACCACCGGCCGTGTTGAGCGTGGTCGCGTCAAGATCGGCGACAAGGTTGAGATCGTCGGCCTGAAGGACGAGATCAAGGAGACCACCGTTACCGGTACCGAGATGTTCCACAAGACCCTCGAGTATGCCGAGGCTGGCGACAATGTCGGTACTCTGCTTCGTGGTATTGCTAAGAACGAGGTCGAGCGCGGCCAGGTCCTTGCTGCTCCCAAAAGCATCAAGCCCCTTCGCAAGTTCAAGGGCCAGGTTTACGTCCTGTCCAAGGATGAGGGCGGCCGTCACACTCCGTTCTTCAACAACTATCGTCCTCAGTTCTACTTCCGTACCACCGACGTTACCGGCGTCATTTCCCTGCCCGAGGGCACTGAGATGTGCATGCCCGGCGACAACGTCGACATGGACGTTGAGCTGATCACCCCGATCGCTATCGAGGTAGGTCTTCGCTTCGCTATCCGCGAGGGCGGCCGTACCGTCGGTTCCGGTGTTGTTATCGCAATCAACGAGTAATCACGATCGCAAAT
>CAZIHY010000058.1:0-2705 GCA_964539115.1 uncultured Oscillospiraceae bacterium
TCTTTGAAGCCATAATGCTCCGATATCTCCCGCTGTGCCTTTGCCGATTCCGCCATTGACTGAATTTCCGGCAGAAGCATCTGCACATGTGTATATCTTCGCTTTGATATGAAAACGCCCCCTGATGTAGTTCTTTTTCCTACATCAGGGGGCGTTTGTCTATCGTCCGTTTTTACTGGTCCTGTTCATGTAAAGGGGGCTTTTTGCGCCGCATTTATGCTCCGGCAAATTTAAAAACGATCCCAACCACCGCGGAGAAAAGAATAAAGAAAATCGGATGCAGATTTTTTGTCTGCTTTACGAACCTGGTCAAAACAATCAGGACAGCGGCCAGCGCAAGCGCGCGCCAGTTAAACAGGGCAAGGCTCAGCCCCGCGTCCATATTCAGCAGAGAAATGCCGCAGACGGACAGGCCCGCCGCCGCGATAAGCCCGCTCGAGGCAGGCCGCAGGCCGTAAAACGCCGCGGCGACATAGCGGTTGTCACGGAAGCTTTTGAGAAACGCCGCAACGATAAGAATCACGATGATAGACGGCGTTACGAGACCCAGAGTTGCGACAATAGCGCCCGGAATGCCCGCCGCCGTGAAACCGACGTAGGTTGCCATATTGACGCCTATGGGCCCGGGCGTGGACTCCGACACGGCGATCATATCCGCGAGCTGCGCCTGGGTGAACCAGCCTGTGGAATTCCCCATATCGCTCAGAAACGGCAGGGTGGCAAGACCACCGCCGACAGCGAACAGTCCCGTCTTGAAAAATTCATAAAACAGCCGGAGGAATATCATTTCTTGGCCCCTCCCCTCTGCTTTATGAGCGTTATGGCAATGCCCGCCACAGCCGCTGTGATCACAAAAATAACTGGCGACACATCAAAAACGCAGGCACACACCATTACGAGCACAAAAATTACTCCCGCAGCAATATCAACGACCGAGCTTTTGAGAAGCTTCACAACAGCGTTGAATATCAGCACGCAGACACAGACGCGGATGCCGGCGAAGGCGTTTTTTACCCACGCAAGCTCCGCGAAGTTTGTAATGACCGCCGCCAGGAGCGTTATTATAACGAGCGATGGGAACACAACGCCCAGCGTCGCGACGATTCCCCCGGCCACGCCGCGTCTGTTATAGCCGATAAAGGTCGCTGTGTTGACCGCGATCACGCCCGGCGTGCACTGGCCTATCGCGAAATAATCCGTCAGTTCCCCGTCGGTCGCCCAATGCTTGTTCTCAACGACCTCGCGCTGGAGTATTGGCAGCATAGCATAGCCGCCGCCAAACGTCATAACTCCCACCTTCGCAAAGGTCAGGAAAAGATCCAAAAGCTCTTTCAATTTCTCTCTTTATCTCCCGTATTCAGTCTGCTCTGAATTATTCTCTCTGTCTCAGCCAGCTGCTCGGGCGTGTTGACGCCGATTATCTCAAACCCCAGCTCGCGCTTATAGACGCAGACACGTCCGCCCCTCTCGCGCATCAGCGCGGGCGCGTCGGTCAGGTAATATTCGCCCTGTGAATTGTCGCTGCGCAGCCCTGACAGGACACTGCCAAGTGTTTTTGCATCAAATATGTAAACGCCGCTGTTGAGCTCGTCGATCATTTTCTGCTCCGGAGTGCAGTCGCGCTCCTCCACCATACGCTCAAACTCACCGTATTCGTCACGTACTATGCGCCCGTACGGCAGCGGCACGGCGCTCGTTCCGCTGAGTATCGTGCACACGGCCCCGTTTTTCTCATGCTCCCTGCACAGGCCGAGATAGCTCTCACGCGTCAGAAGAGGCATATCTCCACAGCAGACGAGCACGTCCCCGTCATAACCGTCCAAAAGCGGATAAGCCGCCATCACCGCATGCCCTGTCCCGAGCTGCTCGCGCTGCTCGGCGAAGGCATAGCCCTCAAACGCGGAGACGACCTGCTCCTTTTTATAGCCTACCACTATCACAGTATCCTCCGGCGCGATAAAATCAAGCGCCTCGAGCACATAGCCCAGCAGCGGCTTCCCGGCTGCCTCCCGCATGACCTTCGGCAGATCGTACTGCTCGGAATGAAGTCTCGTTCCCTTTCCCGCGGCGAGAATAACAGCCTTTAGCTTCTTTTTCTGTCCCATATTACGAAACCTCCGGTGCGGTCGTCTCCCTGACCGGGGCGACCGTAAATTTATTCACGGCAAGATATGTAAGCACCCATACAGCGGCATCCGTCTCTGTATTTTCAAGATCAATAAGCACATCCGCGCGCCGGCCCGAGGTTTCGATCAGTGAAGTGAAGGGCACAGGCGAGGATATCCGCTCCCCTTCCTCCTCCGGAGAGGCATAGACGCTGCAGTTCCAGTAGACGAGGGAGTTTTCCTTCGCGAACCGTATGCATTCCTCCGCGTTTTCAGGGCCGGAGGCGACAAGCAGCGTTGCGTTCCTCGTCCTTTCAAGTATGGCATCATAGCTTTGCGCATACCCCGCCTCGTCCTCGAACCAGACGCCGACGGCAAAGCCGTCCACTATAAGCGCGCGGACGGCGTCCGCATTTTCATTCACCTGCTCCGCCGTCAGGAAAAACGCGGCGTCATATCCCCGCGTTGACAGAGCTTTCAAAAGCTGCTCGTCCGGCAGGCCCGCAAAACAAAGATAGACGCTCGTCCCGCTGCGGTCCGGCTCCGGAGTCGGCGACGGTGATGCCGAGGGGGACGGGGACACGTTCTCCGTCGGGCCGG
>CAZIHY010000058.1:2805-10390 GCA_964539115.1 uncultured Oscillospiraceae bacterium
ATCCTCCGCGCGCAGGCCAAAGAGGAACATGTTCTCGTCGCCGAGAAGCGAATACATCTCGACGTTCGCGCCGTCGAGCGTGCCTATCGTGATCGCTCCGTTCATCATGAGCTTCATGTTTCCGGTGCCGGAGGCCTCCAGCCCCGCGCAGGAGATCTGCTCGGACACCTGCGCCGCGGGCATAAGCTTTTCCGCCATCGTAACACGGTAATTTTCCAGAAACACGACCTGCAGTTTCCCGCGGCATAGCCTATCCTCCGCCACGTCGCGCGCCAGCGAGTTCAGCAGCCTTATTATCCGCTTGGCTTCATAATAACCCGGGGCCGCCTTCGCGCCGAAGATAAACGTCCGCGGCATAAAAAACGCATCGGGGTCGTCATGGATGCGGTTTTGCAGATGCGTTATCAGCATCGCGCACATGAGCTGCCTTTTATACTCGTGCAGGCGCTTTACATGAACATCGAAAACAGCGCCCGTATCGAGGGACGGTCCGCCCCCGTGCCGCAGCCATTCGGCAAAGCGGTTCTTGTTTTCCGACTTGATCCGGCCGAGCTCGCCCAAAACCGCGTCATCCTTTTCAAACCGGCGCAGGCGCGCAAGTTCACCCGCGTCCCTGAGCCAGCCGCTGCCTATCAGAGAGGAAATCAGTCCGCTGAGCTCCGGATTGCACTGGCTGAGCCAGCGGCGGTGGTCGATGCCGTTCGTAATAAAAGTATAACGCTCCGGACGCTTTTCGTAAACCTCTCTGAACAATTTTGTTCTTAAAATACTGCCGTGCAGAGCTGAAACGCCGTTTATTTTGAAGCATGCAGCCTGGCATATGTTTGCCATATGCACCACGCCTCCGCTGATAATAAGGTTCGGGAGTATTTTTTCCTCCACCCCGTCCATCTCGCGCACGAGCCACTCGCGCCAGCGTTTGTCCATCTCGGCGATCAGCTCCCACAGACGCGGCAAAAGCTGCTGTACGAGACCCTGCGGCCAAACCTCCAGCGCCTCCTGCATGATCGTATGGTTGGTATAGGCTGTGCTTTGGGTCACGACGTCCCAGGCCTCGTCCCATCCCATCCCCTCATCGTCGAGAAGAATCCGCATGAGTTCCGGTATGATAAGCGTCGGGTGGGTGTCGTTTATCTGTATAACGTTCATTTTTTCAAAGCCGCGCACGGAACCGAAGCGCCTTTTGTGCTCACGCACTATAGACTGCGCTGTCGCGGAAACGAAGAAATACTGCTGTTTGAGCCGGAGCGTCTTTCCCTCGATATGGTCGTCCGCAGGGTAGAGCACCTTTGTTATGACCTCCGCGAGGGTACGCGACTCCATGGACTCGGCATACTTGCCGCTCGAGAAGAGAAACATATCCAGCTTGCTGGGCGAGCGCGCCTCCCACAGGCGCAGGCGGCACACTCTGCCGCCATCGTAGCCGGAGATCAGCATATCGCGCGGCAGCGCAACGACGCTCTGGTAATCCTTCAGCTCCGCGCGGAAGCTGCCGTCACGGTCCCAGCACGGCTCTACGCGCCCGCCGAAGCGCACCTCGACGGCGTCCTCATACTGTGAAACGAGCCAGCTCTCCCCGCCGGCCAGCCAGTCGTCGGCAAGCTCGCACTGCTGTCCGAACTCGATGCGCTGGCGGAACATGCCGTTTTCATAGCAGATAGAATAGCCCGTGACGGGCAGGCCGAGCGATGCACAGGAGTCCATATAGCAGGCGGCAAGCCTGCCCAGGCCGCCGTTTCCAAGTCCCGCGTCCGGTTCACACTCGAAAATTTCCGACGGCTCGCGCCCCATGTCCTCCAACGCCCAGCAAAGCGGATCGAGGAGGCCAAGGTTATAGGCGTTCTTCTCAAGCGAGCGGCCGAGCAGAAACTCCAGCGAGAGATAGTGGACCTGACGGCCATCCCGGCCGCTCTCCACGGCCATATCACGGGACATGCTCTCCCGCACAAGTTCTGCACAGGCGCAGAAAACCTGCGTGTCAGACGCAGTCTCCCCCGTCACGCCGAAATGCGCGCGGAGTTTATCCTCCAGTTTTTCATATATCTCCGATGCTGAAACTTCTCTCATCTTTACCTCATTATACAGTCTCTCCCTTGGGGATTACAAGGGGAAGATTCCGGCTTCCCGTCAAGGTCGTGTACGGCGTTATTGTCACTTCCTTGTCGGCTATCACGTTCTTCAATATCGCCTGCGCGCCGATGACGCAGTCCTGCATCACGACGCAGTCGCGCAGCATCGCCCCGGGTCCAATGCGAACACCGCGGAAGACGACGCAGTTTTCTATGTCCCCCTCGATATAGCATCCATCCGCGACAAGGCAGCCGCGCGAAACAGCCTGCTCTCCATAGCAGGAGCTAACGTCCGCGCGCTCATTCGTTCTGACAGGGCGGGAAACCGAGAATAGCCGCGCCCTGTTTTCAAACTCAAGCATATCCATATTGACCGCCATATATTCCCTGACAGTGCTTATGCATCTGGCATAATCCCCACACACGAAAGCCCTGACATTCCCGCCTCCTCTTATGAAATTCTGCAGCGCGTCACGGTGAAAATGCCGCAGGCTCTGCGCCGCACAGTCGCCTACGAGCCGGAGAAGAATGTCCTTTTTTATAATATAGCTCTCAAGCGACTCCAATCCTCCGCCCGGAGCTTTTCGCCCGCACAAAAGCCTCTCGCAGCGTCCGGAAGGGTCCGTCAGCAGCTCATGGTGTTCTTCCGCGGAGCATTCCTCGCGGCAAACGGCCGTCACATCCGCCCCTGTGTCAATATGCGCGCGAAACGCGCCCTCAAGGTCAAGATTTGCGACCATGTCTCCGCGTAGCAGGGCAACGTGACGCTCCGGGACCTCCTGAATATAGCTCGAAACAGCATGCAGCGCCTCCATGCAGCCCCTGTAATCTCCATCGTGGGCGTCAGGCAGCCCATACGGCGGAAGTAGATGCAGCCCTCCGCGCAGGCGGCTCAGGTCCCATGCCTTGCCGCTTCCGATGTGGTCTATCAGCGATTGATAATCCCGCTGCATTATAACGCCAACGCCGCGCACGCCGGCACAGGAGAGCATCGAAAGGGAAAAATCCACCGCCCTGTACCGCCCGCAGACCGGTATTGCCGCTCCCGTTCTGTGCCCTACCAGTTCGCCCAGACGCTCCGGCGACCGGAAGGCATATATGATACCGTGCAGATCGTTCATTCTGTGTGCGCCTCCTCAACGCTGTCAAAGAGCATTGCCCCGGAGGGGATGACCGCTCCCGCGCCTATAGTAAGTCCGGGGCCGCAGGTCACCGCGCTCCAGGCTCCGCTTCCGTCCGGGGGCGCGCCGACTGCGGCGTTTGCGCCTATTACCGTACCCTCGCCTACTATTGCGTAGCGCACTCTCGCACCCGCACAGACCCGCGAATCGGGCATCAATATGCTGTATTCGACGCTGGCACCCTCCCCCACGAAGGCGCCCGTAGACAGCACGGAATTACACACGGAGCCCAGGACCGTGCAGCCCTCGGACACGATCGAATGGCTTATTGCGGCGTTTGCTCCTGTGTAGTGCGGCGGCAGTATCGGGCTGCGCGCCCGTATAGGCCACCCGGGGTCGAAGAGGTCTATGAGCCCGGGGGACAACATATCCATGTTGGCGTCCCAGAAGCTTTCGATCGTCCCAACGTCGCGCCAGTAGCCCTCGAAATGGTAGGTATTCAGCGCGGCTCCCTCCCGCAGCATAGCCGGAAGGATGTTTCGCCCGAAATCGTTTTCAGAAAGCGGATCCGACTCGTCCTTTATGAGATATTCGCGCAGTTTTTCCCACTTGAAAACGTAGATACCCATGGATGCAATATCGCTTTTGGGCTTTCTCGGCTTTTCCTCGAATCCGCACACGGCCCCGCCTTCCCCGAGGCTCACTATCCCGAAACGGGAGGCCTCGACAGTATTCACCTGACGGACGGCGATCGTGCAATCCGCGCCGAGTCGGATATGCTCGCGCAGCAGCTTTGAATAGTCCATCTTGTAAATATGGTCGGCGGAGAGGATGAGCACGTAATCCGGGTCGTACAGCTCGATGAAGCCCATATTCTGATAAACGGCGTCCGCTGTACCGGAGAACCAGTGTCCTGTCTCCCCATCCGTACGGTACGGCGGCAGGATACAGACCCCGCCGTCCGAAATGTCGAGGTCCCAGGGCTGGCCCGAACCTATATAACGGTGAAGCTCCAGCGGTCGGTACTGTGTCAGCACGCCGACGGTGTCGATGCCGGAATTTGAACAGTTTGACAGCGCAAAGTCTATGATGCGGTATTTCCCGCCGAAGGACAGGTTTGGCTTTGCGTTCGAGCGCGTCAGCGCATGCAGGCGCGAACCCTGTCCCCCCGCCAAAAGCATGGCTATACACTGCTTTTTCATGGATGAAGTCTCCTTGATATTTTTTGCTTTTGGCTCTTTATTTTTCCCACGGCGTATATTTTTATCTTGATCTGTTTTTGTTCCCTTGTGCCTTTTTGTTTTTCCTTTTGCTTACCAGGCCGCTTTGTTCCGCAGGGCTGCTTTTCCTGCTCATCATTTTTATTTTTATCTTTTTGAACAAACCACGGCTCTCGATAAAAAAGGGCAGAGCCATGTTACTGCTCTACCCTTCTCTTTTTTTAGTATATTCAGTTATATTTATTCATCGCGCGGTCCGCGCCATCCCGGATAAAGCACTCGACCGCATCCGCCGCGTCCGATACCGCCTTTGCAATATCAACAGCGTCCTGATTACGGAACACGCCGAGCACCCAGTCTGCCATGTCGTAATCCGGATACGGAGGCGACCCGACGCCGATCTTCAGCCGCGGGAACGCATCGCTCCCCAGGCAGGATATAATGCTCTTGAGCCCGTTATGACCGCCGGCAGAGCCCTTCACTCTAAACCTGAGCTTGCCGCAGGGCAGCGAAACGTCGTCACATACGACGATCACGCTTTCCGGTGCGATCTTATAGAACTTCGCAGCCTCGGCCACAGCCTCCCCGGACAGGTTCATATAGGTCTGCGGCTTCATCAGCAGCACGTTTTCCCCGCCGAGCTCGCACTTGGCTGTCAGGGCCTTGAACTTTGCGCGGTTTATCCTGACGCCCGTTTTTTTCTCTATCGCGTCCGCTGTCATGAAACCGACGTTATGCCGCGTACCGGAATACTTCGGCCCCGGATTTCCGAGAAAAACGACGAGACGGGAAACTCCGCTTCCACCAAAAAACATGGCTTAGTCGAACAGCGAGGAGATGGAGACCTCCTCATATATGCGCTCGATCGCCTCGGCGAAAAGGGGCGCGACGGAGAGATATTTGATCTTGTTGCAGGCGGGCTTATCCTTGGGATAGGGGATAGTGTCGAGCAGGAGGACCTCCTTGATATAGCTGTCCTCGATGCGCTCGATCGCGGGATCGGACAGAACGCCGTGGGACGCGCAGGCATAGATCTCCTTTGCGCCGCCGATCTCCACAAGGGCCTTCGCCGCGCCGGTGAGGCTTCCCGCGGTATCGATCATGTCGTCGAGAAGGAGGACAGTCTTGCCCTCGACGTTGCCGATTATGTTCATGACCTCGGACTGGTTGGCCTTTTCGCGGCGTTTGTCAACGATGGCCATATTAACACCCAGCTTATGGGAGAAGTTGCGGACGCGGGCAGTGCTGCCGACGTCGGGAGAAACGGCCATCACGCTCTCGTTTCCCTTGCCGTACTTTTCAATAAAATAGCTGGAGAAGAGGGCAGAGCCGAGAAGGTTGTCAACGGGAATGTCAAAGAAGCCCTGGATCTGGTTCGCATGCAGGTCCATGGTGAGGACTCTGTCCGCGCCGGCTTCAGTAATAAGGTTTGCAACGAGTTTCGCGGATATGGGATCGCGGCTCTTGGCCTTTCGGTCCTGTCGGGCATAGCCGAAATAAGGGATGACGGCGGTGATACGTCCCGCGGAGGCACGGCGCATCGCGTCGATCATGATAAGCAGCTCCATCAGGTTGTCGTTGACGGGCTTGCAGGTTGACTGGACGATGAAAACGTCACAGCCGCGAACGGGCTCGTAAATGGAAACGGAACACTCGCCATCGGCAAATGTCTTGCTCTCGGACTTTCCAAGGGGCTTTCCAAGACTGCGGCATATGCCCTCTGCAAGGGCAATGTTTGAGTTTCCGGCGAAAACCTTTACCTCTTTCCCATGTGAAATCATTTTGTTGAAACCTCACTCTCTTTATCTTACGGCGTAAGCCGTTTGTTTTTGATCGCTAAGATTATACCAAATATAATATTATAATTAAAGAGCAATCGGGAAATTTGTTTCCTATTTTTTCGAAAATTCACTTCCCGATATCTCACCGCGGCGAACCCGTACCGGGTATGGAATTCTCCATATTAATTATCGTTTACTTATTTACAGACTCGGATTTTTTGTTTATAATATTGTGGCTTTATTATGCAGAAAAATATTTATCATAGAGGTATTATCATGCTTGAATTTGAGGAATACAAGGTTAAACTCAACGCGCAGAAGCCCAGGCTTGAAACTTTGCGTAACGCGCTCAAGCTCGACGAATTGCGCGCGGAGATCGAAAAGCTCGAAAACGAAGCTGCACAGGAGGGCTTCTGGAACGATCCGCAGTCCAGCCAGAAGGTGCTCCAGCGCACCAAGCAGCTCAAAAACAAGGTTACAAACTATGAAAAGCTCAGTTCTCAGTGGGAGGACCTCTATACCATATGCGAGATGGCGCTCGAAGAGAACGACGAAAGCATGCTCGACGAGCTCATCTCCGGGTACGAGCAGTTCGACCAGCAGCTCGAGCAGGCGCATCTTGCAACGCTGCTCTCCGGCGAATACGACGCCAATAACGTCATTCTGACACTGCACCCCGGCGCGGGCGGAACAGAGGCACAGGACTGGGCCAGCATGCTTTACCGCATGTACACCCGCTGGGCGGAACGCCACGGCTACAAATACACCCTTCTCGACTGGCTCGACGGCGAGGAGGCCGGCATCAAATCCGCCACGATCAAGATCGAGGGAGAAAATGCATATGGCTACCTCAAGAGCGAAAACGGCGTTCACCGCCTCGTGCGTATCTCCCCGTTTGACGCCTCCGGACGTCGCCAGACCAGCTTCGCCGCCGTCGAGGTCATGCCCGAGATAACCGACACGACCGAGATTGAGCTGCGCGATGAGGATATCAAGATGGACGTCTACCGCTCCTCCGGAGCCGGTGGACAGAAGGTCAACAAGACCTCCTCCGCCGTCCGTCTGACGCATATCCCGACCGGTATCGTCGTCGCCTCACAGGTCGAGCGCAGCCATTTCCAGAACCTCGAGAACTGCAAGGATATGCTGCGCGCAAAGCTTGCTGAGATCAAGGAGCGCGAGCATCTCGAAAAGATAAGCGACATCAAGGGCGTTCAGATGAAGATCGACTTTGGCAGCGCCATCCGCTCCTATGTATTTATGCCCTACACCCTCGCCAAGGACACGCGCACCGGCTATGAAAACGGCAACATAAACGCCGTTATGGACGGCGACATAGACGGCTTCATCAACGCTTATCTCTCCATGAAGGCCACGCATTAAGGCCGCTAACA
>CAZIHY010000058.1:10490-13376 GCA_964539115.1 uncultured Oscillospiraceae bacterium
AAGTTCGCACTTGTAAGAACAAAAAATATAAAAACCACGAGGTGTTAACGCCATGTCCATCATAAATACACCCATAAAAATCGGCTCCATGACGCTGAAAAATCGCGTTATGATGGTCGCGATGCACCATCTTTACACGGAAAACGGACTGCCCACCGAGCGCTTTAACCGCTATTACCTCGAACGCGCAAAGGGCGGGGCCGCGCTGATAACCGTCGGGGCCTGCCGCTTTGACGATCATGGCGCCAAGGCTTCTACCATGTCGCTGCGCGAAGATTCCTGCGTCCCTGAATGGCGCGGGTTCACAGACCTCATCCACCGCGAGACCGACTGCAAGGTCGCCGTCCAGCTCTACCATGCGGGCCGGTACATGAAGAAGGACGAGGTCATAGCTGATGACGAGGCGATATCCCCCTCGCCCGTTTACACAAGCTTCACGAGGGAGACCGCGCGAGAGATGACCCGCGAGGACATCGCCCGCGTCATACACGACTTTGCTGAGGGTGCGCGGCGGGCGAAGGAGGCCGGATTTGACGCCGTTGAGATCTCTGCCTCCGCGGGCTATCTGCTCACACAGTTTCTCTCCCCGCTGACAAATCTGCGCACGGACGAATACGGCGGCTCGTTTGAAAACCGCTGCCGCTTCCCGTTGGAGGTCGTTTCCGCCGTACGCGGCGCGGTCGGCGAAAATTATCCCGTCATAATCCGCCTGACCGGAAACGACCTTGTTCCCGGTGCGCGCGGAACGGAGGACTGCGTCCGCTTCGCTGAAATAGTGAGCCGGCATGTCGATATGATAAGCCTCACAGGCGGCTGGCACGAGAGCCGCATCCCTCAGCTCACGGGCGAAGTGCCCCGCGCGGGGCTTCTGCATCTGGCGCGCGAGGTAAAGCGCGTTTCTGCCGTGCCCGTCGCAATGGCAAACCGCATGGGTTCTCCCCGCAAGGCGATCGAAGCGCTTGAGCTCGGATTCTGCGACATTATCGCACTCGGCCGTCCTATGGTCGCCGACCCCGAGTGGGCGCGCAAGGTCCTCTCCGGCCGCGAGGACGAACTACGTCCCTGTGTCGCCTGCAACCAGGGCTGCCTTGCCGGCACCTTCTTTGAAAAACCCGTCCGCTGCCTTTCAAACGGCCTCGCCGGACGCGAATATCTCTTCCCCTTCGAAAAGACAGCGCAGCCCAAAAAGCTGCTGGTTATCGGCGGCGGCCCCGCGGGCTGCGAGTTTTCCATCCGCGCCGCTTCGCGCGGTCACAATGTCACGCTCTGGGAGAAAAGCGGACATCTGGGCGGCTGGCTCGCGCTGGCTGCAAAGCTCCCCGCGAGAAGCGAATTCGGCGAGCTCGTCGCCTACCACAGCCACGAGCTGGACAGGCTCGGAGTCGATGTCCGCCTCGGCGCTGAGGCAACTGAAGAGGCCATTCTCGGCGGAGGCTTCGACGAGGTCATTTTTGCAAATGGCCGCGCATACAAGCCTGTCTCGATCCCGATTCGTGAAAACTGCGTGCCCGTTTACACAGCGGAGGAATACATAAACGAGGCTCCCGTCCTCGGCCCGCGCGTCGCCGTCATCGGCGGTTCCTTTGTCGGACTCGAGTGCGCGCGAAAACTTGTCATGGACGCCGCGATGGGTCCCGACGTCCTGTTCTACCTCATGCGCTACGGCGTGGAAAGCGCAGATACCTTGTCCGAAATGCTGAGGAAAAGCGCACGCACCGTCGCCGTGTTTGAGAAGCTTCCCAAGACCGGCGCGGGTTACGAGCCCGGCATTGCCTGGCCCGTTCTCGGTGACCTGGGCCGCTACGGGGTGCAGATAAACAAGAGTACAGAGGTGCTGGAGATAACCGGCGAAGGAGTCGTCACAGCCGGCGGCCTCTGGCCCTGCGATGCGGTCGTCATGGCCGTCGGCACACTCGAAGACAGCGCACTGTTCGACAGCGTGAGCAAACGTCTGCCGTGCCACAGGATCGGAAACGCCGCCGAGCTCGGCAGGGCGATATCCGCCATAGAGCAGTCCGCCGAACTCGGCTGTAAAATTTGATTTTCCCAAGCATCCGGAGTCCATATGGACTCCGGCGCTTTTTTCTGCCTTGCGGGGACAGATTCCTAGGCATTTTTAACAATAATTTCAGCTAATTTAGTTAATATTTGGATATATTGACTAGCCGCTCGATCGTAGATTGGTTTAAACTGTCAATGTAATCGTCTTACTTTTTCTGATATAATTTAACCATAAAGACAGACATAACCATTTACGGGGGTGATTCCAATGATTTTGATGCGCAGCAGGATTATCATTTTTCCATTCATTAAGACATATACATATTTAAGGAGTGATTTTAGTGACTATAATAAACAGCAGATGTAAATATAAAAAAGCAATTTCCTTTATTCTTTCAATAATTCTAGCCTTCTCTTTTTGTGTTGTGGCTTTTGCTGATTTTGAGGAAGCAAATACAGATGCTAATGTCGGAGTAGAGGAACTTTCTCCGACGGCGCTATACACAATCTGCCCTACTTGTGGAAGTAACGCAGGGCTCTATTGCATTGGTAGTAAATTAGTTTATACTGACAATGTTACATCGCACATATACTCTGGTGGTTCCTGCAGAGTCCTTATCTACATGAGCTATTCTAAGTATTATTGTTATAGTTGTGGATGGTCGCAGTTCAGATTTGCTGATGGCACCACCTCTCTCTCAAAGCATTATTGTGACAGTTATCATTATGATTGTGGACAGGGAACTGTAAATACCTGTGACCTTAATTATATTCCCATTGGTTAAGAGGTGATTTGAAATTATGACGCACAGACCTGTGAACATCCTGCTCTGTCTCCTCGTTTCCATTTCTCTGATGCTCGTTATTTCCGGGTGCGAAAACGGC
>CAZIHY010000059.1:0-12797 GCA_964539115.1 uncultured Oscillospiraceae bacterium
AGAAACAGGAGGCGCAGCAGGCCATACAGGACGACATGGACAGCCTTGCGGCAGATCACGAATACAGAATCACACTTTTGGAATTGTGGGTGACTGAATAATGCTGTACAGAACGCTGAAACGCATGATAGAGCGTGGCAATACCGCAGGTATGGCGGACAAGCTGGATATTTTTTATGCCGCGGACAAGCTGACCGAAACGGAATACACGGAGCTTACGACAATGTTGGAGGCATAAGAAAAGCCGCCCTCAGAGGGGCGGCGGGAATTGACAAAACAAGGCGCTCTGTGTAAAATGAAAAAGTCCCGAAAGGGGCAGGGCGCTGCACAACGGCAGGCGGTTTAGCACACCACCCGAAAGGGGGTGAGGCGTATGCCTATTACACTGACGATACATATTTTTGGATATGTGGTTACGATCAGAGTAAAAAGCGATAACCGCCACTCGGCCAAGTGACGGTTATCGTAGATTATCTACCCTAATCTTGCTATAGGCTAAACCGCTTGTCGCAGCGCCCTTTTCTGTAATTATTATACGCAAAGCGGCCCGGTTTGTCAAGGGAGAGAACAAGCCGGGCTATTTATTATTTTTGGAGGAGTTCCGAATTGGAAGGACAGATACTGACAATAATATGCGCGCTCATTTCATCGGGCGCCGCCGTTCTCGTCGCCATTATAGAGACGGTCAACGGGCGGCGGCGTAAGAGCAGCGAGCTGAGACAGCAGCGCCGTGAGAAGGAGAGCCGGCTGTCAATGGAGCTGATGAGCGCGGCACTCGACCTTGCCTATGTTACAAGTCTTGCAGTCACGGGCGGACACACCAACGGCAACGTCCACGAGGCGCAGGCAAAGGCCAAAGCCGCGCAGGATTCATATGAAAAGTTTCTGCGGGACGAGGCCGCGCGCGCAGTCGCCAAAGTATAAGGAGGCGGACAATGGATAAACCCACATTCTGGACCGTTCGATACATAACGGACAGCGACGGATACAAATACAACGGGAGGATAACAGGCCCGCGCGGTCTGGTGGTGCACTCCACGGCAATGCCGGGAGCCGACGCTGACGCGCTCTTCACAAACTTCAACAGGCCGAACCGCGGCGCAAGTATACACGGGGCGGTGGACGACAAACAGTTCATCCAGATGATGCCCTTCACGCAAAAGGCCGGGCATGTCGGCAGCGGCAGCCGCGGGACGCTCAACACATCCTTTCTCGGCATAGAGATATGCGAGCCGAGCGGAATAAAGTACAACTCCAACGGCAGCGCGATTGTCTCATATGACCCGCCGGGCGGATATTTCGAGGCTGTGAAGAACAAGGCGATAGAGCTTTATGCATGGCTCTGTCAGGAATATGGCATAGACCCGCTGCAACACGACGCAGGCGGCGGGATTGTCGGACACTATGAGGCGCACCTGCTCGGCTATGGCGACAACCACGCCGACCCGCGCCACTGGTGGGAGCTCTGCGAGGGCTACACGATGGATGATTTCAGGCAGGACGTTTACAACAGGCTAAACGGAATGGAGGACGAAGAAATGAGCTATGAACAGTTTTGCGAGTACATGGACAGGTATATGAGCGAGGCGGACACCGCCGACGCTCCGGCATGGGCCAGAGAGAGCGCCGACAAGGCGGTAGAAAAGGGCATCATTAAAGGCGACGGACAGGGCGCGTACAACTGGAACAAGCCTCTCACGCGCGCGGCGTATGTCGTGACGCAGGACAGGGCCGGACTGCTGTAATGAGCGAGAGGAAGCAGGAGCAGTTTTCAAAAAGGCTGGCGCGGACGGTTATTGCCGGGGACCTGCTGCTGAGCATATGCACGCTGGCGCTGTGCGCTTTTGCGATATGGCGCGATTACACAGGAGCTATGGCATATCTCTCTGCGCTCATAGGCGTATACAACGCCGCGACGGGCTATGTGCTGGGCAAGTACATGGACAAGTCCAAGGCCGAAAACACTAAGGGCGGAATAGTTTACGACACGGCGATGTTAGATAGGGATATATAGCGCTCAGAAATAACAACGGCTATTATAAGATAACTCCGAAGTACCGGGGGTGCCTTATAATAGCCTTTCTATTATTGGGGCAACAAACTAATGATTTGCGCCTCTAGCAAAGACTTTGAATTGCTTCTATTTTGACATCAATTTTGACATCATTTAATTAATTTTTATTGACTGTTTTTATCTTTTCTTCTGCTAAGTAGGTTGTCTTTTTCAAAAGAAAAAACCCTGAAATCATTGAGATTTCAAGGTTTTTTCATGGTGACCCAGCGGGGATTCGAACCCCGGACACCCTGCTTAAAAGGCAGGTGCTCTGCCGACTGAGCTACTGGGTCATATTGACTTGTCCATAACTCAGGCGCGGGCTCAGCGAAGTGCCTCGCGGCTGAAGAAGGAAGATTGGCTGCGTTCATAAAGCTTTCGCCACTCCCGCAGGCGGAAGCGGAGTGATAAGCTGTCAAACTGACATGGCTGGGATGGCAGGACTCGAACCTGCAATATCAGAGTCAAAGTCTGGTGTGTTACCGTTACACTACATCCCATTGATTGTAACAAAGAGGCCGGAAGCTCCGACCTCTCGGCACATTATATGGGGTGGGTAAAGGGACTCGAACCCTCGACACCCGGAACCACAATCCGGTGCTCTAACCAACTGAGCTATACCCACCATGTCGGAAATGAAATGGCACGCCAGAAGGGACTCGAACCCCTGACCTACTGCTTAGAAGGCAGTTGCTCTATCCAGCTGAGCTACTGGCGCATATTGAACGGCGCTCTGGGGAACGCATACCCGACTCTGCTGTAAAATTTGTCAAGGATCCCTGGAGCGGGTGAAGGGAATCGGACCCTCGTATCCAGCTTGGAAGGCTGGTGTTCTACCATTGAACTACACCCGCGCATGTTCAAAGGAAGTCAGCTTTAGAATAATAACATTTCGCGCGGAAGTTGTCAATATATTTCTTACAAAATTACGATCGTAATTCCGTTGTTATGCGCATCGAGATCCTCGTCCCGGCGCAGTTCGCCGCACAGAAGAAAACTACGTCGCGTGGTTTCGTCAAAAATAGAGAAATCCTCGCCGCGTATATAGCCCTTGATGAGCCCCTTACGTACCTGGCTGTCGAGATAGCGCCGGGCCTCCGTGCGTATCTTCCCGCCCCTCCCTGTGGAGCCGTAGCCGTGGATGAGCTTGAGCGCTGCTGCGCCGTGGGCCTTGCAGTTGTGAATGCTGTACGTGATGCGTTTTATCGCCATGTCCACCGGAGGCATGTCGTATTTGATATTGACCTCTGTGAGAAAACCGTCCATCTCTTGTTATCTCCGCAGGGCCGGCCCTTTCGGGAACGGCCCTGTTAATTTAAGTTATTCAAACCGAAACCTGCTTAAATGAGCGCGATTCTCCAATTATAATGTGATCAGGGTTCAGCGGTGATACAGGTTCTGGGTCTGATACTGCGGCTCGCAGGTTATGTTTACGCCGAGTTTGCGGAACTGGTCCTCGTCCACATGGGAGAGGATAACTGTCGAGTGGGCCTCCGATCCTTCGAGATTTGACAGCTGCTCGAGACAGGCGGCGGCGCGCTCGTCCGTGACGGCGCAGATGGACAGAACGATTAGCACCTCGTCAGTATGCAGACGGGGGTTGCGGTTGCCCATATGCCCGATTTTGAGCTTCTGTATCGGTTCGATCATCTCACGCGATATGAGCAGGACGTTTTTTTCAATGCCGGCGAGCGCCTTGAGCGCATTGAGAAGGCAGGCGGAGGACGCTCCGAGAAGGTCGCTGGTCTTGCCGGTTATGGTGCGGCCGTCCGGTAAAAGCATTGCAACGGCGGGTTCGTCGGTCTCCTCCGCTTTTTTGAGAGCGGGCGTGACGGGTGCGCGGTATTCGGGTGTTATGCCGAGAAGGTTCATGAGCAGCTCAAGCTTTGAAAGCTCGGTTTTCTCGGACAGTCCCTGGCGCAGGGAGCAGGCGGTCGAGTAATAACGGCGGATGATCTCCTGACAGCTTGCCTCGCAGCAGATCTCATCGTCGGAGATGCAGTAGCCGGCCATGTTTACGCCCATATCTGTCGGACTTTTATAGGAACTGGTGCCCCAGATACGGTCAAGGATAGCGTTGAGGACGGGGAAAATTTCAACGTCGCGGTTGTAGTTGACGGTCGTCTCGCCGTAGGCCTCGAGATGGAAGGGGTCTATCATGTTGACGTCGTCGAGGTCGGCTGTGGCCGCTTCATAAGCCAGGTTGACAGGGTGGCGCAGAGGCAGGTTCCAGATCGGGAAGGTCTCAAACTTCGCATAGCCCGCTGCGACTCCACGCTTATGTTCGTGATAGAGCTGGGAGAGGCAAGTCGCCATTTTTCCGCTGCCGGGACCGGGGGCCGTAACGACAACGAGGCGGCGCTGCGTTTCGATGTAGTCGTTGCGTCCGAAGCCCTCGTCGGAGACGATGAGGGGGATATTCGTGGGATAGTCGGGAATGACATAGTGGAGATAGACCCGTATCCCGAGGTTTATGAGCCGCTTGCGGAAGTTGTCCGCGGCGGGCTGTGAGCGGTAATGTGTTATGACGACGCTGCCGACGAAGAGGCCGCAGCTTTTGAAGGCGTCGATGAGTCGCAGCGTGTCCGCGTCGTAGGTGATGCCGAGGTCACCACGGCGCTTGTTGCGCTCGATATCGTCCGCGGAGATGGCGATGACGATTTCCGCCTCGTCCTTCATCTCCATGAGCATGCGTATTTTGCTGTCGGGAGCAAAGCCCGGAAGCACGCGGGAGGCGTGATAATCGTCGAAGAGCTTTCCGCCGAACTCGAGATACAGTTTTCCGCCGAACTGTTCAATGCGGCTGCGGATGTTCTCCGACTGGAGCTTCAGATATTTATCGTTGTCAAAACCTGCTTTCATGATGTTTTTCCCCTTATCTTGTGTTAGAAGCTTAATCCGAAACATTATACAGCATTTTTTGCGCCGGTTCAACAGAAAGAACATTCATTTTTACGCTTTGGGAGGAAAACGCGCGAAACATACGGAATAGCGCGAATTTTTTCGGATGGGATATGGTCCAAAGTTTGGGCGGATGTACTTTATTTATTCATATTTCTGTGGTAAAATACTCAAATAGCGGAAAAGACACATATACTGTGAAAGGCAGAACATATATTATGGGACTTTTAACAAAGCTTTTCGGAACACACAGCGAACGGGAGCTGAAAAAAATATATCCGATCGTGGACAAGATCGAGGCACTGGACGCGGAATATACGGAGTTGACCGACGAGCAGCTGAAAGCGAAGACGCCGGAGTTCAAGCAGCGCCTTGCGGACGGAGAAACGCTTGACGATATCCTGCCGGAGGCTTTTGCGGCCGTGCGTGAAGCGGCGTGGCGCGTGCTTGGGATGAAGCCCTTCCGCGTCCAGCTGGTCGGCGGCATTGTGCTGCACCAGGGCCGCATCGCTGAGATGAAGACCGGCGAGGGCAAAACGCTTGTCGCCGTGCTGCCCGCCTACCTGAACGCGCTCGAGGGCAAGGGCGTCCATATTGTGACGGTGAACGACTATCTGGCGCGCCGCGACTCCGAGTGGATGGGCAAGGTGCACCGCTTTATGGGCCTGAGCGTCGGACTCATAGTCCATGGCCTCACTAACGACGAGCGCCGCGCGGCCTATGCCGCCGACATTACTTATGGCACAAACAACGAGATGGGTTTTGACTATCTGCGCGATAACATGGCGATCTATAAAAAGAGCATGGTCCAGCGCGGCCACCCGTTTGCTATTGTCGACGAGGTCGACTCCATCCTGATAGACGAGGCCAGAACGCCGCTCATCATTTCCGGCAAGGGCGACGAATCGACGGACCTCTACCAGAAAGCCGAGTCCTTTGTTTCCCGCCTCAAGTGCGCTGTCTATGCGACGACGGACGACAAGATGGAGGAGGATGCGGATATCGACGCCGATTACGTCGTCGACGAAAAGGCGCGCACGGCGACTCTTACTGCCCGCGGAACAGCCAAGGCGGAGGCTGCATTCGGGCTTGAGAATCTGGCCGATCTTGAAAACTCTACGCTTGCGCACCATATCAACCAGGCTTTGAAGGCACACGGCATCATGAAGCGCGACACCGACTATGTCGTCAAGGACGGCGAGGTCATAATCGTCGATGAATTCACCGGACGCCTCATGCTTGGCCGCCGCTATTCCGAGGGTCTGCACCAAGCGATCGAGGCGAAGGAGCATGTCACCGTCGCAAACGAGAACAAGACTCTTGCCACGATCACCTTCCAGAATTACTTCCGCCTTTATGGAAAGCTCTCCGGTATGACCGGTACGGCGCTGACTGAAGAGGAGGAATTCCAGGCGATTTATAACCTCGACATCGTCGAGATACCTACAAACAAACCGCTTGCGCGCATCGACCGCACGGACGCGATATATAAAAACGAGAACGGCAAGAACCGCGCTATCATAAGCCAGATCGCCGCCTGTCACGAGAAGGGGCAGCCCATACTCGTCGGCACGGTTTCGATAGAAAAGAGCGAATTCATCTCCGGCTTGCTCAAAAAGCAGGGCATTGCCCACAACGTACTCAACGCGAAGAACCACGAGAAAGAAGCGGAGATAGTTGCGCAGGCGGGCAAGTTCGGCGCCGTCACGATAGCCACCAACATGGCAGGCCGCGGCACTGACATCATGCTCGGCGGCAATGCGGAGTACCTGGCGAAGACCGACCTGCGCAAGGCGGGTTTTTCGGAAGAGGTAATTGCCGAGGCTACGGGTTACGCTGACACCGACGACGACGAGATACTGAAAGCGCGCGCGATGTTTTCGGAGCGCGAGCGGGAACACAGGGAAGTGACGAGCGAGGAGGCCGAGCGCGTGCGCGCTGTCGGCGGCCTTTATATCCTCGGCACGGAGCGGCATGAGTCACGCCGTATCGACAACCAGCTGCGCGGCCGAGCGGGACGACAGGGAGATCCGGGCGAGAGCCGCTTCTTCATCTCGATGGAGGACGACATCATGCGCCTGTTTGGCTCTGACAGGGTGAAGGGCATGATGGACACTCTTGGCCTGGACGAGGATACGCCGATCGACCAGAAGATACTTACAAATGCGATAGAGCAGGCACAGAAGACCGTTGAGAGCCGCAACTTCCAGTCCCGAAAGAGCGTGCTTGAATACGACGACGTCATGAACGTCCAGCGCAATATTATATATGACCAGCGCCGCAAAGTGCTCGACGGCGAGGACATAAAGAGCTATGTACACGGCATGATTGAGGAATTCGTCCGTACGGAGCTGTTGGAGGGCATGGGAGGAAACTCCTACTTTGAGGATCGGGAGCAGTTCGAAGAGACGCTCAAGCCCTTCTATAACCTGTTCTTGCCCAAGGGCGCGATAGATCCGACTCAGCAGCAGCTGGGCGAATATACGCCCGATACGATCTTTGACGAGGTCATGAAGTATGCCGACAAGGTATATGAGCAGCGGGAGCAGGAATTTGGCGAGCAGTTCATGCGGGAGCTGGAGCGCGTTGTCATGTTGCGCGTTGTCGACGAATACTGGATGGAGCATATCGATTCGATGCAGGAGCTGCGCCGCGGCATTGGCCTGCGCGCGTACGGAAACATCCAGCCTATAGACGCATATAAAAAAGAGGGCTTCGAAATGTTCGAGGCCATGGTAAACGGAATTAAAGAGGAGGTCGTGCGCCGGATGTACACCGTGCGCATAAAGCGCGACAGCGCGCTCGAGCGTAAGAGCGTTGCAAAGACCTCCGCTGCGATTGTCGGCGGCGACACGACTGCTAAGAAGCAGCCGGTGCGCAAGGTAAAGAAGCCCGGACGCAATGATCCCTGCCCCTGCGGGAAACTGCGCCCAAACGGCCTTCCGATGAAGTATAAAGACTGCTGCGGAAGAAATGAGTAAGGTATTATGGCATTTACTGAACATCACTCGGTCCAAGGGCCGGTTTACATGACGAGCTCCGTTATCGGAGCGCCGCACGCTTTCACAACGCGCTTCGGCGGCGTCAGCGAGGGGATATTCTCAAGTTTGAACCTCGGCGAGAACCGCGGGGACAGCCCCGAAAATGTGCGGGAGAATTACCGGCGTCTCGGAGCGGCGCTTGGATTTGACGGGCTGAGCATGGCATATACAAAACAACTGCATGGGAATATAGTCCGCGTCGTGTCCGATAAGGACCGCCGCGCGCCATATGACGCAGCGCCTTCGGAGGCGGACGGTATTGTCACAAATACGCGCGGACTTCCCGTCGTTTGCTTCACGGCGGACTGCGTGCCCGTTTTGCTCTGTGACGAGGAAAACGGCGTTGCCGGTGCCATACACTGTGGTTGGCGCAGCAGCGTTGCGGATATACTCGGCGGGGCCATAGAAAAGATGCTTCTCCTCGGCGCAAAGGCGGAGAGCATCTGTGCCGCGATAGGCCCAGCTATAGGCGCCTGCTGCTTTGAGACCGGTCCGGATGTGCCGGAGGCTGTCGTCGCCTGGCTGGGACCTGAGGGCGGACGATTCTTTGTTCCCGAGGAGGGGAAAAGCGGAAAGTTCCTTGTTGATTTGCGCGCGGCAAACCGTCACAGGTTGCTTACATTGGGTCTGCGAAGTGAAAATATTGACGTATCCGGCGAGTGCACTATATGCCTCAGCGATAAGTACTGGTCGCACAGGGCGACGCACGGCGAGCGCGGGAGCCAGTGCGCGGTCATTATCCTTCCGGAGGTGTGAGTCCATGAAAAAGAGAATACCGGCGCTGCTGCTTGCAGCGGCGCTGTGTCTCGGCCTGCTGACCGGCTGCGATATGCTTACCATAGTCTCGGACGAGCCTCAGACTGAGGAGGAGACGGACGCTGTTTCCGGTACCCAGCTTGTACAGAGCTATGCAGCGGACGAGCTTTTTTCCCTCAATTATGACACAGGCGACTCGCTGAACCCCTTTTATGCTGAGAGTTCAGCGAACCTGATGTTCATGCCGCTTATTTATGACTGCCTCTTCGACGTGGACGAGTATTACGAGTTCACGCCGAACCTCATAACCGAATACAGCTCTGAGGACGGCACATGCTGGTACTTCACCGTCGACACGAGCCGGAAATTTCATAACGGAAATAACCTCACAGCCTATGACGCGGTTTATTCGATACAGCATGCCAAAAACAGCGCGCAGTATTCCGCGCGCCTGTCTAAGATAATCGGAATGACCGCTATGGATGACGAGACATTTGTTATCAATATCCTCGGCGCGAATTACCAGTTCCCTGCGCTTTTGAACATCCCCGTTATTCCAAACGAGAGCATAGACGAGGACAGTCCCGCGGGTACGGGCCCATATAAGCTGGACAGCAGCGGGAAAAAGCTTGTCAAATTTGCGCAGTATCCGCTGGCCGACCAGATGCCGTTGGATGAGATATACCTCAAATCATATACTAAAGCTGCGGATATCATATCCGCTTTTGAGGATTCGCTTATCGACATCGTGGTGAACGATCCCAATGGTATCACTTCCCTCGGTTACGGCAGCGCCAATGAAACGCGCTATTACATGACGACAAACATGCACTACATTGGATATAACATGGAGAGCATGTTCTTCCAAACCCCGGGATACCGCCACTGCATGACATATGCTGTCGACAGGAGTTCCATCGTGACGAACATAATGGACGGCTGCGGGACGGAGGCGTCGCTGCCGATAAGCCCCATTTCCCCCCTGTACAATGCCAGCTACGCCTCGAGCTTCGAATTCAATATGGAAAAGTGTGGGCTGGCGTTCGAAAATGCGGGCGTTTCGGACTATGATGACGACGGAAAGCGCGAATATATGGTGACGGGCATTCCAATGGAGATAGACCTTGTGTTCATTGTATGCAGCGACAGCACGACAAAGGTCGCCGCTGCGCGCGACATCACCTCAAGGCTGGAGTCCATCGGCATAACAGTGACATTGCGCGAACTGAGCTGGGACGATTACTGCAAGGCGCTGAGCAACGGGGAGTTCGATATGTATTACGGCGAGGTCCGGCTGTCGGCTGACTTTAACCTGTCCTGCCTGCTTACAAGCGGCGGCTCCGTAAACTACGGAAAGGTGCGCGACAGCATGTATGAGAGCGCGATAAGCGATTATCTCTCGGCAGAGGACTGGGAAGCACGTAAGATGGCCTGTGACCTGATGTGTCAGACGATAGTTGAAAACGCGCCGATAACAACGGTCTGCTTTGAAAAGCAGCAGGTGCTCACGCACAGAAGCGTTGTGAGCGGGATCAACGCGACGCAGTATAATATTTTTAACCACTTTGAGGATTGGACGATAAACTTGTCATGAAAGAATTTATATTGGGCGTATTTACAAAGCTGAAGCAGTTTATAACCTATGGGCTTGTCGGGTGTGTGAACACACTGATAGACTTCGTCATGTTCACGCTCGCCGGCGAGGTTTTCGGTCTTGGAGCGGGCTTGAGTCAGGCGATCGGATATTCCTGCGGCGTTATAAGCAGTTTTGTGCTCAATCATAATATCACCTTCCGCAATGGAACACGCCCGTTCTGGCAGCAGGCGCTTCTGTTTTTCTCTATCAACGTGGTATCCCTGGTCTGCAGTTCGCTTCTTATACAGCTTCTGCACGACGCGGGAATGAACCGCTATCTGGCGAAGATAATAGACATTGCCATATTCACTTTCTTTAACTTTTTTGCATATAAGCTGGTTGTATTCAGGGAAAAAGACTGAGCCCGTATCAAAGAATGAAATGGAGGCAAACTATGAACGACAGAGAACTGCTTAATCTGGCAAAGGAGGCAGCCGCATTTTCATATTCGCCGTACTCGCATTTTCCTGTCGGTGCGGCGCTTGAATGCGCCGACGGCACCGTTTATACCGGATGCAATGTTGAAAATTCCGCTCTCGGCAGCACTATATGCGCGGAGCGCTGCGCTATTATGAAAGCTGTAAGCGAGGGGCGGCTTGAATTCCGCCGCATCGCGATTTATGGCGAGGGAGAGAATTATTGCCTGCCTTGCGGCGCATGCCGCCAGTTCATGGCTGAGTTTACGATGGATATCGAGGTGCTTTGCTCCCGCGGAGACGGGAGATATGTCAGCTACCGCCTTGGCCAGCTGATGCCGCATCCGTTCCTGCCGTAAAAATTGCCGCACTTTTATCAAAGCGGCGGCGTTTCATTTGTGCAAAAATAAAAATAGTGCAAAAATTGCAATTATCGATTGACAATCAGAGCCGAATGTTAGATAATTAAGATAATACCGCATAATTTGTCGAGAACAGGCGGCAAGTATGATGCGGGTCGAAAAAGGCGCTTTTCTGGCGGAATACTGCTATATTTTCAGAAGAAACAGCGCGCTTGCAGCTGCAAAATGCCGCCGTACAGTCGAGAAAACATCGCGCGGTATGTTGCATTGCCGGATCAATAATTGCGGCTTGATGTAGGGAGTGGGAATATATGAATTTTGAACAGCTGAAGATTTTTTTGGCCGTGGTCGACTTTAAAAGCTTTACTAAGGCGGCAGATGCTCTGTATATCAGCCATTCCACAACGAGCAGGAATGTTGCCGCGCTCGAAGAGAATATGGGCGTGTGTCTCCTGATACGGGATAACCGCAGTGTCCGGCTGACGCCCGCGGGAGAAATCCTTTACCGCGAAGGTCAGAAGCTTGTCAAAAAGATCGAGGCGATCGAGGGCGCCGTGCGCAACGCCGGGCTTGGCCTCGCCGGGAAAATCACTATCGCGAGCATCGATTTTTATTCCGAGAATCTGATAGACAGCTACAGCGAGTTTTGCCGAAAGTATCCCGATATTGTCGTTGGCCTGTACCACAAGGATGTTGGGGAGATATGGAACCAGGTCAATACCGGAGAGACTGATGTTGGCATTGGTTTTTCGTACTCCATGCCCGAGGAGATGGACGAGTTTGAGCTGCGCACTCTGACGAGAGAGCGGTTTTGCCTTGTCGCACCTTTGGAACATCCGCTGGCCACGCGCACCAGCATAAAGATGAGCGAGGTGTCCGACAAAAACTATATCTCGCTGTCGGTCGCGAACTATGACTTTATTAAAAAGCTGGACGAGCAGTCACGCTTTGCGCAGACCGAAAATGACATTTCCGTCGTGCCAAGCGTGGAATCTCTGTTCCTGAAAGTCCGCAGCGGCTCCGGTATATCCATGGTGCCGTATCCCATTGCCCAGAAATATGGTGAAGGCTGCGCGATCCTCGATGTTGAGGATATGGATTCCACCTTCGATGTGATCATGCTCTGGCGCAAGGACAATCTCAATCCGTCTTTGCCCCTGTTTGTGGATACTCTGCTTCAGGGCTTCGGCGTCATGTAAGGATCAAAGCAGTAAAAAAACCTGTCTGTCAATGCGACAGACAGGTTTTTTAAGTTTTAAATTGCTTTCAAAATTACTCGGTGACCATGCATCCAATGGTCTCGGGGATGATGAGCTTTGCACCAGTCTTGGCAACGACGTCCTCAACGGAGACGCCGGGAGCGGTCTCGAGAAGGACGGGGCCTTCGTCGGTGATCTGGATGAGAGCCATTTCGGAGACAATGTAGTTGATGCAGTGATAGCCGGTCAGAGGCATCTCGGTCTTCTGCACGATCTTGGGGTTGCCGGCCTTGTCGGTGTGGGTGGTCATAACGATGGTGACCTTGGAGCCGGTGACGAGGTCCATAGCTCCGCCCATACCGGCAGCGGTCTTGCCGGGGATCATCCAGTTGGCGAGGTTGCCCTCTGCGTCAACTTCGTAAGCGCCGAGGAC
>CAZIHY010000060.1:0-12257 GCA_964539115.1 uncultured Oscillospiraceae bacterium
AACATTCTCGATAGAAATGATAAATCCGAACACACTACCCACTTGGATAATGTAGCTCGGATTATCATTAGATGTAACATCGAAACACTATAGATACCAGTGCGTTCAGATTAGCACCCAAAACCAAATCAAAGCCCAGCAAAGCGGGGTCGATTTGGAGAGGAGGAGCGACGAAATGAGTGGGAGATGACATTTTTATAAAAAATGTCGTCGCGAACGATATGGCGTCCGCGACGACGTGTAAAGCGTAGACACTTTAGATATCCAAGACACCGCTTGGATTTCGGCATTGCTGATCGCATTACCCGCCGCTATTCACACAAGGAGTATATCATATCGACGCAGTACGGTCAATTCTTACTTCTCCGGCTTTGTCTCATCGGCCTGTTCCGTGACCACGCCTTCAATCATGTCGGTTACGACCTGATTGAGCTGGGCGGCATTTTGGGATGTAATGACCGGTACGCCGCCGGATCGTGCCTCGATGTCTTTCCTTGCGCTACCGGCAACCTCTCCGCCTTCTCGAGCTGTTTGCAGATTCTCTTGGAATGTAGATGGTTGCCTTTGTTTTGAGAGCTGCGTGGTGGTCGCCTCGGCCAGCATATTCAAAACTAATTCCAGCGTGCTCATGTTGTCACGAAGGTTTTCCTTAGTCAGTCCTTTGAGGCGCTTATACTGCCGAGTGGTCATACCGGACCAGGCCCGGGAGATCTCATCGGTGAGGATGGCATATTCCACGCCCTTTTGGACACCACGGGCATCCCACTCATCGGTCAGTTCCTTGCGGACCTGGATCGCCTGGAGCCGCTGATTGATCCACTCGCGGGTATAGCCTTTTTTGAGATAAGTTTCCAGAGCCCGCTCAATGGTCAGCTCCGGATCGATGGTTTCCTCAATCCGTTCCCGGCCAACCTGGGCAAGCCACATCTTGAAGGGTTCCGCTTTGGGGGACGGGATGGACTGGATGATGCGCAGAAGCTGTTCGGTATTTGCCACATCAGTCATACGGCGCTTGCCATCTGCGGCAGTCATCTTCAAACCGTGACAATTTGTCACGGTTTCATTTCCTTCTTCTTTTAAACGCTGTTTTAGCTTGCGCCAATAAGCGGCAGGGTCGGTACTCTCCGTCAGCACAGCAACCACATCGACCACGGAAAAGAACCATTCTTCCTGTTCCTCATCCCATGCGGTACGGATCCGTTTGTCCTCGAAAAGCTGGATTTTATCGTTTTGTTCCACAATACCGCACCTCCATGATTCAAACTATATAAATCATACCAAAATTCGCTATATTCCGCAACTCAATTCTATCGGCTATATACTCACATTTGGTACATAGATGCAGGATCCAGGAAGTCAGAAAAAAGAGAACTGCTAATACAGATCGACAGTTCTCAACAATGTAATGTTGTGACACTTTAGATTTTTTCAAAAATCCTTGCGCCGCAACGGATTCACTGCGCGACCTTATTTCATCTTAACTTGGCTTTAAGCCCGTCTGTATAAGGGCGGTACAATGAATTAAGTATTATCAATTCCATGATTAACTTTTTTGGCTTTCCATCTATCTGTAAAACGGATAGCCGCATTTAGTGCAGATAGAATTTTCTCAATTTCAGCAAGGAAATCATCGGCTTCCTCTGAAAATGCGCTGTGCAGAGCAGAAAACTGATCTTCAGCCCTACTTATAGCCTTTTCTACATAGATGTCCAAATTTTCATCCCAGGCTTCTAATGAATAGTCCTTTTCTAAAATATAATCAGTTTGTGCTTCAACATTAAAGCCCACAAGCTCATACAATGTGCCATCTGGAGAAATGGTTTCTTTTAGCCAATCAATGCTGAGGCTATCAAACATCTCTTTGAGCTGTTCAAGGTCCACATTATAATCGCCATTTTCTTCATCGTATGTTTCATCTGCCATAGCGCATATAGAAACCATTTCGTCCAAATCTCGATATAGATTTTCTAAGTCCTCAGTATCTATAAAAATTGAGTCAGCAACTACTAATTTTGTCCTCATATAATCTGTATACAGGTTTTCTAACAACTTCTTGTGATGACATTCGAATTTCGCATACAAAAACAAAATCAAGAGCCGGAATGTGCTAAAAGATTCATCAAAGTATGATAATGAATCTCCACGTACTTTGTCGAAAAAATCTGTATACAGGCTCTGGATAAATGCTTTATCTTCAATTAGAACACCCGCTTCAATGTTATCAGCACTCTCGTTGGAGAAATTAGCTGACCCGATGTAAACGATATTTTCCGTGCCAATCAACTTTGCATGATTATGAACACTAAAAAATGGAGAAAACTGTCCTGAGAAGTTATCAGGATTTAGCTTCGTGACGTAGATTTCAATGTTATTTCTTGCGGTAGCGCGCATTTTTTCGCCAGCATCTGATTGGAAATACGTTGGCATACGAGATGGAACATTCGTAATCAGTTGAATATCTGCATCCGTCTTCTTCAATGCGTCCAAAAGGGCATCATATCGTTGATTTTTTGAGATATTATAAGTTATGATTCTTATCATTTTTGCCCTTGAGAAATCCTCTAAAACCTCTCGATAGTTTAGTTCTCCTTCTAAAGAAACAAATCTTCCGCCACTAAAAGAAAGTTCCATTGTACACTCTCCTTCAAAGAATTTTGAATGTGAAAAGCACAGCAAAGCATAACGCTATTACCGCTTCAACTTAGTTTTCACTAAAGACAACCTCGCCTTCGGATCCAACCACAAATGGAAATCCTCCGCAATTTCTGGATAGGCTTTCACCCCACCACCTTTGCCCTGCTTGACGGACATTCCTAAAGCGTGTGTTTCCCGGATCCACAGTGAGGGGGTGATGGTCAGTGAGGTTGTATGCGCTTTCTGGATAAGCTTCTCACAGACCGCATTATCAAACTCGGCGTTCATCTCATTTTCCCATAGACGGAGAAACTCCATCGTATTGCGACTGCGCATCCAGCTCTGTATAACGTAGCCAGGGGACTCATCAGCGTATTGCTTTGCAAGCTCTGTCAACGACACAAATTCGCCAGAAGTCATCTCCCGCATATAACGACGGATGATGGAGTCATATTCTCTAATTCTCCCAAATTCTCGAAGCTTGTCCTCGTTCAATGTGTCATAAAAATCTTTTCGGATTCCGGGGACAAAGTCCTCAAATATTAAATGCTTGGAAATGAGCGTTCCCAGTACAGCCTCATACTGGAGTGCTAAACGGGTGTATAGTTTGCTGACCTCTTCCTCTGTCATATCCAATCGCCCCCTTTTCTGTCAGTATAACAGAAAAAGGTGCTTTTGAATAGGATTACTTCATTTCAAGGACAGGCGATTGATACCTGTTGGCTCTTCGAGGATGACTTGCATGATCATAGTCGATGTTGCACCGACAATCCTTTTCAAATTGAACATCCATGTATGTGGTCAGGCCAACCATGGGGATGTACTTTGCATTGCCTAATAGCTTATCTACTGCTGCCCTTGTCCACATTGGTTTGCCTGTTGGAGAAGAAATATCCTTCGCAAAAAGCATATCTACAACCTTTCCCAAGCTGGCTCCGGCAAGGTAATACGCAAAGATGCTGCGGACAACCACTGCCTTTTCATTATCAATGGTAACCTCTCCGTTGACCAATTTGTATCCATAGGGAATCCTCATGTTTACTTCCTCACTTTCTTATAACATAAATAAAAGCAGGTTTGAATGAGAGACGACTCACTCAAATCTGCTTGTTGATACTCGCTGATATAGTAATTATGTCTAATTTCAAATGGCGGTTTTAATGCAAATTCACCAAGGAAAGGCAAAACCTGCATATAACTAACGTTACACGCAGGTTTTGTCTACTTTGGTCCGAGTGACAGGATTCGAACCTGCGGCATCCTGCTCCCAAAGCAGGCGCGCTACCAACTGCGCTACACCCGGTTATTTGGTTTTGGTCTATTACATATCACGAGAACCGTGCGGTTGAAAGTTTCCCTGTTCGTAGACAATCCTTCATCCCAACCTCGTGACTTCGCTTTAAGATTCTAACACAAGCCCGGCTAAACTGCAATATTTTTCTTCGTTGATGTTTTCTAACAGTTGTGGTATCATCATCGAAGGAAGTGATAAACAAATGAGAATGAGAAAAAAGCCCAATCTTCTCCCGCGCATGGAGCGCTGTGCCGGCGTTCAAATCAGGGAGCCTGAAAAGCTCCGCGGCCGCTGGGCGGAGACTTTTACAGGCTATGATAATATTGAGCTCGAGCTTGGCTGCGGCAAGGGAAAATTCACCGTCGGCACGGCAAGTGCAAACACACACAATTTCCTCGTTGCCGTTGAGCGCGTTCCGGATGCAATGGTAGTTGCGATGGAGCGCTGCATCGAGCTCGAACTTGAAAACATCCGCTTTATCGACATGGACGCTGTGCGTCTGCCGGAGGTTTTTGCCCCCGGAGAGGTCAGCCGCATCTATATCAATTTTCCCGATCCATGGCGCAAGACCAAACAGTTCAAGCGCCGCCTGACCGCCCCCTCCTTTCTGAACATCTATAAGCAGCTTTTGCCCAAGGGCGGCGAAATCCATTTCAAAAGTGACAATGACCCTCTGTTCGAGTGGTCGATTGAACAATTCCAAGCCGAGGGCTGGACACTGCGTGAGGTCACGCGCAGTCTGCACGAAAACGGCCCAGTCGGTGTTATGACCGACTATGAGACAAAATTCTACGAACAGGGCGTCACGATAAATCGTCTCGTTGCGATACGTCCCTGACAGGAGGAGCTTTCATATGCGACTTATTTCATGGAACGTAAACGGTCTGCGCGCCTGTGTCAAAAAAGGATTTGAGGACGCTTTCTGGGGCCTCGACGCAGACATGTTCTGCCTTCAGGAAACCAAGCTTCAGGAGGGACAGATTGAGCTCGACCTGCCCGGATATGAGCAGTATTGGTGCTACGCCGAGAAAAAAGGTTATTCCGGAACATGCATCTTTACGCGCCGGACACCCCTGAGCGTCGCCTATGGCATCGGAATTGAAGAACACGACCACGAGGGCAGAACCGTAACGCTTGAATTCGACGAATTCTATCTGGTTTGCGTCTACACGCCCAACGCACAGGACGGTCTGCGCCGTCTGGATTATCGTATGACCTGGGAGGACGCCTTCCGCAATTACCTTCTCGGACTTGATGCGCAGAAACCCGTCATCGTCTGCGGCGATATGAATGTAGCGCACAACGAGATAGACCTCAAAAATCCCAAAACAAACCGCGGTAACCCCGGTTTTACCGATGAAGAACGGTCAAAATTCGGAGCGCTGCTCGACGCCGGTTTTACGGATACCTTCCGCCACCTCTACCCTGACCTTGAAAACGCTTACACCTGGTGGAGCTTCCGCTCCGCCGCGCGGGAGCGGAACGTCGGCTGGCGTATCGATTATTTTCTTGTCTCCGACAGGATAAACGGCAGCATCAACAAGGCCTTTATATGTCCCGAGATCATGGGTTCCGACCACTGCCCCGTCGGACTTGACATATCGCTATGACGAAGATCGGAAACATTGAGATAGAGGGCCGTCTGCTTTTGGCACCCATGGCGGGGGTGACCGATCTGGCTTTCCGCCATATCTGCATGGAGCAGGGCGCCGCGATGACGACGACAGAGATGGTGAGTGCAAAGGCTCTCATGTATCAGGACGGAAAGACGCGCGCTCTTCTTGAATCCATACCCGGCGACAGGCCGCTCGCTGCCCAGATATTCGGCAGCGAGGCCGATGTTATGGCTGAGGCAGCTATAAAAGCAAGAGAAATCTCCAATGCAGATATAATCGACATCAACATGGGCTGCCCCGTTGGTAAAATCGTCAACAACGGCGAGGGCAGCAGTCTCATGCGCGATCCCGAAAAGGCCCAGCGGATAATCGAGGCCGTCGTTTCAAAAGCGGGCTGTCCCGTCACCGTCAAGTTCAGGAAGGGCTGGGATAAAGGCAGCGTCAACGCCGTTGAGTTTGCAAAAATGTGCCGTGATGCGGGCGCCGCTGCCATTGCGATACACGGCCGGACCCGCACGCAGATGTACGAGGGCAAAGCCGACTGGGACATCATCCGCGATGTAAAAAGGGAGATAACCGATATTCCCGTCATCGCAAACGGCGATATATGGACCGCCGAGGACGCGGAGCACATATTACGATATACCGGCTGCGACCTTGCCATGATAGGCCGCGGGAGCTTTGGCAACCCGTGGCTTTTTGCACAGGGCAGCGCCGTGATAGAGGGTAATGAGATCCCTCCCCTGCCCCCTCTTGCCGAGCGTGTAGACACTGCCATCCGCCAGTTTGAGCTCGCCGCCCAGTATAAGAGCGAAAGAATAGCCTGTCTTGAGTCACGCCGGCATTTTGCGTGGTATCTCCGCGGCGTTCCGCACTCAGGATACTTTAAGCAGCAGATAGTGAAAATCGAAACGCTTGACGACGCGCGAAGGATAGCACAGCAGATAAAGAAAGAACTGAGGTGATGAATTGACTCGCAGTGAGGAAATGAACATCATATCCAGGGTACTTGACGGAGACGCAAACGCCTTTGAGGCTCTCGTTATAGAAAACCAGCGGCAGGTTTACAGCCTTGCCCTCAAAATGACCGGAAACGAAGAGGACGCATACGATATCTCACAGGATGCCTTTGTCAAGGCATACAGGAGCCTTTCGAAGTTCCGCGGAGACAGCAAGTTTTCCGTTTGGCTGTATCGACTTACGAGCAATCTATGCCTTGACTTCCTTCGTTCACGCAAAAGGCGGTCAGCGGTCAGCACCTCATATACCAACGACGAAGATGAGCAGCAGGAGTTGGAGATCCCCGACGGCCGCTTCTCCCCCGAAACAGTTCTGGAAAAAAATGAGCTCCGACGAAGCGTAAACGCCGCATTGGAGTTATTACCGGAGGATTACCGGCAGATAATTGTGCTGAGAGAGATAAACGGGCTGTCCTACGACGAGATAGCCGAGGTGCTGTCTCTGGAGCTCGGAACAGTCAAATCCCGCATTTTCAGAGCGCGAAAAAAGTTGTGCTCTATTCTCTTGAAAGACGGGAACATTTCAGATAGGTTCCCGTCTAATACGGCAAAGGAGGTGTGATGCATGCGGACTTGTGAAGAATACCGTGAGCTTATAAGCCTTACGATAGACAACGAAATAGCTCCGGAGGAAATGGTCGAGCTGCAGCGCCACCTTATGGAATGCGATGAATGCCGCCTTGTATATGACGCCTTTGCCGGCATCTCCGAGAGTCTTTCCGATGAACTTGTACAACCGCCCAATAGCTTTACTGAAGGCGTCATGTTCAAAATCGGGCTCGAGCGCCCGTCCCGCAAAAAGCATTCTGTGTGGGGCCGTTTCGCCGCGATCGCCGCCTGTTTTGTCATCCTCGCAGCAGCCGCCTCAAAAATCGGCGTTGACAGATGGAAAAGCAACAGTACAACCGATGACTTATCTCCCCAGGCCGCGTATAACATGACGGATACTGTTCCTAATAAGCCTGAATCTAACAATGAGACACAGCTTTTTGACATTCCATCTGACGACAGCCAGCCGGCGCCCGATGGAAAAAA
This sequence comes from uncultured Oscillospiraceae bacterium, assembly GCA_964539115.1. Lineage (GTDB taxonomy): Bacteria > Bacillota > Clostridia > Oscillospirales > Oscillospiraceae > CAKSXP01. The sequence continues at coordinate 7,599 of CAZIHY010000060.1, forward strand.
CAATAACGCCGACACCCCTACCGCTCCAACTCCGGAACCTCCTTTGCCCCCCGCATCTGATGAAGAGACCACCGTCGGCGAACCTGCGGATCCGCTTCCCGAGGATGTACCTGCGGAATCAAACGGCGACAATGATGCTTCTAACTCCGCGGAGGACGAGATGGCGATCCTGATGTCTCTGACCGAAGCTGAAATTTACACCGGCGGCCCCTCAGACACCGGCTCTGTCACACCGGACGTTTCAACAACAAATTCCGATGCGCTGGCCGCTCTGGCAAATCTTCTCTCTTTCTCCAAACTCTCCGAAGAAGACGCTCCGGATGATGACCCGCTGTTCACGATCATCGGCCGCAGTTCCGAAGATGAGGAAATCAAGATTTCAATCTGGCTTTCTGATGGTGATCTTATTATCCAATTAGGAGAAGATAGCCCAGTTTATATCGCAAACGGCGCGCTGATTGACCTTCTTGACTTCATCAAAAATGCATAACACTGCGCAATAAAAACCTCGGCGTACTACTGACGCTGGGGTTTTTATTTCGGGTTGACCAGCTTTTTTCATCGATCTGGATATCCGGAGCTGATCCATTATCAGTATCAATAAAATGATATTTAGATTTGGTCCGCTGTAATTAATTTTCGCATCTTATTTATTTTCCGTTGCAAGAATGCATACAAACTGTTAAAATATAAGTATAATTTAGATTATTACAGGATGGACATAATTATGAGCGATTATATTATCAGTTGCTGTTCGACGGCCGATCTATCTGCCGAACATTTTGAAAGCCGAAACATAAAATACATCTGCTTCCACTTCTTTCTCGACGGAAAGCTGTATGACGACGACCTTGGAAAATCCATACCTTTTGACGAATTCTATAAGGCCATGGCAAACGGAGCGGAAACCAGCACATCTCAGGTCAATGTAGCTGAGTTCGTCGAATTTTTTACACCTTTTCTTCAAGCTGGGCAGGATGTCCTGCATGTCAGCCTTTCCTCGGGAATTTCCGGAGTCTATAATTCCGCATGCGCCGCGCGCGATATTCTTGCGGAAAAATTCCCGGAGCGAAAGATCTTTGTTGTCGATTCCCTCGGCGCGTCCTCCGGCTATGGCCTGTTCATGGACAAGCTCGCTGATCTCCGCGACGGCGGCATGGACGTTGAGAGCCTTGCACAGTGGGCGACAGACCACCGGCTTGAGCTGAACCATTGGTTTTTCTCAACCGACTTGAGCTTCTATATCAAAGGCGGACGTATCTCAAAGACGGCTGGCATTTTCGGCACCCTTCTCAATATCTGTCCGCTTCTCAATATGGACAACGAGGGCCGGCTTATCCCCCGCCAGAAAGTACGGACCAAGAAAAAGGTCATTCAGGAGATCGTCGACCGCATGGAAGAATGCGCCCAGGATGGGCTTGATTACTCCGGAAAATGCTATATCTCCCAGTCATATTGTATTGAGGATGCAAAAGCTGTTGCAAACCTTGTTGAAGAACGATTTCCGAAGCTCGACGGCAAGGTCGTCATAAACAGCGTCGGCACGACCATAGGCAGCCATACAGGCCCCGGCACCGTCGCATTGTTCTTCTGGGGCAAGCTCAGAGAAAACTGATAACAAAAAAACGCCTGTTCTCCGGTTTCGGAGAACAGGCGTTTTTTTGTTTTAACTTATCTCAGGCGAGGAATCCTTTGAGGATCCTGTCCTCCGCTTCTTCAGCCGTCAGACCGAGGGTCTGGAGCTTCAGAAGCTGGTCACCGGCTATTTTCCCGATCGCAGCCTCGTGGATGAGCTGGGCCTCTGTGTCGTTCGCCGCGATCTCAGGTATCGAGCGGATGCGGGCGCCGCCCATAATAATAGAGTCGCACTGTACATGGCCAAAGCATTGCGCGTTGCCAACCATGCGGGGATAGAAAACCTGTTCTGACTTATCCTGTGCAACGCTTCTTGAGATGACGCGGCCTTTGGAATCCGCGCCGTCAAGGACGATCTCCATATTCGAGGTCGCCGTCTGCTTTCCATGGGTGAGCAGTCGCTCAGTCACAACGGCCTCCGCCCCGGCTCCGCAGACGATCTTCGTGTCGCGCACTGTTGAATCGACTCCGCGAATCTGTACGGTGTCCATCTTAATGGAAGCGCCCTCTTCAAGATATACGACAGTCTGCGGGTTCATGACGCGCTCTCCCCCGCCGTCTCCCTCGGCATAATGCTTCTCAGAGTATGTCACATGGGAGTTTTTCCCTACATAGAAGGTGTGTACTCCGTCGTGCCTCGACTCCTGCTCACCGCAGTTGTGGATACCACATCCCGCGATAATGGTGACGTCGCAATCCTCGCCTACAAAGAAATCGTTATAAACCGTTTCCTTGATCCCGCTCTCCGTTATGATGACGGGAATATGGCAAGTCTCGCCCTTCGTTCCCGCCTTTATCCGGATGTCGATACCAGGTTTATCTTCTTTTCCTGTTATAACAATATTCTCCGTGCTGGCGCGGCTGGCACAGCCACAGTCCTTTCGGATATTGTACGCCCCCTTGGGCGTTTCCTTCATGTCCGCTATCTGCTCAAGCAGGGAGAGATCAGTTTCGTTCAGCATGGTTTACTCTCCTTCCTCAGCATAGTTTTGGGCAGCAGCCCATCGTTCCGGCAGAGATTTCCGGCAGAATCTCTTCAGCGGAACCAGACCCGCTTATTTTTCCGCCTGAGATTATCACTACCTCGTCCGCCAGAGAAATTATACGCTCCTGGTGCGAGATTATTATCATCGTCGCAGTACGTTTTTCGTGTATCTGGCTGAAGGTCTCTGTAAGCCGTGCGAAGCTCCACAGGTCGATGCCGGCCTCCGGCTCATCAAAAATCATAAGCTCGCCGTGGCGGGCAAGGATCGTCGCGATCTCAACACGCTTGACCTCTCCCCCGGACAGGCTGGCGTCAACCTCGCGGTCGAGGTAATCGTTGGCGCAGAGCCCGACCTGTGTAAGATATCCACAGCACTCGTCCTTGGTTACAAGTCGCTTGCCGGAGGCTATCGTGAGCAGATCGCGCACCTTCAGCCCCTTGAAACGGGGCGGCTGCTGAAAGCCATAGCTTATCCCAAGACGCGCCCGCTCGGTTATATTGAGGCCGGTTATGTCGTGTCCATTCCAGATTATCTGTCCTGATACAGGTTGGATAAGCCCCATTATTATTTTTGCCAGCGTGGTCTTTCCTCCGCCGTTAGGCCCTGTGAAAACGACCATTTTTTTGTCTTCTATCGCAAGGCTGAGATCCCTTATGATCTCTGTCTCCGCGCCCTCGTCGCTGACCTTATAGCATATATTCTTAAGTTCAAGCATTGCGGTGGTGTCCTTTCTGTCTGTAACAGTCAGGGAATAACCCTACGTGTAATAGGTATTATACCATATAGCTGAACATTTTTACAACGGTATTTCTAATAATCGTACCCTTTATACTATTATCGATAAAATCGATTGATCCCGAGATTCTTTGAATTTGACTTGTTTCCCTTTTGCGCTTATATTTATTAATGTAAAATTCGCAATTTTTGAACTATATTTTCAGCATAATTTGTAATTTATGCATAAATTTCGCTTTGATTTTATATTCATTGTTCCGCAAGTATGTTTTTAATTTTTTCGATAAAGCTGTTGCAGAGTTGACTATGCGGCATATTTATGAGTCTGGCTGCTCCAAGCTCCAGCTTTGCGGCGCTTCCCTCGATTTCTATCGTGCACAACCTTCCGGCTCCTTTGCTGCGGCACTGTCTCCACCACAGCTCTGTCACCACCGCGCAGCCCATCCCAAGTTCGACAAGATTCGGAATGTCCGACTCAGAAAAACAGATAAATATATTGGTCGGGGTAAACATGTTGACGTCTCCAAACAAAACGTCAATATGATCCCGCAAAAAACAGTGCTCAATAGGCGCTATGAGCTTCACATCCGCAAGCTCATTCATACAAACGCTTTTCCTCTGCGCAAGCTCATTATCCTCCCTGACAAGCAGCAGCATTCTATCGCCGCTGAGCCTGTGCCACTCAATCTCCGGTCTGGTAATCCTGGAGTACGTCAGCAGCAAATCGGCGGTGCCGCTTAACAGCATAGCCCCATTGTTTCCATACTCCTCGAACAGATTGGTAAAGCACATGCCCTTCTCTTCTTCAAGAAGCTGTCTCTCCGTCTCGTATACAATTCCCGAGAGCCCCAGCGTCTCTCCGCATGCTATATGCAGACGCATCCCTCCGTTTTGTTTCGCTAATTGCGCCATAATATAACCAGCATTATCTATTTCCGATACAATTCGTGCCGCTCTGTGCAGGAAGATGCGTCCTTCCGGCGTCAATACGATACCCTTTGCAGTCCTCTCATACAGCTTCAGCTCCAGCTCCGCCTCCAACTTTTTCAGAGCTGAGCTGAGCGTCGACTGAGAAATGTGAAGCTCTGCCGCCGCTCTGGTTATATGTTCGTATTTTGCAACAGTTACAAAATAAATCAGCTGGTGCACTTCCATACAGCGTCTCCCCTTTCTCCCGAGAGCGGCATCTCTCCGCCGCTCCAAAAATCCTATCATGTATTGCGTTATATTTCAAATAAAAATAATGAAAGGAGAAACATCATGAAAAAACGCAGTTTATCTCTTGTTCTGGCACTGATCACAC
>CAZIHY010000061.1:0-12104 GCA_964539115.1 uncultured Oscillospiraceae bacterium
AAAAGTTAGTGAGAATAGATTTTACGTTCTGATAGAATCGAAAATGTCAGTTTACGTAAGGGTTTGGGATAATACCAACAAGCGATATTTCTCTCCCTGTTGGTAGATAAAAGAGAGCGATTTTAAGGAAAGGGTACCCCGTTCATATGATTGGGGAACGCCTATCCGAGATACGTAAAGATCATAAGGATACACAAGCTGCTTTGGCGGAACAGTTGGGAGTATCTCTGCCCACCGTAAGAGCTTGGGAGCAGGAAAAAAGTTCACCAAATCACGAAATGCTTGTTGCCATTTGTCGGCTTTATCAAGTCTCAGCGGACTATTTATTAGGCCTGTCTGACGTCGATCCCGTCTACATGCAACGCCGTCGTCTGGAAATGTTTACAAAAGAAGAACTGGCTGAGTTACGGGATTATGAGGAATATTTAATTTGGAAGAAATCAAAAAAGCAGTAGTCTAAATGTGATGCACATTTGACTACCGCTTTAATTATTTAAACAGATTTTCAGCCGGGCAATTGTAAGCCATTGTCCCGCTTTATGCAATGTCCAGGCGCTTCAGCATAGTCTCCGTTTTCCGGGGGAATACTTGCTTTGAGGTGAATGCTATGACAGGCATAGAAAAAAGCGAGCTTATACGCAGGGACATATACGATCTCCGTCTTTTCCCGGAAATGCGCCTGTGCTCGAAATTTGATGAGCTTGGCATCGACAAATACCCCATCTATGAACGCCCCGCGCTCGGTTTCCGCGTTCAGGATAACTGCGCTGAGGAACATATAATGTGACGGCGATCGTTATCATTTCAAAAAGTGTTGTCTTTACGCTATTATTCGTGTTAAAATTTGATTTGTAACTATTTTATCGGAGATGCCCTAAGATGACTGAAACGATCGATCAATCCAATATCACATGGTTCCGGCGCGGGCTAAAAACCGGCTTTCCTATCATGCTCGGCTACTTTGCCGTCGCGCTTACCATCGGCATAACGGCACGAACCGCCGGGTTAACCGCTTTTCAAGCGGCGCTAAGCAGTTTTCTGCTCAACGCTTCCGCAGGCGAATATGCCGCATTTACGGTAATGGCAGCGGGAGCCGGTCTGCTAGAGGCCGCCGTCATAGAGCTCGTCGCAAACGCCAGATATCTCCTGATGTCCTGTTCGCTGAGCCAGAAATTCTCTTCGGATACCGGTTTGATCCACCGCATGATCATAGGTTTTATCGTGACGGATGAGTATTTCGGCGCCGCGTCCGCCGTTCCGGGCAAGTTAAACCCATTTTATTATTACGGCATGATCACACTTGGCTTGCCCGGATGGGTGGTCGGTACATACCTCGGCGTACTGCTTGGCAATATTCTTCCCCTGCGCATACTCAGCGCGCTTGGCGTCGCACTTTATGGTATGTTCCTTGCGGTCATAATCCCGCCCGCGAGAAAGAGCCGGATAATCGCGCTGATCGTCGGCTTTTCTTTCCTTGCGAGCTTTCTGTTCAACCGTCTGGCTGTTTTTGACTCTATATCATCCGGACTGAAAACAATAATTCTTACAGTCGTTATCTCTGCCATCGCGGCGCTCATTTTCCCGCGAAAGGAGGACGAAGAATGAAATACAGCCCTTATCTCTATATTCTCGTCATGGCCGCCGTTACATATCTTGTCCGTGTACTGCCCCTGACCCTTATCCGCGGCGAGATCAAGAACCGGTTTATCCGTTCTTTCCTTTACTATGTCCCATACGTGACGCTTTCCGTCATGACCTTCCCAGCTATACTCGACGCAACGCAAAGCCCCTATTCGGCTGCGCTCGCACTTGTCGTAGGCATCGTGCTGGCCTGGAAAGGCGCAAGCCTCTTCCTCGTCTCTGTCTTAGGGTGCGCAGCAGTTTTCATAGTTGAATTTTTCATCTGATATAAAGCACCGGCGTCCGATGACTCCGGTGCTTTTTCATTTCATTCTGCCATACTCCTGACCCATTTGGATATGCTCTCCGGTCCAGGCCGTGAACTCAAAGCCCGCACTTTTCTGAAACACCATTACGAAATCAGACCCACCGAACAAGAACCAGCCCAATTCGTCGCCCTTCTTAAAGTGCGCACCGGGTCTCACGTCCCGCCCAAAATTTACTGACGAAACCTGCGACATGCCAACAGGCAGCAGAGCCACCAAATTTCCCATGTCGGTCTCCACGATAACACAGCCACGCGTCTCGCTCATCTGCCAGTCCGGAAGCCGGGAGTCCAGCACGTACTTGCCCAGCTGTGCATCCCATCGCGTAAGTCCTCCGGAGGCGCACTCCTGCGGCGTTATACTGACCTCAAGCACCTTTCCGCTCACGGGAAAGTGATAACGGTGGTAATCGTGCACATCCAGAAAGCTGTGAGTTATGCGCCCTCCCGCAAAGCTTTCGCGGTACCGGCATCGCGGCCCCAAAAGATCATAAACGGAGGCAAAATTCTGTGACTTCACATTTTTCTCTCCGTTACAGACAATTTTATTGTTATTATCGATCTCCCAGACACCCTGCGGAGTTGAATCCGCGGGAGAACAGACAACTCTGTCGTCTCCCTCCGCTGCGATAGGTCTGGCAGCGGATGAAGAAAGGCGGCGCGAAAAAAAGTCGTTGAAGCTATGCCAATTCTCCGGAGATTCATACCAGCCCCTGCCAAGGCCGAAGCGTGCGTCCGAACGGACAAGTTCAAGATATTCAGTTCCCCAAGTCTCCGGTCTGCTGAGATACTCACCCCAGTCCCGCGCAAACTCCACAAGCCAGTCACGGTATGCCCCAACGTACTGCATGGAGGCATTGTATAAACCACGCCCCTCAAGCTCCGCGAGCGGCCTGTCGTTCAGGAAATAAAAATAGTTCAGGCCCTGGTCAATTCGGTCGTAAATGCCGTCGTCCCCGGTTCCGTCCAGCATGTCCCACGGCATCGAACTGCTGCACCGGTCGATAAATTGCAGGTAATCTTCAATTGAATGCACCGGATTTGTGCGCGGATCGGGATTCTCTCTCCAAGCCGCCATAATTGATTTTTCCAGAAGCTCTTTCAGCTGCGGCTCCGCCTCCAAAACCTTTATCAACTTTTCGGTTATCGGCTCGTGAGCGCTCATTCTCCGCACCTCCGTTTTTCACTTATCTTTTCTCAAAATCCGCGGTTTATGCGTCCGGTGATTCCGCTTATGCATTACCGCATGCATTTTATGTATAACTTTATCCTTGCGCACACCTGTTTCGACGGGTTATAATAGTTTTGTACGCAAACTATAAATAACGGAGGAACACAAATGTCAATGATCAAAAATATAACCGAGGGCGTATGGACCGTTGAGGAGACTACCTCTCTGCGAGAGCTCACTATCGCAGAGGGCGCATCCATCGCCGCTCCTGAGGGCAAGGCTCTGACCATGTCCATCAACGGAACCGGCACCACCATCGCTCCGGGAACCTATAAGGGCGACATCGTGCTGACTGTTTCCGACTTCTATAAGATGCCTCCCAGCGGTCTTTTCCGCCGTCTGGCACAGCCTGTCGATTACCGCACCGCACTCGTCATCAATAATGGAGAGGTCGTCTCCGAACAGTGTGTTCCCGCCATGCTTCAGGGCGGCACCATTACCGGAAATCTTATTGACGGCGTAACCATCTGTGACACGCAGGAATCTTTCAACGGCATAGTGATCGACGGCAACAGTGAGGTCACTATCAAAAACATCCGCATGGACGTCGAAGGGGCCGGCGGAAACGACTTCATGGCCATGGGCGCCGGCATCACCTGCATCGGAGACACGAAGGTCGTCATGGATAACTGCGACATCATGTTCGCCGGCATCACCCGCTGCGCAGTTCACTTCGGCGGCGAGAGCGACGTCACTGTAAACAACTGCCACATCGTCAACTGCAGCCCCGCTACCGACCGCATGCAGCCGGCATGGATGCTCGGCCTGCGCGGCACAAACCGCGCTCTGCAGCTCTGCGACAACGCGACCGTACGCTATAATAACTGCTACCTCCGTTCCAACGGCTGGGGTGTTTTCTCCATCGACGGCGTTATCCACAACCGCATGTACATAAAGGACAGCGTTATCGAGCACACCGGCGCACGCGCCCGCGGCTACGGCGCTTTCTCCATCGGCGACAGCTTCATAAGCTACGACAACTGCAAGGTTTTCTCCGTCGGATACCCCATCCTTATGAACACTGAGGACGGCGGCGGCGCGGAGTACGTCAACGGAACCGTCGTCAAGGGCACCCTGTACGGCGCGATGATCTTCCGCGACAACAACGGACACCTGACTGTCAAGGATTCCTCTATGGACACTGTCCGCTCCTCCTTCGTAGTCAAGGGCGCGAACACCAACATCCATCTCAACAATGCAGACATCAAGGCCGAAAATGGCGTCATCCTTCAGCTTATGGACAACGACGACCCCGGCCATGCCACCTTCTTTACTCCCCCGATCGGCGAGGTCGACGTCTATGAAGAGGGCCGCGACCTGACTGTCGCAGACCACAACGAGGATGTTTTTGTTGACATCACTGACTGCGAGCTGACCGGCGACTTCCTCAACTCCTCCACTAATCTCAAGGCCAACTGCCGCAGCGACCATATCGCTCACTTTGAGATTGGCCTCAAGGGCGACGGCCTGACCGACACCCTCGTTGAGTCCCGCCAGCCCAAGGAAGGCGAGGAAGAGGAAGAAAGCGACATCACTGATGAACTCCAGGGCGCCAAGAACCTGGAGATGAAGCTTATAAACTCCAAGGTCACCGGCGTTATCAGCTCCGCGACCCAGCGCTATTACGACGGAGTCACCCGTATCGACGCTTCCAACTGCGAGGAGCTTTCCAACGTCATCCAGACCCCCGCTCCCACCGTCAATAACGGTGTCATCGTCGAGCTTGACGCTTCCTCCGTCTGGACCGTCACCGGAACCAGCTATATCACGAGGCTCGTCATCGCTGAGGGCGCTGTCGTCAAGGCCGCCGAGGGCAAGACCCTTACCGTGACTGTTGACGGCGTCGAGACGGCTCTCGCTGCCGGCGAATATACCGGAAAGATCGTTATCGAGGTAAAATAAAACTGCAAAAATTTTTGAGCTCCCATTATCCTGCGTTTAATGGGAGCTCAATTTTAAAATTCAGAAAGGATGATCTGCGTTGAAGACAAATTACCCCCGTCTGTTCGAACCTATAACCATCCGCGGAGTCACTTTCAAGAACAGAATTCTATCTTCTCCCATCGGCGTCTGGGCAATAATCCCCGAAGATGGACTTAATGAAAGCTGGCTGCGTTATCTGTCGGAGCGTGCCGCCGGTGGCGCTTCGACCGTCGGCATGGGAGACACACAGGTCAATTGCTGCGAACCCGACTGCGAGGCTATGGGAAAAGTCCTTCAGCTTCGCGGTCCTGATGTACCGTGGGCCTATCTCTCCGAATTTGCCGACATAATCCACCAGCACGGCGCTGTTGCCACCATTGAACTCGCGCACTGCGGCGCGGGCGGTCTGTCTGCGGACGGCAAGGGAACCTACGGCCCCATTGCGACAAAAAGCCCATTCGGTGTTGGTCACGCAATGGATATCGATAAGATCCACGAGACCATCAGGCAGTTTGCCGAGTGTGCGGGAACCTTGAAGCGCGCAGGCTTTAAAATGGTGACGATTCACGGCGGACACGGAAAGCTTATCGACCAGTTCTTCCAACCTACGAACGACCGCAACGACGAATACGGCGGAAGTCTTGAGAACCGCATGCGTTTCTGCGTTGAGGTCATAGACGCCGTACGCGCCGCCGTCGGAGAGGACTTTGTCATTGAGATGCGCGTTTCGGGCCTCACGCCTGAGGATGACACCGTGCGCTTCGAGGAGCTCGCAGCGCTTGTCAGAGCACTCAAGGGCAAGGTCGACATCATCAACACCTCGCACGAACCGCCTCATGATCCGGACTCGGACATGCCCCCGATGGTGGGTACGGACGGCTCCACGTCTATGCCCGGATACCTTCTTCCCCCTGCTCCCAACGCAAAATACGCCGCCGCGCTGAAGAAAGCGGTAGGAGACGGCATCTATATCGGCGCAGTCGGCGCCATCATAACGCCGGAAATAGCTGAGGAACTGCTCGAAAACGGCAGCGCGGATTTTGTCATTATGGGACGCCCGCTCCTCGCCGATCCGGAATTTCCAAAGAAAGCCCGCCGCAACAGGCCAGAGGATATCCGTCCATGCATCGGCTGCCTTAAATGCCTCAACGGCATGCATGAAAAGCACACCATGCGCTGCAGCGTAAATCCCCGCCTCGGCAAGGAGTATTACTCAGCGCCCGGAGCAAAGGCCGCAGTATCCAAAAAGGTCGCAGTCATCGGAGGCGGCCTTGCCGGCATGCAGGCGGCACTGACCTCCGCCGAGCGCGGACACAGCGTCACACTTTATGAAAAGACGGACGCTCTGGGCGGCATATTCAAGAGCTTTGAGGGCGACGACGTCAAATACCGCCTGAACATGCTGCGCGACTGGTACATTCGCCAGATCGAAAAATCCGGCGTTGACATACGACTGAACACCGCAGCGACCGTTGAAGTGCTGCTGGAAAACGAGCCCGACGCAGTCATCCTCGCCTCAGGCTCGAAGCCTATTGTTCCGCGAATCGAGGGCATCGGAGGCAAGAACGTCATGCACGTTCTCGAGGCGATAGAAAAGCTCGACGCTTTACCGCAGCGGGTCGCCATTGTCGGCGGCAATCTCGCCGGCTGTGAGTTCGCCGTTGCCCTGCTTCGTTCCGGTCGTGAAGCAACGATCATCGAAATGGCTCCGCGTCTGCACATGGGCGGCGGTATGGATATCGACTGGCACATCAAAGGCGCGCGCAAGGAAGTCAATGCAAGGTGCACGAGGATAACCGATGAAGGCGTGGTGTTCGAGCGCGGCGGCGAGGAGACGCTCGTTGAGTCCGATCTCATCGTTTACGCTGTCGGTATGAGCGCCGACGATTCCCTTGCCAAGGAGCTCCGTGAAGAGTTTGCCGACTTCTATCAGGTCGGCGACTGCCGACGTCCCGCGACAGTTTACGAAGGTATCCACGAGGCATATTACGCGGCTCTGGATATTTGATCCTTTCATAAATAAGCCGGAAGCAATGCTTCCGGCTTATTTTTCCGCGCGTCTTACTTTTTTTATGCGGTGATTTAATAAACATATTACAAAAATGCATTGGTTATACCAGGGTATTTCCGGTAAAATTGTTATATCTTTAATAAAGGAGGCAAAACCTATGACTCAGGAGGAAAGGCTGCAGCAGCTCGAAGCGCGCCTCGAGGATACTCTCGCCGCGCTGCACAAAAAAATCGAGCATGTTATGGCCTATACCGAAGCGTTCAACGCGACGACCCGCTATTCATACCGCCATGCCGGCAACAAGCATCTCTGGAGCATGGCATCCTACGCGATGAACACCCCGACCGTCCGAGCCGAGATCGGCCCCATGGGTCTGTGCGACGGCATCGACGCCGTTCACAAACTCTATGCCGTAGGCCACCAGGGCGACAACGAGGAATCCGCCAGAGACGAAAGCTTTACCGACGGTATGGGGCTTTTCATGGCCGAGCATCCTCTCTGCACTCCAATCATCGAGGTCGCGGCGGACTGCGAGACCGCCAAGGGCGTTTTCATCTCCAACGGCGCGGAGGGCAGCGGTACCGACGAAAAGGGTCACCGCGGCTTCTGGATCTGGATGACCCCTGCCTGCGAATTCTGCAAGGAGGACGGCGTATGGAAGGTCTGGCACAATCACGGTATGTCCACCTTCATCTCTGCATGGGATCACGAGTGGTCTGACGGCGCTCCCAAAATGATGGCTCCTCCCGAGCCCGAGGACGGCGAGGACGCACCGCCGCCCGACAAGGGAATGCCCAAGGCGGACTATGCCGGAGACACCACGTTCTTCCAGGAATACCGCGCATGGCAGCAGATGAAGCCCTGGCCGCAGCCGCCCGAGCCTTACGAGACCTACGAGGGTAGCCAGCCCGTCGTCGGCGCTCCGTTTGAAGGCTATGAAATCGACGGTTAAGGGAGGTTACAGAATATGAAGCTCAATTATTACGATGCACAACTCGACCGCCTCGAGAACATGATCGATTCGCTTGAGGCCGACGTCACACACGGCGTCAACAGAGCCCAGGCAATAATCGACATAAACAATCTCATGGGCAAATACACCTTTTACGCCCGCTACATGATGTACAACCGCGTTCTCGGCTATTTCTCCGACCGCGAGGATACCTCCCTTGAAATAGCCGACTTCGGAGTCTACACCGGCAAGGCAAAAATTTCCGACTTCTACAAAAAATACTGCGCCGCCTTCGATGGCAAGGGCTACGGCGTTCTGCACGAGCACGCCGTCTCCACCCCCGTCATCGAGGTTGCCGGCGACGGCAAAACCGCAAAGGGAGTCTGGCTAAGCCCCGGACACGAGGCGTTCCCCCTTGATCGAGCGGATGCTGACGTCGAGGAGACCGAGGCGGAGCGCGGGCACAAGGTCCGCTCCTCCTGGGTATACGGCAAGTTCGCAGTTGAGTTCATACTCGAGGACGGCAAATGGAAGATCTGGCACATGCAGTATTTCCGCACCTTCCAGATCGGCTTCTACGACTCCTGGACGGACGTTGAAAAAAAGGACGAGTGGTTCACAGTCGTCCGCAGCCGCGATGTTGTCGACTCCTTCACCGGCGGCCCGAGCGCCGAACCCACTTATGTAAGGGAATATGACCCGCAGGGCACTCTGCCCTACTGGCCCAAACCGCCGAAGGCATACGACGCCTACGAGGGCTCCGACCCTGTTGTCGGCGCGCCAAAAGAATAAGGAGAGGAGGATACAGCCATGAACGATATAATGGAAGCCAAAATAATGGAGCTGGAGACCAAAATAGCCGAGGGACGCAAAAAGCTCGAGCTGGAGCTCAAGCGCGCCGACGCCTGTATGCAGGTCCAGAACACGCTCAACCGTTTCCTCTTCGCCTTCCAGGGAAAGGACGCCGACGCCTGCGTTGAGGAGTTCGCCGACAGTGTTGAGATCTCCTTTGAGATATTCAAATTCGGTGTTTACAAGAGCAAGGAAAACATCAAAAGACTGCTCCGTGACCATTATTATATGGGCCAGGAGATCCCTGGCGCACATATCGAGATGAACAGCCTCACTCCCTGCATCGTCGTTGCGGGCGACGGCGAGACTGCGAAGGGCCTTTGGAGTTCCTTCGGCTGGGAGGCCTATCCCACTGGCGAGGGTCCCAAGGCAAGCTGGAACGCAAACCAGATCGCTGCCGAGTTCATCTGTGAGGACGGCAAGTGGAAGTTCCGCAGCCTGCAGATTTTCACCACCTTTGTCTCCGACTACCGCAAGAGCTGGACGGCCGGAGAGCCCGACTGGTTCAAGCCCGACTTCAAGGGCTGGCCGAAAACCGGCGACCAGTGGGTCGACTATGCGGACGGACCGACCACCTTCTACCGCCCCTACGACCAGAAGATACCCCGTCTGTACTGGCCGCAGACCCCGCAGCCGTACTACACCTATGAAAGCTCCTACCCCATGGTGGGCACTCCCCCCGAGGGCGCGGATCTGTAAAATAACATAAATACGACCGGCCGGGTTTTCTATAAACCCAGCCGGTTTTTGTTTTGCACTGTGTTTGACAGGCTCCTTTGCGGTTCTATATGCCCACCATTGATCCAGCCGCAGAAGAGGCGGTCATTTTTTCAGTCCTCAATATGATCCATGCCGCAGCATCTCTCGTCCGGTTCGCCATCCGGGTAGTCCGCGCCGTTTATCTCCTCGATGAAAAAGCAGCATTTACTGCTCAACCTGTTTCATCGAAAGGCTGATGCGCTTTTTCTTCTCGTCCACCTCGAGCACAACGACCTTGACTATATCGCCGACAGAGACGACCTCTGACGGGTGCTTTATGAAGCGGTTTGCTACCTGCGAGATATGTACAAGTCCGTCCTGATGTACTCCGATGTCGACAAATACTCCGAACTCTATTACATTTCGCACAGTCCCGGAAAGCGTCATGCCGGGCTTCAGATCCTTTATCTCCATAACGTCCGTACGCAGTATGGGCTGCGGCAGGTCGTCGCGTATGTCACGACCGGGCTTCATAAGCTCCGCCACAATGTCTCTCAGCGTCGGAATTCCGACACCGGCCTCCCGCGCCGCCTTTTCCTCGCCATAGCGCCCGATCTCCTCTTTCAGCGAGGCGAGCCCGCCGTTTTTGACGTCCTGCATCGTGTGTCCGGTCAGGTCCAGAAGCGCCTTAGCCGCATCATATGACTCGGGATGCACCGCGGTGTTGTCCAGCGCCGTTTTGCTCTCCGGCACGCGCAGAAAGCCCGCACACTGCTCAAAGGCTTTTGGTCCCAGCTTTGGGACCTTAAGAAGCTGCTTTCTCGATGTAAAGGGGCCGTTTTCCTCCCTGTACGCAACTATGTTCTTCGCTGTCGCCGCCGTCAGCCCGGATACCTGCTGCAAAAGCGAGGGCGACGCCGTGTTCACATCCACGCCTACGCTGTTTACGCAATCCTCAACAACGCCTTTCAACGCCTCGTCCAGCCTTTTGGGAGGCATATCGTGCTGATATTGGCCCACGCCGATGGCTTTGGGATCTATCTTCACAAGTTCCGCGAGCGGATCCTGAAGCCGACGGGCGATCGACACCGCCGAGCGGAGGTTTACGTCGAACTGCGGAAATTCCTGAGCCGCAAGCTCGCTCGCAGAGTAGACAGAGGCACCTGCCTCGGAAACGATCATATAACTGACAGAGTTGCCCGCCTCCTTCTCTCTGCGTATGAGCTCGACCGCCATCTGTTCAGTCTCCCGACTGGCGGTTCCGTTGCCGATCGCTATATTTACCACGCCGTGCTGCCTGATAAGGTCTGATAGTATCCTGATAGCCTCTTGCTTTTTATTCTCGTTATAGGTTGGATAGACGACGGCGGTATCCAGCACTTTACCGGTAGCGTCAACGACCGCTACCTTACAGCCCATGCGGTATCCGGGATCGAGGCCCATTGTGACCTTTCCCTTCACAGGCGGCTGCATAAGCAGCGGGCGTAGATTCAGCGCGAACTGGCCTATCGCCCCCTCACAGGCAGCATCCGTCAGACCCGAGCGCACCTCACGTTCAAGGGAGGGAAAGACGAGCCGGCCGTATGCGTCCTGGGCTGCTGCCCGCACGAATTCCGTCGACGGGCTGCCTTTCTTTATTATATTGCGCTCTATGACCGCCATCGCGCTTTTCTCATCCAGCTCAACGGCAACGCGCAGCATTTTCTCCTTCTCACCGCGGTTGACGGCAAGGGTCTGGTATCCCTGCATCTTTGATATGCGCTGTGTAAAATCATAGTACTGTCGGTATACGGAATCCTCTTCCACCGTCGCTGCAGAATGTATATAGCCGCTGCCGTTTATGAGCATGCGCAGTTTTTTGCGCAGCTCCGCGTCCTCGCTTATCTTTTCCGCGATAATGTCGCTCGCGCCGGAAAGAGCGTCCCCGGCTGACTCAACGCCCTTTTCGGTGTCTATGTATTTTTGCGCCTCAGTCTCCGGCACAGGGCCGTCCGACCGCTGCTCAAAAAGCGTCTCCGCGAGCGGCTCGAGCCCCTTTTCGCGGGCGATGGTAGCCCGCGTACGGCGTTTCTGCTTAAACGGCGCATACAAGTCCTCTACCTCAACAAGGGTCTGCGCGCTGTTTATCGCCTTTTCAAGCTCCAGCGTCAGCTTCCCCTGCTCCGATATCGCAGATATTACCGCTTCCCGGCGCTCCTGAAGCCCTCGCAGATAGGCAAGCCGCTTTTCCAGCGTACGCAAAGCCGTGTCGTCCATCGCCCCGTGAAGCTCCTTACGGTAACGGGCAATAAACGGTATCGTGTTGCCCTCGTCGATCAGTTTTACGACGTTTTCGACATGCTCCGGCTTCTTGCCAAGCTCATTTGCGAGCTGTTCTATTATTTTATCCATCTGTCGGTGGTTCCTTTCTTCTGAATACTCATACATTATTTTACCATATCCCGGTCATAAAGACACGAGAAAAAGCGGCATTTCTGTAAAATGCCGCTTT
>CAZIHY010000062.1:0-12010 GCA_964539115.1 uncultured Oscillospiraceae bacterium
AGTATAGAAATAAACAAAAAAGTGAGCAAGCATGCAGCTTGCTCACTTTTTTGTTTATTTTCAGTTCTCTTCAACCTCAGCGAGTGACGACGGGATCTTTTCGATCAGATCCGCCACATTCATAGGCATGGTCAGAACTTCGGTAAATGCGTCTATCACCAGCCCTGTTATTCCGTTTTCGGAATGTGCCATGCGAACGCACTGCACTGCCTCAACAGGAGTCCATGTGAAATTGCTCTCAAACGTTTCCGGGATCGTCTCTTTCTGAGTGAATACCGGAAAATACAGGCCGCCGTCCGGCCCTCTAAGCAATTCGGGACGATAACGAACAGGGACGGGATTTACGCCTTCGCTGTCTCCTGCGATATTCATCGGCACAAGCACAACGGAATCACGCAGACAGGCCAGCAGAGATATGAGGTTATCTTGCGAACGGTCATTCATAAACCGGTTTTTCAGATAGCGCAGCATGTTTCCATCGGCCAACGTCTCACGGGTAACTTTTTCTTCCATGATACGTCATTCTTCCACGTCTGTAGAAACGGGCTGGTCTGTGTCGTCAGTTGCCG
This sequence comes from uncultured Oscillospiraceae bacterium, assembly GCA_964539115.1. GTDB lineage: Bacteria > Bacillota > Clostridia > Oscillospirales > Oscillospiraceae > CAKSXP01. Next base: position 570 of record CAZIHY010000062.1, read on the forward strand.
GCTCATCCTGCGGATCTGTCTCTTCCGGAGTCTGTATTACTACCGTTCCTGCGGCCGCCTTTCCGCCGAGGAAGCCGGCAAGCAGAGCCTTGAGGTCGATGCCGACGCTCTGCATCAGCCCCTCAGAAACCTGAGTAGTCGTGTTCACGATATCGGAGATGAGCTTCGTGTTGTTGCCCTCGCCGTACATCGTTATCTTGTCGACCTTGCCGAGCGGCTCGGCGACATTCTTGGCTATCACGGGCAGGGCCTCCATTATCATCTCGAGCATGGCTGCCTCTCCGTATTTCTTCATAGCTTCCGCCTTGCGGTCGATACCTTCTGCCTCTGCAAGCGCCTTGGCGCGTATGGCTTCCGCCTCCGCCTCACCGACGGCGCGGATACCGGCTGCGGTCTGCTCCTGTTCATAGCGCTTGGCCTCCGCCTCTTTCTGGCGGACTATCAGTTCCGCCTCAGCGCGGCGCTCGGCGGCGTATTTTTCCGCGTCCGCCTGCTTGCGGATCTCGGCGTCGAGTTTGCGCTCCTTGAGCGTTATCTCGCGTTCTGCAAGCTCCGCCTCTTTCTCGCGGCGGGCGATATCCGCGTTAGCCGCGGTTATCTCGATGGTCTTACGCTGGCCTTCCTCTTGGATCTTATAGGCGGCATCAGCGACGGCCTTCTTGATATCGGAGGCTTCCTTCAGCTCAGACTGCTTGATGGCAAGCTCGTTCTGTTTGATGGCGATCTCCGTTTCGGACTTCACCTTGGCGTCGTTTGCTGCCTTTGCCGCCTCGGCGCGGGCGATCTCGATATCGCGTTCGGCCTCTGCCTTCGCGATGGCGGCGTCCTTCTGGATCTTGCTCATATTGTCCTGACCGAGCGCATTTATAAGCTCGCGCTCGTCAGTTACACGCTGGATGTTGCAGGAGATTATCTGAATACCGAGGGCGTTCATATCGGTCTGGGCCTTGGCCTGAACCTCGTCGCCGAACTTTTTGCGGTCGTTGCATATCTCCTTGAGGGTGATGGTGCCGATTATCTCTCGCATATTACCCTGCAGCGAATCGACGATCGCGCGTTCAAAGCCCGCTACATCCATGTTCAGGAAGTTGCGCATAGCAAGCTTGATACCCTCGGGATCGGTCATAACACGAACCTTTGCGACCGCGTCGACGTCAACACCGATGAAGTCTTGGGTCGGGATATATCCGTCCGACTTGATGTCGATAGAGATCTGGCGCACCATAAGTTTATCGACACGCTCAAGGAAGGGCACTCGGATTCCGGCACGGCCGATAAGTATTTTGGGGTTTTTGCGCAAACCAGAAATAATATACGCGACGTCGGGCGGCGCTTTGATGTAGCCAAAGGCACAGAGAAGGACGACAAGTACGACGATTACCGCCGGAACTATGACTTTAGGCGTCAGAAGAAAATCCAGCATTATGTTCGAGCTCCCTTCATTCAATTTAATGAGTTATTTTAGTTTATCATGGATCATAAAACATGTCAAACAATAGCTGTTTGTGCAGATATATGACGAAGAGCGTCGAAAAATGTTCCTAAGCGCGGAGGATTATAAAGGTTTTTTCGGTTCATACAAAGCGGAGCCATTCAAAAGGAGGGGTTGACAAAGCCGATACAGCGGGGTATACTACAATTGATTTCCAATTAAACAAATGGGTAGATAGGTATTTGTAAAAGCGCATGTGTCGGCTAAAGTATACCTGAAACAATGTGCTATCATATATTATGCACGGGCGGAGGGTTCTCTGCGGTCAAGTTATATTTTTCGTGCGCATTATTATCAGCCTTTACTGAGGCGAGGGTCTGGCAATGCATGACGTCCGCCTTGCTATTATCCGGAAAGGCAGAAGACAGCAGGTGAAAATTATGGATTTTTCTACAAAGGTCTTACATGGCAGAACCGTCAAACGCTATGCGGATGGTGCGACATTGCCGCCGATCGCCCAGACGAGCGCATTTTCCTATGACAGCGCGGAGGAATTGGAAAAGGTTTTTAATAACCGAGCCCCCGGCTTCGCATATTCGCGTATCGGAAATCCAACAGTTGAAGCTTTTGAAAATCGCGTATGCGAGCTGGAAGGAGGCATGGCGGCGGTTTCATGTGCGTCCGGAATGGCCGCTGTCACTTCCGGTCTGCTTAATATACTGAGTTCGGGAGATGAGATAATCGCCGGCGCGGGACTGTTTGGCGGAACGCTTGACCTGTTTCATGACTTCCGTGAACTGGGTATCACCGCAAAATTTGTAAGTCATGTTGCGGCGGAAGAGATAGAACCGCTTATTACAGAGAACACAAAGGCCATATTTGGCGAGCTGATCGGAAATCCCGGCCTGGACGTCATGGATATACGCAGTGTGGCGGAGCTGGCACACAGCAAAAATATCCCGCTCATTGTTGACGCGACCACTTCCACTCCTTACTTGATCAATCCCATTGAATACGGCGCCGATATCGTGATACATTCGTCCAGCAAATACATCAATGGAAGCGGCAGCGCCATCAGCGGTATCATTGTAGACAGTGGAAAATTCAAGTGGGATTTTGACCGCTATAAGGCACTGTCGGCATACAAAAAATTCGGCAACTTCGCTTATACCATGAGACTCAGGAATGATATCTGGAGAAACATGGGCGGGTGCCTGTCCCCAATGAATGCGTATCTGAATCTGATCGGGCTGGAGACCCTTGAGCTGAGAATGCAGCGGATCTGTGAAAACGCAAAAGCGCTCGCGGAAGCGATGGAGAAAGCGGACGGAGTTTCCGTCAACTATCCGGGGTTGAAAAGCAATCCGTATCACGGATTGATAGAGAGCCAATTCAATGGAATGGCAGGGGGTATCGTTACCCTGCGGGTCGGTTCTAAGGAACGGGCATATCAGCTGATGAACGCCCTGAAATATGCGCTCATCGCAACAAATATCGGCGATTCCAGAACGCTGGTCATCCATCCGGCGTCTACGATCTATATCCATAGTACGCAGGAACAAAAAAAGAATGCCGGCGTGTTTGACGATACTATACGTGTGAGCGTTGGGATAGAAAACACATCCGACCTGATAAGTGATTTTCTGGAAGCGACAGAGAGGTTAGATTGAACAGCATAGACGGTTGTGATCGTTGATATACCAGTGGTTTCCGGTGAAAACGCCCCTGGCTGATCCAAACACTATCATCGTTTGGATCAGCTGGGGGCGTTCAGTATTCGTGCCGGTATCAGCCCTTGATTTTATCTGTGAGCCATGCGTCCACAAAGCGGCAAGTGGTCTGTATAGTGTCCCTAAACTGTCCGGAATATTTCTCCAACTCGGCGGCGGTACATACACTCCGGAGAATCCAGGAAGGCCTGTACCGTTGGATATTTGGCGATCACATTGATCTCCTCAGGTTTGATCCCCACGGCGGGATCTCCATACTCGGCGGGGAAATCAGTTCGGTGTGCCATGGCATATTTCCGTGTTTTTTGCTGGCGTTGACTCAATTCTGCGACGGGGGAGCTGTAGTTTTGAGGTGTTTCAGCATATAACAATATGAAAAGGGTGCTGCAATGGCAGCACCCTTTTCATATTATTGATGTCATACGTAAAAATCCTGTGTGGCGTAAAGCCTGTAAGAGGAGGCCGAGTTATAACCAAAACCGACGCCGAGATAGCTTACGCTGGCAGACAGGATATTACTGCGGTGTCCTGAAGAATTCACCCATCCGTTATAGGCGAGGATTCCGCTTGAGTACCCGGCGATTATGTTTTCGGCGGCTGCGCGGTAACTTATCCCCTGCGCTTTCATACGCTCCCAGGGCGTGCGGCCGTCAGCGCTCGTATGGCTGAAATAGTTTTTATCTGCCATATCCTGGCTGTGAAGCTCCGCCGCCTTCGCGGCAGGACTGCTCCACGCAAGCGCTTCCCGCCCGTGATAATGGCGGAACGCGTTGGTCAGATAGAAGATAACTTTTGATTCTCCTTCGAGGGCGGCGTCAGTTACAGTGGAGCCCGACGCAAAAACGGGGTTATCCCAGTCGGCAAGAAAGACCATATGCAGTATCCCGCCATCGTTTTTGTCCGTAAACAGCTGGGCGTGATTATTGTATACTCCGGAACTGAGCCCCGTCGTGCCCGCGGTATATCCCATATACGAAAAGCCGGAGCCCGCCGAGCACAGCGCGGCTACCTGGGAGTTGTAAACACCGGCCATAAAGAAATCATCATATGTATCCGTTCCGTAGACATACCATGTATAACCGGCAAAGGTTTCAAGCTTGTCGTCGGGCGTGCCTGCCGCCGCGGTCAGCTCCGCAGTGCTCATCCCAAGGGAGAGATCAGCGGAAGCCACCGTAAGCCGTGCGGTGGGGTCGGATGAACCGTTTATTTTTCGATCCATCCTACAATAGACAACGGAAGCCTGCGCCCTTGTCATGCTCTCGTTTCCCGCGAAGGTGCCGGCAGTGTCCATGCCGGCTATTATGCCGAGGTCATACACATTCGTGACGGCGGTAAGGCGGTCTGCGGGTATCGTATATCCATCCGGTATAGTGGAAAGCACGGTTTTCTCGCCCGCGTTTGACAGCATCTCCCAACCCAGATCAAGCATTGTGTTGTAGATTATCTGCGCCATCTGATAGCGTGTCGCGTCTGAGTCGAGATCGACCGAGCCAAGGTTGTCCATAAGACCATGCCGGTTGCTGACGTCCACATATGGGGCATACCATTTTCCCGCGGCGCCGGAAGCTTTGACTTCATCGGCGTAAAAAGCCCTTGTCATGATGGTTATGAACTGGGCGACAGTAAGTGTGCCCTCCGGCTCGAACATGTCGTTTCCCATTCCGTTGACTATATTGGCGGAAGCGGCATATTCGATATACTCATAAGCCCAGTGAGAAGACGCCACGTCTTTGAAGGACTCGCTGGCGAATGCCGCCGCCGACAGGGATAATGTCAAAACAAATGCCAGTATGGCGGAAACAAGCTTCTTCATAAAATTCCTCCTTTTTTCTATGCTGTTGAATAGCATAGCATATCAAGACGAAAGTTTCAATAAATGGGCGAAAGTCTGTATTTCCAATTTCAGACGCGTAGGCAGACCAAAGCGCGGGCGGCCATGGGCCGTCCGCGCCTGTTTCAAGGCGGGCGTTATTTTGAACACGCCGCTGAATTTTATTATCCGTGCAGCTGTATGAAGACATTATGATCTAATGGCCTGAATGGCGTTTTTCTGTTTTGCCGGCCCTGTATTTTAGCGCAATGCTTTTACGGGACATTCCTTTGTGCACTCAAAGCACAAAATGCACTCTGTGGCGTTTTCCCGCTTACGGGACTCCTTATTCACTTCAACATTCATTGGACAGACCTTAAGGCATTTCCCGCATTTTACGCACTTGCTTTCGTCGCAGTGGACCCGAAGGATAGAATAATAGCTCATCGGCTTCAGGAACACCGTTATCGGGCATATGTATTTGCAGAATGCGCGGTTATCCTTGAAGGCAAAGGCGAGGATTATACCGACGGCATAATAAAGCAAATTACCGCCTATAAACAACCAAAACATCACCTTTTCCAAATTTGCTGCCTTCATCAGGAACAGGCCGGACACGAGCGCCAGCGCAAAGGCGAAAGTGATGTACCGTATGAACCCCAACTTTTTTCGAGGCCTGGCGGGCTGTTTATAGGGCAGCACATCGAGGATCATCGCTGTCCAGCAGGCGTATCCGCACCAGCCCCGGCCGAAAATCAAGGGGCCAAATATCTTAGCAACGGCATAGTGTATGGTGGCCGCCTCAAACACGCCGAGAAACAGATAATACCAGAAGCCCTCTATCTGCATGTTTTCCTGACAGATCAGTCCGAGGTAAACAAGCATATACGAGCCGACGGCAAACTGGACGAATCTTCGTGCATATTTTTTCCCGTTCACGAAAAGGGCGAGCCCAAGCGCGATACATCCGCCGATATAAGTAAAGTTCAACAAGTAGAACAGGTTGTCCTTGGCGAGCCATAAGGTTATTGCCACTGTTTCAAACACGATGAGGAAAATAACTGACGGTATATATTTTTTCATCTATCCTGCCTCACATTCCATATCCCATTATATTTTCTGCTATTGTATTTATTTCGGTTTTCCCGTGGCAAGGATGTTTTTTCGCTGTTTTGTATCATAGAAAAGATGTACTATATTTTATTTTACCATTGATATTTTGATGATGCAAGAAATTAAGGTATGTTGTTTTTCGCAGTAAAAACGACTCAGACGACAGACTGCTCCGCTTCGAATAAGCTATGTACAAAAACAGCCCCGGGGAGGGAGATCCCCAGGGCGTGTGCTGTGTGGAAAAGGAAAATATACTGTTTCAACTGCAAGAACCGGTTTATCCCCGCTCAGAATAGCAGTGCTGGTTCTTGATGGATGGCGACAAAGAACGGTTTATCCAGATATGAATAGAAAGCAAGGTAGAAGATGATATCTCTCGGAGCCTGTATATCATCAAGCTCAGCTCCTATGTATTCAACCACCAGACGTCTGTAAACGAGGATATCCCAGCATTTGTTTGCAAGACGCTCAACCTGTCTGGATGCAGATGTCGGCGAGAGATCAAGATTGGTGTTTTTCCTGAGAAGCTCAGCCACGTTGGGGTAGATATCCTTTGTGACCAGAATGTCGTCCATTGGTATTTTTTGAATAAACATTAGGTCAATGGCAATGTCGACCGCATAGGCGAGAGGGCGGATGTCCCCTCTGGCCGCTCCGAATATGGATCGGATAATTGACTCGGTCTTTGTCATAGAAGACCACCTTTTTCCGGTAGATAATTCTATGATAAAGGAATAATCTCCGAACCAACGTTACGCGACATAATTCGACAAAACATCCAGTATTTACCTTTGATCGAGAAAACAATATGGTTGGTGCAGACCCTTAGGACCTTACCCTGTTCAGAGAAATATCAATCTGTGCAAGGCAGCGTTACTTCCGACGGGCGGGGTGTATTCACTGATTAAAACCGTGCTGAAAAATCAGTCATAGTGTCTTTGTTGCATGATACTGGTCAGGAAATTTAAGTATTGCACTTTTGAAAATATGTAGTATCAATTTTGCTGCTTAATAAGAAGAATAAGCATATTCGGTGGTGCCGGCAGTCGTACCGTAATACGGAGTCGCAGCGACGTAGAGGCGGTATTCATAATCGCTGTCGACAGTTTTTGTTCCGGAAGTATACAAATAATAGGTATCTGAGGTTACGGTCCAGGCGCGGCCATAGCTTTTGTACAGTCCGGAATCCAGCTTTTGATGTAGCTGCAAAGTGGCGCTGATGCTCGTAACATCATTCGCTGCTATGATCCTTAGACTGTAAGATGCGGTCGTTCCTGAAACTGACATTATAGGCGAAAAGTTTGTAAAAGCTATGAGCATAGGCATAACTTCTGTCGGCCCATTGTCTGGACCCAAGGCGAACGTGCCTGACCCGAGTGAAAGCAGCATGGCTGCCAGCAGCAGTGCCGCGATTCTTTTTTTCATAAATGTTACCTCCATTTTTTAGTGTTACAAATACATAGACAAATTTCGACTCCAGATCATCACGCTTTTTTTCGAAAAATTTCATTACTTTCAGATGTTTGTATAAATATACAAAAACCGACTCATAAAATTAGATGTTATTACAACAGTTAAAAGCGATACTTAACATATCAGATACACATTCGTTAATATGAAAGACCGAGCAGGACCTTTTTCAGTTGAGAGATGCTAAGATAGCCGTCCAGGCTTATGATTAAATTGGTATTCTCGTCGTAGCATATCAATTTGTTTGAAAGCTTGTCGTTAGTTGTTTCATATATTTTCACGGTATAGTTTTCGATAGTTGTTTCTTTGATTTTATAATGTTCGTTATCAATTTGCAGAAGACCTATATTATCTATGAGGATTAAATACAACAATTCGCCGGTCTCTGAACTGTAAATGATATCAATAGAGTTTTCATCATATTTCTCCGATTCAAGCTCGTACCCGTCGGGGACATAGCCCAGCGTTACGGAATCGGGAAGAACAGTATCGGCTTCTTCCATGAGCCTGTAAAGATTGCGGTCGTCGAGATTTTTGTTCATTATAGCTGAGAACGTGGCACGGACTGTTGGATTCAGCATCAAAAGGCCAAACAGCGTTGAAACGACGAGTAAAACTGCCGCCGCGGTTTCCAATATTCGGAGATATACGGGCTTCCGCAATCTTTTTACATATGCAACGGGGTCTTTCAGCATCTTTCTGAAACGCCGTTCGTATTTTGATGAAAGTTCTGCAGGAGATGACTCTTCTTCCGACTTCATGTAGTCTGATTCCGCTGCCTCCAAAACAGCTCTTTTCAGCATAGCATCAAATTCCATATCTGTCATATGTCATATCCTCCGTTCTCCTCAAATTTTTTCAGAAGGGCCTTTTTCGCCCTGTCGATGCGTGAGGAAACAGCCGATTCGCTTATATGGAGTATTTTCGACAGTTCCTTATTCGAATACTCAAGTATGTATTTGTATTCAATTATTTCCCTCATATTAGGACTTAATGAGCTGATCAGGCTGGCAAGTTCCAATTCTTTGTCTTTGGATATTGCCTGTGCTTCCGGCCCATCTCTCGAATCCACAAAAATGCTGCTGTCCTCCAGCGGGAAAGTCTCGCGCTCGTTCCTCAAAAAATTAATGGAACAGTTCTTGCTAACTATGACAAAATAGGCGGCGGGTTTGTCACGCAGTTCAGAAAAGTTTTTCTGAAATTTCTCTATTAACCGCACAAAAGCGTCGTGCAGGACTTCCTCGGCGTGCTCGGGACCGACTATGCCTGCAGCGGTCTTGAGCATACGTCACTGTGCTTATCATATATCTCTGCAATAATATTCTGCGTATCTTCGAAAATCATCAGAAAAAACAATCCGCTCACCCCTTGGCTCTTGTTGTATGTTGTATAATGTATAAATAATACCATATGAAAAAGTTGGCATAAACTGATTTTTTTGCCAGAAATACAACGGCATAGACATTTTTCGCCGCAAGAAAATGGACGACGTGTTCTGTGTGGACAAAAAAGATACGGCAATTTGCCAAACCAGCCTTCTGGCCGGAGTGCAGCGGAGAATTGTCATAGGCGGAATTCATTTTCACCGTTAGATGATCAAAATGGTGCGGGGCCCGCTGCGTCGGTCCGAAGCCAAACAAAAAAACGACTTGTCGAAACAAGTCGTTTTTTGTTGGTGGAGCCGGCGGGAGTTGAACCCGCGTCCGAAAGCATTTTAACTGGATTTTCTCCGGGTGCAGGCGGTTATTGCGGAGACCCGAAGTCCCCTGTTTCCGTCAAATGAGGCAAGCCGTCACGCCTCAAGGTCGGGTAGCTTCATTATGCATGGTGCGTTCAAAGCTTTACGCACTCACGGACGCCACTGATCGACGCCCTGCATCCGGGCCGTGGCGCTCCCGGAGAGGACGGGCGGCCTTATGCGGCCACCAGAGAGAGATTATCGTTCTCAGTTATTTTTTAAGTTGCCCATTTTAAGGATGTTAGGCGCATCCACCCGCTTATCCAGCCTCCACACCCCCGTCGAAACCGGTACGGCCCCTTGTTGATATTTCGGCTGAGAACGTTGTTCAAGTTTTGCTCATTTTGATGACGAGCGCCTCCGGAAGTATTTTTGCGACAGTACGGTAAAACTTATAGAAAGCTCTCGGCGTATAGTTGAATTTACCCTTTTTCGCAGCCGAGTATGCGCCTGCGGCGACCTTTTCAGGGATGCAGTAGGGAAGAACGTCAAAGGTTTTTGAGTTGCCCTTTATCCCGCCGAGGGCTATGAACTCGGTGTCCATCGGACCGGGACAGACGACGGTGACGCCGATTCCTTTGGGCTTGAGCTCCTCGCTGATGCCGCGGGAGAAAGCGGAGACATAGCTCTTTCCCGCGCTGTACACCGTCATTCTCGGGTTTGGACAGAACGAGGCGATAGAGCTTATGTTTATTATATGTGCGCCGCTTGTCATATAAGGAATGACGATATTGGTGACGGCAGTGAGCGCACGGAGATTGAGGTCGACCATGCGGGTCTGCTTTGCGGTTTCAAGCTCGCCGACATTGCCGAGGTATCCGCAGCCTGCGTTGTTGACGAGCAGCCGCACCTCCGGATTCCTGCCGCTGAGCTTTTTTTCCAGCGCGGAGAAACTCTCTTCGCTGCACAGGTCAAGCGGCAGAACCTCGATGTTCATCCTGTCCGCGAGTCCGGAGACGGCAGCCTCCAGACGCTCGCGGCCGCGGGCTATTACCCAGAGCGCTTCGATCTCAGGGTAATTATCGCGTAGCTGGCGGACAAACTCAAGACCGAGACCGGTCGAAGCTCCGGTTATGATAGCGGTTTTCATAAGCTTATCCTCCATTTTGTATCTATCTCAATTATTTCTAATAAGTTTATGCCTTGACGGGTTCGGGGTACTCGACTCCGAAGGTCTCGACAGTGACGGACTTCATGCGCTGATCTTCGACCGGCCGGTCGTTGCGGTCGGTACGGGTCGTAGCAATGGCGTCAACTACGTCCATACCCTCGATGACCTTGCCGAAGGCTGCGTACTGTCCGTCGAGATGGGGGGAGGTCTCGTGCATGATGAAGAACTGGCTTCCGGCGGAGTTGGGCATCATGGTGCGGGCCATGGAGAGAACGCCGCGGTCATGCTTGAGGTCATTTTTGAAGCCGTTTGAGCGGAACTCGCCGCGGATGGAGTAGCCGGGGCCTCCCATGCCGGTCCCCTGAGGGCAGCCGCCCTGGATCATAAAGCCGGAAATGCAGCGGTGGAAGATGATGCCGTCATAGTACCCCTTTTTAACAAGGGAGATGAAGTTGTTGACGCTGTTAGGCGCGATCTCGGGGTAAAGCTCGGCCTTGATAACGCCGCCGTTTTCCATTTCGATGGTAACGATGGGGTTCTTAACTTCAGACATTGTGTATTTTCCTTTCAAAAATTTATCTCGTTTTAAGCGCGCGTTCTATTTCGCGGTTCGCGTCCTTTTTTGCGGCGCTCTCGCGCTTGTCGTGCAGCTGTTTGCCCTTGCACAGGCCAAGCTCGAGCTTTACTCGGCTGTCCTTGAAATATACGGACAGCGGCACGAGCGTTATGCCGTCCTGCATGACGCGGGCGTTGAGTTTGAGGATCTCCCGCTTATGCATGAGCAGGCGGCGGTCGCGGTCCGGATCGCGGTTGAAGATGTTGCCCTTCTCATATGGACTGACGTGCATCCCGCGAACGAAAATCTCACCGTTTTTGACATAGCAGTATGAATCCTTGAGGTTCAGGTTGCCGCCGCGGATGGACTTGACCTCTGTTCCGAAGAGCTCGATGCCGGCTTCATAGCGGTCGAGCACGAAGTATTCGTGAAACGCCTTTCTGTTTGAGGCGATCTGTTTAACGCCGACAGCCTTTGGCAT
>CAZIHY010000063.1:0-11863 GCA_964539115.1 uncultured Oscillospiraceae bacterium
GCGATTTGTCAAGACCTATATTATAAAGTTCTCATTTTATTAAAGATTAATTCTTGTTTTTGCTTTTTGTGATTATTTTTTAATGGTCGTTCTCAAAATCTGCTTTGTTTCACAGCGGTAAACTGAATGATACCGGCCGCTTCTGACGCGGTCTGCATATTTGAGCGACTCTTCTTTGGTGAACCGCAATACAGATACTAAAACAAAAAGGCTGTCTGCCATTACGGCAGACAGCCTTTTGATCAAATCAGGTATATAGCGCAAGTATCAGCCAGATAACGAGCCCCAGCCCCGCGATAAACGCAAGCGCTATCAGAAGCGCCGCCTTCAGCGCGCCGAAAATGAACCACCAGCGCTCCTGCTTTGAGAGGGATTTGTCCTCCCAGGGTCGGTCACCGGCGTCCTCCTCGGGTACGGCGGGCCTTGCAGCCTCGCTCTTATCGCGGCGCGCCGTGAACAGCTGTGGGCGGGAAACGCCGCTCATATCGGCAATCGTTCGCCCGTCATCGTCGTCATAGTTTTTTCTTTTTCTCGCCATTATTCGTCGTAGAGGTGGCAGACCACATAATGGTCCGGCTCGATCTCTCGCTGGACTGGTGCTTCAGTCTTGCAGCGCTCAGTGCAATATGCGCAGCGGGTGTGGAACTTACAGCCGGAAGGCGGGTTCGAGGGGGACGGGATCGCTCCCTCGAGGACGATGCGATCCATCTTTGCAGTCGGGTCGGGTATGGGGATCGCGGAAAACAGAGCCTTGGTATATGGGTGCAGCGGATTGCGGAAAATATCCTCCGTCCTTCCATACTCGACAAGATTCCCCAGATACATGACGCCGACCGTGTCGGAAATATGCTCGACAACTGACAGGTCATGGGAGATAAACAGGTAGGTAAGCTTGTATTTGTCCTGCAGCTCCTTGAGCAGGTTTATGATCTGTGCCTGTATCGAGACATCCAGCGCGGAAACCGGCTCGTCGCAGACAATAAACTCGGGATTCAGGGCAAGGGCGCGCGCGATGCATATACGCTGGCGCTGGCCGCCGGAGAATTCATGCGGATAACGATCCTTATGGAAGGGCTGAAGCCCGCAGTTGTCCATGACCTCGTCGATATAGTCGTTGTACTCCGCTTTGCTGACAATGCCGTGCTCACGGACAGCCTCGCCGATTATCTCGCCGACGGGCAGACGCGGGCTCAGCGAGGAAAACGGATCCTGGAAAATGATCTGCATCTTGGTGCGCAGGGCGCGCAGCTGCTTGGTGTCGAGGTCATAGACCTCCTGACCGTTGAAAAGGACCTGGCCGTCGGTTTTGTCGCCGGACAGGCGCAGAATCGTGCGTCCGGTCGTTGTCTTGCCGCAGCCGGACTCACCGACGAGTCCCATCGTCGTGCCGCGCTTGAGGTTAAAGGTGACGCCGTCGACGGCCTTGACAAAGCCGACGGTCTTGGAGATCATTCCGCCCTTTATCGGGAAATATTTCTTCAGGTTGTTGACCATCAGAAGGTACTGAGGGTCATATTCAACGGGGGTGAAATCGCTTGTTATCTTTTCCGACATTGTCATTCACCCTCCTTTTTGTCATAGTAGCGGTAGCAGCTCACGGAGTGCGTCTCGCTGAGCTTTACCTCGTTCGGATACTCGCCGTCGCAGCCCTCGACGCACATCTCGCAGCGGTCCTTGAAATAGCAGTAATCCGGCATATTGACGGGGTTAGGAACCTTGCCGGGGATCGAATACAGCTTATCTACCTTCTTGCCGACGACCGGCTTGGAGGCCATCAGGCCGATGGTATACGGGTGAGCCGGGCTGGCGAAGATCTCCTCCGCCGTGCCTTTTTCGACGATACGGCCGGCGTACATGACGACGACGTAATCCGCCATCTCGGCGATAACGCCAAGGTCGTGGGTTATGAACATGATCGAAGAATTGATCCGGTCCTTCAGGTTGCGCAGCAGATCGAGTATCTGCGCCTGTATTGTGACGTCCAGAGCCGTTGTCGGCTCGTCGGCGATGATGATCTTCGGGTTGCAGGCCAGAGCCATTGCGATCATAACACGCTGGCGCATGCCGCCTGAAAGCTCATGCGGATACATCGAATAAACGCCCTCGCTGTTTGCGATTCCGACCAGCTCCAGAAGCTCGATAGTGCGGGTTTTGACCTCCGCGGCGCTCTTGCCGTCGCCGTCGTGCAGGGCGATGACCTCGTCGATCTGGTCGCCGATGCGGAAAACGGGATTGAGTGCGGTCATGGGATCCTGGAATATCATGGAGATATAGTTGCCGCGAAGCTGCTGCATCTTCGCAGTCGGGACCTTGGTTATGTCATACGCCTTGTCGCCGAGATTGAGCCGTATCGCACCCTCAACGATTTGGCCCTGGGGGCGCTGCAGAAGCTGCATCAGCGAAAGGCTCGTAACGCTTTTGCCGCAGCCGGACTCACCGACGACGCCGACAGTCTTGCCGATGGGCACGTCGAAGCTGATGCCGTCGACGGCCTTGACTGTGCCGACATCGGAGAAGAAATAGGTGTGGAGATTATCGAACTCGACGGCGTTGTTAGTATCCTTCATCGTCGTCAGATATTCGCTTTCGGGAACATTCCTGCGCTTACGCTGTTTTTCGAGGGCGTTGGTTACCTTGCGGTTCTCCCTCGAAATGCGGCGGGATTCTTTTGCGGATAAATATCCATCGCTCTTTTTTGCCATGCTACTTCCTCCCTTCTCAGCGCTTCATCTTCGGGTCGAACGCATCGCGCAGGCCGTCACCGACGAGGTTGAACGCCAGAACGGTCAGCAGCAGCAAAACGCCGGCCGGTATCCAGATGAACCAGAAGCTTGTCAGAACATAGGTGTTGTTGACGTCACTGATGATATTGCCCCAGGACGCAAACGGGAATTTAACGCCGAGGCCAAGGAACGAAAGGGTAGCCTCTGTGATTATGGTGGAGCCGAGGCCCATGGTGCAGGAGACTATCAGCTGGGGCATTACATTTGGCACCAGATGCTTGAAAATACGGCGTGAAATACTGATGCCGCAGGCCTCGGTCGCGGTCATGAACTCCTGCTCGCGCAGCGAGAGGATCTGTCCGCGCACCATTCTCGCGATGCCGGGCCATCCGAGGAAGCCCAGTATCAGCATCAGATACAACATTCGTATCTGCGGGTCGACGCGCATCGCATCCATCGCGGCGCCGAGAATGATTATTATCGGCATAGACGGGATGCAGTAGAAAATATCAACGATACGCATGATTAGGTTATCGACCCACTTGCCGAAATATCCGGCGATGCCGCCGAGGATGACGCCGATAACAGATTCTATTATAACAACGATGAAGCCGATTATGAGCGAAACACGGCCGCCGTACATAAGGCGGGTCATCATGTCCATGCCGTTGCCGTCCGTGCCGAGCCAGTGCTCCCGGCTCGGGCTCGCGTAGGTGTCAAACACCCGGGTCTCGGTCGACTGCAGAACGGACCAGCTCTTGGTATCAGCCGAATAGGTAACAAAATACTCGTGAGTCTCGCCGTCTGCGTCGGTAAAGTAAAAGGCGTCGTTGCCCTCATTGATAGACTCGGCAAGCTGCTCCTTGAACGCGCGGCTGATAAAGACGTCGGACATGACCGCATTGACGACATAGCGGCTGATATAGGCAATCTCGTCGCTGCCGGAGTATACGACGCCGCCCTCGTCGATCGTGTAATCGACGCCGCCGACGGAGAATCCGCTATCGCCGTTGGTGTAGGCCTTGAGGGAATTGAACTTCAGCTCATAGGGCAGATCACTGCCCTCTGCGCTGGCGTTTATGATGTCTTTATAGGCAATACCGATGTTGTCGCCGCCGGCGAGAGAAACGCTGTAAAAATCCTCTCCCTCCAGCGTTACGGCATATTCGACATCGCGATAAGTGAAGGTATCTTTGCCGGTAGTTATGGCCAGAAGCATCTGCGCCTGAAGGACGGAGCCGAACTCCTGTCCGTCCGCCTGTGCATAGCGGAACTCCGTGTTCTCGATAACGCCGGCATAGGTTTTCTGCTGATATGTCGTCGTGTAGAAGATCTGATCCTCCGCATACGGGGTTATGATCCCGCCGAGGAAGGAAAACAGGAACATGAACAGCAGGATAACAAGACCGGTGACGGCAATGCGGTTGCGGAAGAAGCGCTTGGAGACGAGCGCGCCGGGGGACAGCACCTTGACACGGCGGTCATCATTCAGGGAATATTCCTCGCCCTCTGGCTTTTTGGAGCCGTTTTCCTTATTATCTTCGGCCAGCTTTTTTGCATGGCGCTTTGAGACGGCCTCCGGCACATTGCTTACGCGCAGGGGCCTGTTTTCGTTATTATCACTCATGCTGCCTCCTCCTTTCTTACGCGATGCGTACGCGCGGATCGACCACCGCGTACAATATGTCGGAGATGAGGTTGCCCGCCAGCGTCAGCACGGCGAGGAACGTCAGATAAAACATAGAAAACGGGATGTCGCCCGCGACCATTGCGTGATATGAGGTATAGCCGATGCCGGGGATGGAATAGAGCGTCTCGGTTATCAGCGCGCCGGAGAACAGGCCGGGCAGCGAGCCGCCGATGATCGTGACAAGCGGGATAAGCGTGTTTCGGAAGGCGTGGTGATAGATGACATTTCGCTCTGAAAGGCCCTTTGCGCGGGCCGTGCGGATGTAATCCGCGTTGAGCACCTCGAGCATATTGGTTCGGGTATAGCGCATGAGAGAACCTATGCTGATGACGACCAGCGTCACGATCGGCAGCACCAGATGGTGGGCCTTGTCCAGAAACTGGCCCCAGGCCGAGAGCTGTTCATAATTTCGTCCGACAAGGCCGAACAGGTCGAACCAGCCCAGTTGCACCGAGAACACGAGCTTCAAAAGCGACGCGAAGAAGAACGTCGGCAGCGATATGCCCGCCAGCGCTACGATCGAGATCGTATAATCCGTCTTTGAATACTGCTTGGTAGCGGCGATGATGCCGAGAGGTATGGCTATTATAAGTTCAAAGATCATGGCGACGGCGCCCATAACAAAGCTCAGCCAGACCGTGTCATGGAACTTCTCGATGACCGGCACGGTGTAATACCAGCTGTCGCCGAATTCGCCGGAGAACATCTGTCCTATCCATGCAAAGAAACCGAGGACGACGCCCTTGTCCATATTATACATCGCCGTGAGCTGTGCCATCCATTCGTCAAAGCTCTTCGAACCGGGCTGCATGGATTTCTGGCGGGCGATGGATTCGATGTAAGATGTCGGCAGGCAGCGCATCAGCGCATATATAATGAATGCAACGAAAAACAGTATCACTATTGAGATAAGGATTCTCTTTATGATGTACTTGCGCACAAAATACCCTCCGTTCTTTTTGATTTCAGCTCAAGCCGCGGAAGAACTTTCTCTCCCACCTCTGCGGCTCCGACTGCACATCAATCGGCGGCCTACCGTTAAACGGGCAAAAGCCCTCCTGTTACGGCGGGCCGCTGATGGATATGCAGCCACGGGCTATCCGGCGGCGTTACCCGCCGGACAGCCTTGCTGCTTCTTATACTAATTAGGGACTAGTATATTCCCGGACAGACTAAACCGATCAGCCGAGCTGGATGTTCTGGATCTCATTCAGCCAGCCGTAGAAGGTGGTGATGTCGGGAGTCACAGTGTCCATGTCGACGCGCTCAGCGGAGAAGATGACAGCGTTCTGGCGCTGGTAGACAGGGATTTCGACAGCCCAGTCGATGACGATGTCAAGGCACGCCTTGTACATTGCCTTACGGTAAGCCTGGTCGGTGGAGGCGCGGGCGTCCATAATGAGCTGGTCAAGCTCGGGGTCTGCAATGCAGTACATGTAGTTGGAGCCGCCCTGATTGGCGCCGCCAAGCGGGTTCTGACCGTCGGCAGCGGTGCCGGCGTTGGCAACGTCGGCGTAGTAGATCTGGTACATGTCGGGGTCAACAGTCGCGGTCCATGCAGCGCACCACATCGCAACTTCCTGAGCCTCGAGAGCAGTCCACAACTCCGCGGAGTTGCTCAGGTCCTTGACGATGAGGTTGATGCCTATCTCAGCGAAAGCATCCTTAGCCAGAGTCATGATCATGAAGGAGGGATGATCGCCCTTGCCGTCGGCGGGGATCCATACCTCGTACTCGAGGGAGGCGCCTTCGGGAGCAGCGACAGCCTTGCCGTCCTCAATGGTGTAACCGGCAGCCTCAAGGAAACCAAGCGCCGCGGCCTTTGCTGCCTCGTACTTGTCCTCGGCAGCCATGCCGGAGGTGTAGATGGGCTCGCCGTTCACGTCGGTGGAGAAAGCGACCATGTAGTCGTCATCAGACATACGCGGCGCGGCCCAGGAGGTGTCGGAGATGGGGTAGTTGATGACGCTTGCAAGCTCGCCGTAGTAGGAGTCGATAGAAACGTCCCGGTAGACTGAAAGGATGGTGCCGAAGGCCTTGCGCAGGTTCTTGGAAGCATCGCTGGACGGGTCGTCGCCGACTTTCATAACGGTGGAATTCATACCGATGTAGCCGTAGCCGAGGTTGTTGACGAGGCTCGTGATGACGATGTCACCGTCAAGCTCTCCATTGCCGTTGGCGTCGCCGATGGCAGCGGCGGTATCCTTGCTCATGGAAGGATCGGTGATGTCGATGGTGCCGGTGGTAACGCCGTTGAGCTTATCGTCGTCGGTGATGCACTCGAGGAAGTTGACATACTTGGTCTTGGGAGTGCCGAGGTAGTACAGCTCGTTGGCTTCGTAGTTAATGACGCCGTTCTCAAACTTGATGAACTTGTAGGGGCCGGCGCCCATTGGCTGGGTGGTCTTTGCACGGACGGAGCTCAGGTCGCCCTTGGGGAAACCGAAGCTGTTGTTGTCATAGTCATAAAGGGAAACATCGCCGTAGTAGTGCATAGGGGCGATTGCGATGCCGAGCTGGTAGATAGCAACGGCGTCGATCTGAGTCATAATGACACGCATGGAGTAATCGCCGGTCTTCTGGATACCCTCGATGTGGTCGGCGGACTCACCGGTCTGAACACCCATAGTGGGGTAGTTGTTGTAGACGTCGGCATCCATCATGTCGGCCAGCGCGTCGGAGTTGCCGACCTCAACCTCCATGGCGGAGAAGATCCAGTTGTATGCATCGCCGATCTCCATTGCGAAGTCCTCAGCGGTCTCTGAGGTGCCGGAGAAGCCCCAGTTGGTGGAAGCTCCTGCAACGTCGCCTTCCTCGTTGTAGCCGTTCTCGACGCAAAAGTCAACAATGCCCTGAGCGAAGGGAACAAGGGCGGTGTCGAAGGCGTTCCAGAAAGCGGTCTGCTGCTCTTCGGTCCAGTATGTGAAGTCGGTGTTGTCGCGGCCGGCAGCTGCCAGAGCTCTGGACAGAGTGGTCATGCCGGAGCGGTACTCATCCATTCCGAGGATGGGCTGTGCGTACAGGGTGCTGTTACCCTCATAGGTGGGATCGCACAGAACGTACATGGAGAAAATGACGTCGTCAATGGTAAGCGGCTCACCGTCGGAGAAGGCGATGTCATCACGCAGGACGAAATCGTAATAGACGGTGCCGTCGTCATTCTCGGTGATGGTGAGGTCGGCGGGGCCGTAATAGGTGTACGGAGTGCCGTTGTACTCGATGGTCTCACCCTCAATTCCCTTGAGGATGATAGCGCCGGTACGGTCGGAGCTGAGCAGACTGATCTGGGTCATTGTATAAGCGTCCTGGTCGTAAGCGGTCTCACTGAAGAAGGGAGAGAATTTGCTGGAGAAGGGGCTGTAGCCGACAACCAGCGGGGTGTTGGGGTCGGTCGTGGGCTCTGAAGGCTCCTCAGCAGGTGCCTCAGAGGGCGCCTCGGCGGGTGCTTCTGTGGGATCTGCCGCGGGCTCTTCGGTCTTCTGGCCGCAGCCGGCAAGAAGTGCAAAGCACATAGACAGAGCAAGAAGCAGCGCGAGCAGTTTCTTTGCGTTTTTCATGTGTGTTTATCCTCCTTTTTACTTTGAACAGAAACGGGATTCCCCGAAGTTCACAAATAATCTGTCCGCCCTGAACGGTACGGCGGGTCTGTATGTTCACATCATGCTTGCAAAGCAGGCATGAAAGGGAGCCGGCTCCCTTTGGCGCAGTTCCCTTGATAGTATAGTGATACTAACGTAAAAAATAAATATAAAAAGTATTACAATTAAGCGAAAATATGCTCATTTTGTCTTTTTGTTCCACTCCATGCCGCGCAGAAACCGACGCAGCAGAAGCGCAAGCCCGGCGCACACGAGCTTCAGCGCCAGATAGGCGACCGAACCTGCGGTTTTTCCTCCGAAGCCGTGTATCAGCAGATACACGCCCTCGCCCAGGAATCCCAACGCCGCGGCGATCGCGCAGGCCGCCGCGCGGCGCGGCAGCTTCGGCACGGTTGCCTCATAAACATATCCGCGCATCGGCTCGCCGCCCATGGTCAGGCGTATCAGTCCCCAGACCAGGCTTCCCGCGAACGCGACCTCAAGCACATAGGGCAGAAGCACGTAAATGCAGTTCCCCGCGCCGTTCGCGCTTATACAGCCTCCGGCGACGGAGGCTCCGGCGCAGATCAGCGTGAACGCCCAGAGTTCCGCAATTGCGCGGGTGCGCGTTTTTCCTTTATTTAAATAGGTATAGTATTCGCCGTCGTAGACGTACTCTCCCGCGGCGCTGACGTGAAAATCATCCAGATACCCGCGCCGCCCGGAGCGTTTTTTCTTCTCCGCCATTGCTTACTCTATGCCTGTGAGGTCGTAGCTCTCGAGCCACTTCTCCGCCTTTTCGCACACGCCGCGAAGCGTGTTTTCATCGAACGGGCTGTCAAGCCCGGCATTTTTCAGAAGCTCTGTGAATGTGCGGCTGCCGCCCTGTTCGGTATAGGCCATATAGTGAGCCCATGCGTTTTCGGTGTTCTCCTGAAGGAGAGCCCAGAACTGGAGCGAAACTGTCTGCGCGAGGCAGTAATCAATATAGTAAAATGGGCTGGAATAGATGTGGTGCTGTCTCTGCCAGCCCTCGCCCTCGGAATAGAAAGGGATCTCGCCGTCGAGCTTCATCCACGGCATATAGACGCCCAAAAGCTCTTTCCATACCGCGTGTCGCTCCTTCGGAGTCAGCTCCGGCTTCTCATAAACGACGTGCTGGAAGTGGTCGACCATCGTACCGTAGGGTATAAAGGTCAGCGCGGAGGCCAAATGGCTGTAACGGAACTTGCGCGCATCCGCGCCGAAGAAGCCCTCGGCCCACGGCCACGCAAAGAACTCCATGCTCATGGAGTGAACCTCACAGGCCTCGAGGCTGGGCCAGATATATTCCATCGGAACTCTCTCGCGGTTAGTCCAGCTTGCGAACGCGTGTCCCGCCTCGTGTGTTACGACCTCGACGTCGTGCTGGGTGCCGTTGAAATTTGCGAAAATAAAGGGCACTCCGTATTCATGCAGGCTTGTGCAGTAGCCGCCGGACTGCTTACCCTCCGTCGAGAGAACGTCCAGAAGCTCGTTTTCAAGCATCGTGCGGAAGAAAACGCTCGTCTCAGGCGATAGCTCGTCATAAAATCTGCGGCCCATTGCGAGTATTTCCTCCGGGGTCCCGACAGGGCGCGGATTCCCGCTGCGGAACTCCAGAGCGTTGTCGGCAAAGCTCATGGGATACGTCTTTCCGAGACGCTCCGCCTGACGGCGGTAGACCTTGTCCGCGACCGGGACAAGGTATTTCTGCACGGCGAGACGGAATTTTTCAACGTCCGCCTTCGTATAGCAGTTGCGGTTCATGCGGTAATAGCCAAGCTGAGTGTAGCCGTCATAGCCAAGCCTGCGGCCCATTGCGTCACGCAGGTGCACGAGCCTGTCGTAAATTTCGTCGAACTTCGCCTGATTGTCCTTATACCACTGACCTTCCGCCTTCCAAGCAGCCAAGCGGCGCTCATCGTCCGGGTCGGACTTGTAGGGCGCGAGCTGCGCAAGCGTATACACCCCGCCCTCAAACGGGATCTGTGCGGAAGCCAGAAGCTTTTCATACTCCTGCGTCAGGCCGTTTTCCTGCTGCATCTCGGAAATGATCTCCGGCGAAAAGCTTTTGAGCGCTATCTCCGCGTTCACGAACATCAGGCCGCCGAACTCAGCTTCAAAATCACCGCGGAAGGGGCTTTCGAGCATCGCCAGTGTCCAGTTCTGTTCATATTCCTGAAGCTCAGGCATCTTTTCGTTCCAGAACTTCATCTCCGCATCATAGAATTCGTCGCGGGTATCTATGGAGTTGCGGACGTGCGCCAGCGTTTCCATCGTATAAAGATGCTTCTGCGTCTGCTCCTTTTTCAGGAACAGCGTCCTTGCCTCGTCATAGCTCTCCGCATCTCTCAGCGACTGCGTCAGCTCCGCGAGCCCGGACTCGATCTTATCTACGTCAAGACGCTCATAGGGCATCTGTGAAAACTTCATTATATTTCCTCCGCAAAAAAGCCTTACGGCGAACGCCGCACACTTATCACATCATTTGTTTTATCAAATATTTATATCATGAAATGGCCAGAAACTCAATATCAATAAACACAAAACTACATGGTTTTTTAGGAAAAAATCCGCCATTGACACACATTTCGGCAGTCATTATGTACAATTACCCACCAGTCATGGACATTTTCCCTCCTTTTACCTTTGCGCGGCATGTGCAGTCCGCATGCCGCGCCCGGGAATCACCCGGCCTCCGGTGATTTGTATTTGGAATAAATTCATGAAAAATTTTGCAAATTCGTATTTATTTATAAGATAAAATCCTATATATTGGTATTATATCAATAAGCTTAGCAAATCTAACTTCGGAGGTATTAAAAATGACCGCTGCCCAGATCGATTGTTTTATTGCCACCGCGAAAAATATGAGCTTCTCGAAAGCTGCAAACGAGATTTTCCTGAGTCAGTCTGCCGTTAGCCGCCATATTATCACCCTTGAAATGGAGCACAGCTTTTTGTGCGTGCCGGAAAGCACATATATCTGACTGACGCAGGAAAGGACTTTTATGAGTTTTTCCTGCGCGCAAATACCGAATTTGCAGAGCTTAAACGCCGCCACACTCCGGAGGAGGGCGCAAAGCAAACGCTCAGTTACGCCGTTTTGCCCGTATGGAATATTACCTACTTACTGGAGGAAAATGCGCAGAATGCCATGCAGAACCACCCGAGCTGGGATCTCACTATGAAGTTCTGCGGCGTTACAAAGATCATATCCGAGCTTCGCAGCGGCGCAGTTGACGTCATACTGCATATGGAGTCCACGCTCAGGGATATAAGGGGAATCACTGTCCAACCGCTTGGCGCTATACCGTGCATACTTCTTTATTCGGACAGACATCCGCTGGCGGCGAAATCCTCCCTCACCCCAACGATTTTGAAACCGAGAGTTTTCTTTACGTCTCGGACACGACTCTGATTCAGAATCGGGTCAGCTCCTTACACGCCCGGATCGAGGATCGATACGGCTTCAAGCCGAAGCTCGTCGCCATCGAGGATGTGCGGCTATTGGCTATGATGCTCGATAGCGGGCAAGGCGTCACTCTTCTCAACTACTGGAGCCGCCCGAGACAGCTGAAAAACATGCACTTTATCTC
Organism: uncultured Oscillospiraceae bacterium; assembly: GCA_964539115.1. Taxonomy (GTDB): domain Bacteria; phylum Bacillota; class Clostridia; order Oscillospirales; family Oscillospiraceae; genus CAKSXP01. The sequence goes on from CAZIHY010000063.1 coordinate 11,612, forward strand.
CCTTGACATCAGCGAGCGGGTCGCAATGGCCTGCATGAAGAACAGCCAAAATCCGATCGCCGTCCCGTTCATGGATGAGAGCCCAAGATTTTTTGCAGAGCATATACATTACGGTGCACCTCTTCCCAAAAAAGAAACAAGTTGAATTACAATAAAAAAAACAGGATGCTTGCGCATCCTGTTTTTTATTAAATTCCGGAAAATACTCAGCAGATGGGATCTTCCTCGATGTACTTGCCGATACGGGGCTTG
>CAZIHY010000064.1:0-11495 GCA_964539115.1 uncultured Oscillospiraceae bacterium
TAAATCATTTGTCAATAAATTAACCTGCTTTATTATAGTTCGTTGTTAAAAAAACGTCAATAGAAGATGTTAATTTTATGACATATATGAAAATTGTGCAACAGCAAAGCCTGTTTAATAGTAATTTTAACTATGCATGATACTATCGCTTCTTTTAGTTCTCCCTTTATATAATATGGCCGGCGGGTTCTTCACCCGCCGGCCAATATTAAACGGTTGGATCCGATCCGCCATGCTTTTTTGCAGCCAGCATACACTCAAAGGCGCCGCAAAAACACGGATTGCACACGTTCTTTGTTCTAAATCAAAACAAACTCATCTGGCTGCTGTCGGGCATATCTCCCAGCGCCCCCAGCGTCTTGAGCTGCTCAAGATGGGTCTGGCTGACTTTAGGGCAGGCAGCGGAAAGCTCCTCAATAGATATAAATTGATCTCCACTGTCTCTACAGGATACAAGATCGTTCGCCGCAGTCTCTCCCAATCCGGATATCGCAACAAACGGAGGCCGGAGGCTCTTTGTGCCGACGATGTTGAACTTTGTCCCGTCCGACTCATACAGGTCGATCGGTGCAAAATCAAAGCCTCTCATATAGAATTCATATACGACCTCGAGCGTCGTCAACAGATCTTCTTCCTTGGCTGTGGGGTTCGGATTCTTCTTTATCTCATTTATCTTATTGCGCACAGCGTCGATACCGCGCGTCATCATATCCGCGTCGAAAGCATCCTTCTGACTGCGGCGGTAGAAATATGCCGAATAAAACGCAAGCGGTTCATGCACCTTGAACCACGCGATGCGGAACGCCATCATAACATACGCAACGGCATGCGCCTTTGGAAACAGATATGCGATCTTGGCCAGCGACTCGATGTACCATTCAGGCACGCCGAGCTCCTCCATCTTCTCTCGCCAGCCCTCCTGGAAGCCGCCTTTTTTGACCTTTCCCTTTCGCACGGCCTCCATTATCTTGAACGCCATCTTGGGATCCATGCCTTTGGCAATGAGGAATATCATAATATCATCGCGGCATCCGACGGTCTCCTTGACCGTTGCCGTTCCAGAAAGCACCAGCTCGCGGATATTCCCCGCCCAGACGTCCGTGCCGTGCGAAAAGCCGGACAGCCGTATCAGCGTATCAAAGTCCTTCGGCTGTGTGTCGACCAGCATCTGCCGCGTAAAGCCCGTGCCAAACTCCGGTATGCCGAGTGTGCCGGTCTTTCCGATGATGGGGTCGTCGTCCGGTAAGCCCAGCGGCGCGGGCGAGCAATAGATCCCCATCGTCTCCTTGTCATCGAGCGGGACCTTACGGGCATTGAGGCCGGTCATATCCTCAAGCATACGTATCATCGTCGGGTCATCATGGCCCAGTTCATCCAGCTTGAGGAGATTTGCCTCCATCTTATGATAGTCGAAGTGCGTTGTTATGATATCCGAATCCTTGTCGTCCGCCGGATGCTGCACAGGGCAGAAATCTGTAACGTCCATATCCTGCGGTATGATGACAAGGCCGCCGGGGTGCTGTCCAGTCGTGCGCTTGACTCCGACGCAGCCTGCGGCAAGGCGGTTCTCCTCCGCCTTTGTAACGACTATATTACGCTCTTCCAGATATTTCTTGACATAGCCGTAGGCCGTCTTATCCGCTAGGGTCCCAATGGTACCAGCCTTGAAAACATGGTCGCGGCCGAACAGCGTTTCAGTGTATTTATGCGCGTTCGCCTGATATTCGCCCGAGAAGTTAAGGTCGATATCCGGTACCTTGTCTCCACCGAAGCCAAGGAAAGTCTCGAACGGTATATCAAAACCGTCCTTGTCCAACATCGCGCCGCAAACAGGACACTTTTTATCCGGCATATCGGCGCCGCAGCCATAGTCCTTTCCGGATTCAAAATCGGAATACTTGCACTCCGGACAGCGGTAATGCGCCGGCAGGGAATTTACCTCCGTTATACCGGACATATACGCGACGATCGACGAACCGACACTGCCTCGGGAACCGACAAGATAGCCGTGGGCCAGAGAATCGGCAACCAGCTTTTGCGCCGACATATAGATAACGTCGTAATGCCTTCCGAGAATGTCGTGAAGCTCCGTGTCGACGCGGTTCTTGACCAGCTCCGGCGGATCATCACCGTACAGCTCAGTCATCCGGTCATAGACCAGCCGCTGCAGATCCTCCGCGGAATTTTCTATCTTTGGTGCATAGAGGTCCTTTGGCAGTAGCTCTATCTCCTCGCACATATCAGCGATCATATTGGGGTTTGTTATAACGACTTCGCGGCATTTTTCCTCCCCAAGATAGGAAAACTCCTCCATCATCTCATCAGTCGTCTTGAAATATATTGGCAAGTTCTTATCTGCATCAGAGAATTTTTTAGCCGCCTGTAGAATATGGCGATAAATCTCGTGTTCGGGGTCTAGGAAATGGACGTCGCCTGTGGCAACGACAGGTTTTCCCATCTGCTCTCCCAGCCGGACAATAACGCGGTTTAGCTCCCGCAGGCCCTCGTCGTCCTTCACCTTTCCGTTGTCGACGAGGAAGCGGTTGTTGCATATCGGCTGTATCTCAAGATAGTCATAAAACGACGCGATACGCCGGAGCTCCGCATTGCTCTTGCCATATAACACGGCGTCAAAAAGCTCACCTGCCTCACAGGCTGTGCCGATTATCAGCCCCTCACGGTGCTGCATCAGAAGGCTCTTGGGAATGATCGGGTTGCGGTAAAAATGCTCCAGATGCGACTTGGAGATCAGCTCGTAAAGATTTTTCAGACCCGTTTTGTTCTTGACGAGCAAAATTATATGACGAGTGTGCCGGTTTGTTGTAGTCGTCTTTCTGAGCTCTGAGCATATGCGCTCTATGTCGTCCACAGTTTTTGCGCCCTGCTCCTCGAGCATGCCTATAAAACGATGGAGCATATAGACCAGCGTCACTGCGTCGTCGGACGCGCGGTGGTGACGGAAATCCGGCAGGCCGAGATGTGACGCAACTACATTCAATTTGTGCCGCTTGAGTTCCGGCAGCAGACACTGGCTGAGCACAAGCGTATCGATATATACGGGTTCAAACTCAAGCCCTGCACGGCGGCATGCAGCGGTCACAAAGCTGACGTCGAAATCCGCGTTGTGTGCAACGAGCGGCCTGTCGCCGCAGAATTCCAGAAACGCACGGACAGCCTCCTCCTGCCCCGGAGCGTCGAAAACGTCACGATCGGTTATTCCGGTCAGCTTCTGCACCTCCGCAGGTATTGGCATTCCGGGATTCACAAAGGTCTGGAAGCGTTCCCCTGCCTTGCCATCCTTAAAAATTACGCCGCCAATTTCGGTTATGCGGTCATTTTCCGCGGAAAGCCCCGTTGTTTCAAGGTCAAAGGCAACAAACTCATCGTGAAGCGAACGGTCGCTGTGTCCATGGACGGAAAGGCTGGCGTCAATGTCGTTGACAAAATATCCCTCAAGACCGTATATGATCTTGATACCGACGCTTCCCGCAAGGCCCCATGCCTCGGGAAAAGCCTGTGCGACGCCGTGATCAGTTATGGCGACGGCGCGGTGGCCCCAGCTCTCGGCACGCTTTATCGCTGCGGCGGGGTCAGTCAGCGCATCCATCGCGCTGTACTTCGTGTGCAGGTGCAGCTCCACGCGCTTCTCACCGTCAAAAGTATCCTTGCGTGTCTCCTTCGTGCCCTGCATTATATTGCGCGGCGTCATTGCGATGTCGTCGTCATACCTGTTATAGCTCACGTCGCCTTGGACGGTTATGTACATTCCCGGCTTTATAAGGTCCACAATGGACGCGTCATCACCTTCACGCAGGTATTTTGAAACGTGTATGGAACCCGTATAGTCCGTCATCGAAAAGCTCAGTACCCAGGCCTTGCGCTTTTGTATTTCGCGGCTGTCAACCTCAAACACCTCGCCGCGCACGATAGCGGCGCCGGTCTCGGCGTTCAGTCCGCTCATCGGAACAGGTTCTCCCTTGATACTGCGTCCATAGAGCACCCTGCCCGTTTTCTTTTTTTCCGTTTTTCCTTTTGGCTGAGCCGCCGGCGCGGGCGCCCTCGTAGAGATCTGCGCCAACCGCAGCCCGAAATACGCGGCGATGCGTCCCTCAATAGCAGAAAGCTCCGCCGGCGCGGGAACGCGGGCAAAGTCCGCCTCGATGGACATGTCCATGCGCTCGCGCGATACCGTAACCGAGCGTACCCACGCGCGGTCAAGGCCGCCGCACAGATCGCTCAAATCGGCACAGCAGGCAAACATATCCAGAAATGCTGTTCTCTCCTGTGGCATTTATCTTTCTCCCAGTGTCAATTATCTCGTTCTATGAGCTTGATAAGCTCGTCTGCCAGCTTGTCCTCGGGGAATTTCCCGACGACCTCTCCCTTTTTAAATATGACTCCCTCGCCAGCACCGCCGGCAAGTCCATAGTCGGCGTGCCGGGCTTCCCCGGGGCCGTTGACGGCGCAGCCCATTACCGCAACGGTTATACTTCTTTTGCAGTCTGCAAGCCGCCTTTCGACCTCATGCGCCGTTCCGACGAGGTCTATCTTCGTTCTGCCGCAGGTTGGACACGATATTATGTTAACTCCATCCCGCCTGAGGCCAGTTGCTTTGAGTATTGCCAGGCCTGCTTTGACCTCCTGTTCAGGGTCGGCTGTCAGCGAAACACGGACCGTATCCCCTATTCCGTCCAGAAGCAGCGCTCCTATCCCCGTAGCGGATTTGATAAGCCCCATATACTCCGTTCCGGTCTCCGTAACGCCGAGATGCAGAGGGTAATCCGTCTGCTGCGCCAGCATTTTATAGGCTTTCACCGTAAGCGCGACGTCGGAGGATTTGATCGACACGCAGATGTCGTCAAAGTCCATGCTCTCAAGCAGGCGCACCTTGCTTATCGCGCTTTCACACATCGCCTCCGCCGTGAGTCCATATTTTTCAAGCAGCTGCTTTTCCAGGCTGCCGCCGTTGACTCCAACCCGTATCGGAACATTATGTAAACTGCACACTCTTACCACTGTGCGCACATTTTCCTCTGATCCGATATTCCCCGGATTAATGCGCACAGCGTCCGCGCCGCGTTCTACTGCTTCTACCGCCAGCCTGTGGTCGAAATGGATGTCTGCGACGATGGGTATCGGCGAGCGTTCCTTTATCTTGGAGATCGCCCTTGCCGCTTCCATCGTTGGGACGGCGACGCGGATTATTTCGCAGCCCACCGACGCCAGCCTCCGTATCTGCGCAAGGGATGCCTGCACATCCTCTGTCGGCGTCGTGCACATCGACTGCACTGAAACAGGTGCGCCGCCGCCGACAGCGACAGCGCCAACCTTTATCTGTTTTGTATACTCAGCCATATTTATTATCCTAACTGATGATTTTCCAAATGTCATTGAACATGACGAACACCATAAGCACCAGAAGCAGGAACAGGCCCGCGGCGTTTATATAGCCCTCGTACTTGGGGTCGAGCCTGCGGCGCGATATTTTCTCGATGATCCACGTCAGGATCAAAAACAGCACCCTTCCGCCATCCAACGCCGGGATAGGCAGCAGGTTCATAACGGAGAGGTTTATTGCGATCAGCGCCGTTATATAAGCGATGTTCAGCATCGCATCAGCGAAGGAGGGTGAGCTTTTGCCGACATCATTCATGACGTCCACAATTCCGACGACTCCGGACATATCCCGTATGCCGACAACACCCGTTACAAGATCGACCAGGCTCAGCCGCACAAGACGCACAAAGTCCAGCGCGCAGTACCAGGAATATTTCAGCCGCGCCATCGCTCCGGTTTCCTTGACGCCGAAGTACAGGCCGTATTTGAGCTCGGTACCGCCATCCTCCGTCGGGTATTCTACAAGGGTTATAGGATAATCCTCGAGCACAATCTTCTCCCCGTTCCTTATGAGGACGATGTCCGCGGTATCCTTTCCGCCGCGCTGCAGATAGGTTGAAACGTCGGAGGAAAAATATATCCGCTCTCCATTTATCTTATAAAACTCGTCGCCCTCCATGAAGCCATATTCCCCCACATATGGGCATCCATCCATAAAACCCGTGATCGTTGGGGTCATGAAGCCATCCTGTTGTGAAAACACGACCAGTATCAGCAAAAAGCCGGTTATGAAGTTCATTGCAGCGCCCGCAACGAGTATAAGGAAGCGCTTCCATACGGCCTGGTTGCCGAAGGCGCGCGGGTCCTCGGAGTCCGAGTCCTCCCCTTCCATTGCGCAATATCCGCCAAGCGGCAGGACACGCAGCGAATAAAGCGTCTCCCTGCCCTGCTTTTTGAATATGGCGGGGCCCATGCCAATGGCATATTCAACTACTTTGACGCCACAGGCCTTGGCCATCAGAAAATGTCCCAGCTCGTGAGTAGCAACAAGGATTCCGAAAATGATTATCGCAATAATGATATACATAAAAATTCCTCAGGGATCTATCGCCTTTCTTGCCTCCACATCGGCCAAACGTATCTCTTCGATCGTCGGCCTGTCTATAATATCTATGCGTGAGAGCGCCCGTTCAACACAGTCGCTTATCTCATTATACCCTATCTTTCCATCCAGGAACCTCCAAACAGCGGCCTCATTTGCCGCGGAGAGTATACAGGGCGCAGTCCCTCCCCGTTTTGCGCATTCAAGCGCGAGCCGCAGGCAGGGCAGCTCATTATAATCCGGCTCAAAAAAGGTAAGCTTTCCAAGCAGTGCAAAATTCAGGCTTTCGGTTATCATGCCGCCGCGTTCCGGATATGTTAGCGCATACTGTATAGGCAGGCGCATATCGTGCGAGCCAAGCTGCGCGATGACAGACCCGTCTGTCATTTCTACCATAGAGTGCACGATGCTCTCAGGATGTATCACGATCTCTATCTGCTCCGGCGCACAGCCGAAAAGATGCATGGCCTCGATAAATTCCAGTCCCTTGTTCATCATAGTCGCGCTGTCAATACTTATTTTCGGCCCCATATTCCATGTCGGATGCGCGAGCGCGCGCGCACGCGTAACAGAGGCAGTCTGCTCCCGCGTCATGCCGCGGAACGGGCCGCCGGAACCGGTCAGCAGTATCTTTCTCAGCTGTCTTTTTCTGTCCGCAGCAGCGTTCAGACACTGGAATATCGCAGAATGTTCCGAATCGACAGGCACTATCTCGGCGCCGTATTCCTCCGCTTTCTGCATAACTATCTCACCTGCGCAGACAAGCGTTTCCTTGTTAGCAAGCGCGATGCGTTTGCCCTTTTCTATTGCAGCAAGCGTTGGCCTGAGACCTACCGAGCCGGAGACAGCGGTCACAACGGCATCCGCACAATGTATCACTGCCGCCTCGACAAGGCCGTGCTCTCCTGAACCGATCGCGATATCCGTATCGGCAAGGCGCACCCGCAGATCGCGCGCGGCACTCTCGTCGTAAACAGCTATGTAATCAGGTTTTAACAGTCTCGCCTGCTCCTCAAGCAGCTGTGTATTCCTGAGCGCAGCCAACGAGCGGACGCCAAGTCCCAGCCGCGAAGCGACGTCGACCGTCTGCCGGCCTATAGACCCGGTCGAACCGAGTATTGCAATGTTTCCGACCATATCAGATCGCCCTCAGACCGAGAAGGCCGGCGCCCAGAGCATCAGCACTTCGATCAGCGGAGCGACGAACACCATGCTGTCGAAGCGGTCGAGCGCACCGCCATGGCCCGGCAAAAGATTGCCGTAGTCTTTTATTCCGAACTCCCGCTTGACGGCAGAGAACGCAAGATCGCCCAGCTGGCACACGAGGCTTCCAAGGAACCCGTAGATAATAAGCAGCAGGAAGCTGACTTCAAAATGCACCAGCTTGAGCACAACGCCGAATATAAGAAGCATAACGATGGCTGATACAAAGCCGCCGATGCTGCCCTCTATCGTTTTATTCGGACTAAGATGCGGAACAAGCTTGTGCTTTCCTAGAAAGCTGCCGGCGAAGTATGCCCCGCTGTCACTGGAAAAGGCGACGACAAACGGCAGAAGCAGAAAAGCTCCGCGCTTTTCTGTGTTTCCTATACGTACAAGCGCCGACAGCAGGAGAGGGATAAGCGCGCCGGCGACAAAGACGACCGCCACTGTCCGGAATGACAAGTGCTCCTCAAAACGAAATGTAAGCATGATCTCGCAGAAGCTGAGCAGAAACAGAAGAAAAACAGCCGTATAAGTCAGGTTATCACGGAAATCAAAGGCCGCGCCGAGAGCTATCACAGCGGCGCTTACCATCGCGTAAATGCGAAGGCGCAAATTTGCCTCCGTCGCCGCGCATTTTATAAGCTCCCACGCGGCAATGGCGCATATTGCCGCCGCAAGGCAGGCAAAAACCCACAGCGGCAGCGCAAAGATAACGACGAGCAGCAGCGGTATTCCAACCGCCGCAACGATTATTCTTGTTTTCATTTTTGTGTGCCTCCAAAGCGCCGGCTGCGCCTTTGATATGCCGCGATGGCGCGGTTCATCTCTTCTTCATCGAAATCAGGCCATAAAGTATCCGTATAATATAACTCTGCATAAGCCGCCTGCCACAGCAGGAAGTTGGACAGGCGCTGTTCCCCACTGGGTCTGATGATGAGGTCGGGGTCAGGGATGCCGGCAGAATACATAAGCCCGGAGAACATCTCCTCCGTAAGGTCGTTCGGCGCGCCGCTTGCGACCCGCTCGGCATACGCGCGCGCGGCACGGACGATCTCGTCCCGTCCGCCGTAGTTGACGCAGACATTGACCTGGCAGCCGTCAAAATGGGTGCTGATCTCGTCAGTGCGTGCAATAAGCTCGCGCAGCCTGGGCGACAACACGGTCGTATCGCCGAAGAATTTCATGCGGACTCGGTCGCGCTCCATGCGCTCTATGGCCTCCAGAAGATATTTCTCCAACAGGTCCATGATCGTCTGCACTTCATCCTGCGGGCGCTTCCAATTCTCCGTTGAAAACGCATAGCATGTCAGGTATTCCAACCCTATGTCCTTGCAATAGGTCGCGACCCGGCGAAACGTCTCCGCTCCCGCGGCGTGTCCCGCTGTTCTTGGCATGCCGCGCTTCTGCGCCCAGCGGCCGTTCCCATCCATTATAACGGCAATATGGCGGGGGAGATTAGAAAAATCCACCGCCCCCGCCGCTTTTTTTGCTTTAAAAAATCCCATTACGCTTTCAGATCTCGAAAAGCTCTTTTTCCTTCTTGGCAGCAAGCTCATCGACCTTTTTGATATAATCGTCTGTCAACTTCTGGAAATCTTTTTCCATTCCTTTCAGATCGTCCTCGGTTATCTCGGACGCCTTCTGCTGTTTTTTGAACTTGTCCATCGCGTCGCGGCGGATATTGCGGATGGCGACCTTCGCATCCTCGGCATACTTCTTGACCTGCTTTGCCAGCTCCTTGCGGCGCTCCTCCGTCAGCTGCGGGAACACAAGGCGGATAATACGTCCGTCATTCTGAGGATTGATGCCCAGGTCAGACGCAAGGATCGCCTTTTCGATATTCTTGAGAGCGGAGGCGTCCCACGGCTGAATGACGAGGCTGCGGGGATCCGGAACGGAGATGGAGGCGATCTGCTGGATGGGCGTCGGAGTTCCGTAATAATCGACAGTTATCTGGTCGAGAACGCCCGCGTTGGCACGTCCGGCGCGGACCGCGGCAAACTGTGCGGAGAGGACCTCCGTTGTCTTCTGCATTCTGTCGGTGAATTCTTCATAACCGGTTGACATAATATTTTCCTCCTATATAAATGTGATGTATTCTCTGGATTTATTTGACGGTCGTTCCGACCTTTTCGCCCAGAACGGCGCGAACTATGTTCTGCGGATCCTTGAGTGCAAAAACGATCACTGGGATGTTGTTGTCCATAGCCATGCTGGTCGCGGTCGAGTCCATTACCGCCAGATGCTTTGCCAGCACCTCGTCATAGCTTATCTCGTCATATTTGACGGCGGAGGCGTCAAGCTTGGGGTCAGCGCTGTATACACCGTCTATATTCTTCGCGAGCAGTATGGCATCGGCATTGACCTCCGCCGCGCGCAGAACTGCGCCGGTATCTGTTGAGAAATAGGGGTTTCCGGTACCGCAGCCGAAGATGACAACTCTGCCGCGGCGCAAATGCTTGTCGGCCTTCAGGCGGATATACGGCTCTGCTACCGCGCGCATCTCTATAGCGGTCTGGACACGGACCTCAACGCCCATCTGCTCCAGCACATCAGCGAGCGCAAGACAGTTCATGACGGTCGCCATCATGCCCATATGGTCAGCGCGGGAGCGTTCCATCCTTCCGCTGCCGTCCTTGACGCCGCGCCAGAAGTTGCCGCCGCCGACGACTATGCCGACCTCTACCCCGAGCGCAACACATGATTTAACTGCGCCGCAGACGCTCTCTACCGTTGCAAAATCTATGCCGCGGCCGGACTCGCCTCCGAGGGCTTCGCCGCTTATCTTGAGAAGCACGCGCTTATACGCAGGTTTTGAATCTCCCATTTCTGCCAACTCCTTAATTACTGCTATATGATTTTAATATATCCGCACGGATATTGAAAGAGCTTTTTTGTAAACAATCAGATAAAATACGAAATAATTGTACCATAGCGGAGGTCCTCCTTCAAGCCCCGATTTGACTGACTTCGCATTTAGATTTCTGTATGCTGGTGTGCATGGAAACTATCTACATAGACAGCCTGTTCATTCTGAATCTGGCGATAGACTATCTCCTGCTGCTCGTGACGGGGCGCATATGCTCCGCTCGGCTTCGGCGAGGCTTTATCGCGCTGGGCGCTGCCATTGGCGCGGGATACTCCGTGCTTGTCGCGCTGCCCTTCGGCACATTTCTGGCCTCATGGCCCTGTAAGCTCGCCTTCGCGATGTTCATGCTACTGGCAGCATATTGGGGAGAAAAGCATATTTTCCGCTGCGCGGCGGTGTTTCTCGCCGTATCCGCCGCCTTTGGAGGCGCAGTTTACGCCGTATCTATCCTAGGCGGGACGGGCACAGGGCGCGGGCTTTATGTTCACATATCGCCAAAGATACTGATTTTGTCGTTTGCTGTCTGCTATTTTGTGCTGAGCCTGGTCTTTCGCCGCGTCTCGGACAAAACAGAGCGTCAAACGCTCTCCGCAGAGGCGGAACTTGGCGAAAGGCACATTGAATTTACTCTCCTCCACGACACGGGAAACGGGCTTTACGATCCGGTTTCCGGTCTGCCGGTCTGCATTGCCGAGGCAGGAGCTGCGGCTCCGCTCTTTCCCGACGAATGTCTCAAATGCTTTGAGCTTTCAGACCCGCTTGAAATGTTTATGTCGCTGTCGGAGCTCGACTCCTGCCGGGGCAGGTTTCGTCTTGTACCCTACTCGTCGCTTGGAAACCCGGCGGGGCTGCTCCCGGCCTTCCGTCCGGACAGCCTGACGGTCGGCGGAAAACGCCAGTCCGCGCTCATCGCCGTCTCGCCCGCTGCTCTGTGCGCCGACGGCGAATACAGCGCTATATTTTGATATGTCATAATGAAAG
>CAZIHY010000065.1:0-11381 GCA_964539115.1 uncultured Oscillospiraceae bacterium
TCGGCGGCCACGGCACCACCCTGGGCGGCGTCATCGTGGACGGCGGCACCTTTGACTGGGCTGCTTCCGGCCGGTATCCCTGGATCTCCGAGCCCAACCCCAGCTATCATGGCGTAAAGTTCACCGAGGCTGCGGGCGCTGCTGCCTTTGCCACCTACATCCGCGCCATTCTGCTGCGCGATACCGGTTCCACCATCAGCCCCTTCGCCGCCTTCCTGCTGCTGCAGGGCACCGAGACTCTGTCCCTGCGTCTGGAGCGGCACGCTGAGAACACCAAGAAGGTCGTGGAATACCTGGTGAACCATCCCCAGGTGGAGAAGGTCAACCATCCGTCCCTGCCCGACCATCCGGACCACGCCCTGTATGAGAAATACTTCCCCAACGGCGGCGCTTCCATCTTCACTTTTGAGATCAAGGGCGGCCAGGAGGAGGCCTTCAAGTTTATAGACAACCTGGAGATATTCTCGCTGCTGGCCAACGTAGCCGACGTGAAGAGTCTTGTTATCCACCCGGCTACCACCACCCACAGCCAGCTGACTGACGAGGAGCTGCAGGACCAGGGCATCAGGCAGAACACTATCCGCCTGTCCATCGGCACTGAGCACATCGACGACATCATCGCCGATCTGGAAAGGGGATTCGCAGCCGTAAAGTGATCAGGAGCCACAGCGATAACGAATGATCCGAATCAAATAACTAGTATTGCTGATTGAAAAAACGGAGGCTTTGCACCATAGGGGACTATCCCTTGCTGTGAAGCCTCCTTTTGTTTTATGGCCAGCTTATTGGTGCTTGGCACGGTTTGCAGTATTTTAGCGACCCAAGTTGACAGCGGAAAATACTCATGTTAAAATAACCAACAATACTACTATGTTTATTGTTCCGGAGCTTTTGACTTTACATGGAAGGCACGCTTTGGAGCGTACAGTATTGCAGGAAATATCGGAGTGAGAGTATGCTGAACCAATTTTCAAGAACGGAACTGCTTCTGGGCAAAGAAGGTATGGAGCGTCTGGCCAACTCCCGTGTTGCTGTCTTTGGCATTGGCGGCGTTGGCGGATACACCGTGGAGGCTTTGGCCCGCAGCGGCGTGGGCGAGCTGGTTCTGGTCGATGATGACCGTGTCTGTATTACAAACATAAACCGCCAGATATTTGCTACCCGTAAGACGGTCGGGCAGTATAAGGTCGATGTGGCCCAGGCAAGGGTTGCGGAAATAGATCCAAATATCAAGGTGACAGTACACAAGTGCTTCTATACTCCGGAGACTGCGGGGCAATTTGATTTTAGGCAATACGATTATGTCGTGGACGCCATCGATACAGTGACCGGTAAGCTGGAGTTGGTTGAACAGGCGCAGAAAGCCGGTACTCCTATTATCAGTTCCATGGGCGCCGGCAACAAGCTGGATCCCACCGCTTTTGAGGTAGCGGATATTTATGAGACCAGCGTCTGCCCGCTTGCCAGAGTTATGCGCCGGGAATTGAAAAAGCGCGGGATCCCCCGGCTAAAAGTCGTTTATTCGAAAGAAAAGCCTATAACGCCGGTGGAGGATCTGGCGATAAGCTGCCGTGCCAATTGTGTATGCCCTCCGGGGACAGCCAGAAAATGCACGCAGCGCAGGCAGATCCCGGGGAGCAATGCATTCGTTCCCCCGGTAGTGGGACTTATCATCGCCGGCGAAGTGGTCAAATACCTTGCAGGAACATATATGCAGGACAGATAGACGGTACAAAGTGTTTACTTGGCATAAAACAGACAAAAGGGAAACAGCGGGATCGGACCCGCGGTTTCCCTTTTTCTGTGAACAGGGTTGACTTTTTTCAGGTTAAACTTAAATATTCTCTGTTTTGTTGAGAAGTTTGCGGCTGAGGATAAGATACAGTATACCGGAAGTGGTCGCACTGATTATATCGCTGATCGGTTCCGCCCAGTAGATACCCATAACGCCGAAGAAACGCGGCAGGATGAGCGCCAGTGGAGTGAGCAGTATGATCTTTCTCAGACAGGCGATAAACACGGAGGTCTTCGCCTGGCCGAGCCCGACAAAGGTGCACTGAACAGCCATTTGCAGGCCGAACAGCCATACTCCGCCCAGATAGATGGGAAGAACGCTTTTTACGATCGTGATAAGTTCCGTACTATCGGTGAATATGCTGGCAAACGCCCTTGGAAATATCGCGGTCGAGGCAAAAAACAGGCAGGTGTACCCCAGCGAAATGGCGAGCATCGCGCGGAAGCACTTACGGACCCTATCATAATTTCTGGCTCCGTAATTATAGCTGATAACAGGCTGTACGCCCTGATTGAAGCCCTGTACGGGCACTACTGACAGCTGCATTACGCTCTGGAGTATCGTCATCGAGCCGACATAGAGGTCGTTTCCGTATGTTTTGAGCCCGCTGAGAAAGACTATCTGAACCAGACTTTCAGTGGATTGCATTATAAACGGAGATATGCCGAGTGCTGCGATTTTTCCGATAACGGAAAGACGTGGACGCAGTATTTCGGTGGAAATCTTAAGCGAGCTCTTCTTCGAGAGAAGAAAAGATGTGACCCAAACCGCGCTGAAAAACTGCGAGATAACTGTCGCAAGCGCCGCACCTCTGACGCCCATGCCAAAGGCGAAGATGAAAATGGGGTCAAGTATCGTGTTTGCAATGGCGCCGATCAGGACGGACAGCATCGCTATCTTCGATTGTCCCTGGCAAGTTATAAAGGGGTTCATGCCCAATGTGACCTGAACAAACAGAGTGCCGCAGAGATATATTGTTATATAGGAGTTCGCATATCCGATAGTGTCCTCGCTCGCGCCGAAGAGGTACAGCAGCGGCGTCTTGAAGATCAAGAACAGCACAGTCAGAACAACAGAGCAGAAAAGGAGCATAACGATGGCGTTGCCGAGGATGCGTTCGGCAGCCTTTTTGTCGCCTTTGCCCATCTCAATCGTAGCAAGCGGAGCGCCGCCCTGTCCGGCGAAGGCTGCGAACGCGGATATGACAAGGATGATAGGACTGCACAGGCCAAGCCCCGTGAGCGCGAGGCCGCCGGAGCCGGCGATATGGCCTATGTACATCCTGTCGACGATGTTATAAAGCAGGTTGACAAGCTGCGCTATAATTGAGGGTACCGCCAGGGAAAACAGAAGGCTTGGGAGCTTCTGCGTTCCGAGGCGCTCTTCGCTGTGCATCAAATCATCATTGCCTTTCCGAATGCGTCACGTGTGCATTTCTGAATATTTCCCGCACCGTTGCAGTCGCCGACGGCATAGAAACGTGCAGCGCTCTGGGCATAGGAAAGTGCCTCGTCTATGCAGGGGTTCATACCGCCGCAGATGACGACGCTGTCGGCAGAAATGGTATGTTCAGCGCCGTCCGTGTCGACATAGGTGACAGTGTTGTCCTTGACAGATTTTGTAGTGACGTTGAGTATTCCGTGTATGTTGTCATAAACCTCCCATGCGCTGAGGAAACCGCCCTCGGGCTTTATGTAGCACATTGTGATGTAGTGCAGATGGGAGGCGTCATATGCCAGCTCACACTGACGTGTGAGGACTGTGACATCGTGGCCGTTGTCGGCAAGGTACATAGCGGTTTCAACGCCTGTCTCCGAGCCGCCGACGATGACGACTCTGTGTCCAAGCTCGGCTTCGTGACCGATAACATCCAGGCATGTGGGGTAAAGCGCCTTTCCGTTCTCATCACGCAGTCCCTCGATAGAGCCGGGCAGATTAGGCTTTGCGCCGGTCGCCGCTATGACCGCGTCGATACCCAACTCGGAGATGTATTCCGGTGTGGGCTTGGTGTTGAGAACGACCTTTATCGCGGACTTTTCAATCTCGCGGATGAGCCAGTCACGGTATTCCGCGATGGGCCACTTGAAAGCAAAATGATCGCCGTGGAAGAGCTGACCGCCAAGCTTGTCAGTCTTTTCAAAAAGCGTTACGCCGTGCCCGCGGGCAGCAGCTGTCAGCGCGGCCTGCATACCGGCGACGCCTCCGCCGATGACCGCGACGCGCTTGCGCTGGGTCTTGCTGTCAATCATGCGCGGCAGCTTGTAGTCAATGCCCATAAGCGGGTTGACAGAGCAGTTGCAGAGGAAGGCGGAGGGATCCTTCTCCCTGATCGTGCCGTGGCACTTGTTGCACCAGAGGCAGGGACGAATGTCCTCACCGCGTCCTGCCTCTATCTTTTTGACGTAATCGAAGTCAGCGATAAAGGCACGAGCCATGTAGTACATATCGCACTTGCCCTCGGCGATGTATTTCTCCATCTCCTCGGGATCCTGGAAGCCGCCGTTGGGTGCCAACAGGGCCGTAACGCCGGCCTTCTTCATGGCCTCGCAGTAGGCGATGGTCGGGTGGTCGCCTTTCGTGAAGTTATAGCTGATGGGATGAGCGCGGGCCATATCCCTTTCACGGATATGAAGAATGTCAGCGACGCCGTTGAGTGCAAGCGCAAAATCGACCGCGTCCTTCAGCTCATAGCCATTGGGATTGCCTCCGGAATAGCCGAGCGGCTGTTCGCCGGCAAAGCAGACCTCGATGATAAAGCCTTTGCCGAACTCCCGCTTCACGCGCTGCATGAGCTCAATGTAGAAGCGCATACGCTCGGTGACGGTGTTTCCGCCGTAGTCATCGTCGCGCTCGTGTTCAGCGGGCTGCATTTCCAGGTCAAGGCGCAGTGTGATTCCGTCGTAGCCGCAGCGCTTATAGAGTCGAAGCTTCTCAATAAAGCCGTCCATTACTTCGGGTATGCGCTCACGCGGGAGCATTTCAGCGGGCGAAGGGCCGCTTGCCGGATTGAAAATCATACCTCCGCGAAGGGAATAGCCTGCAGGCATATCTACCTGTGCGCAGACGAGCAGCTTGGAACCGTAAAAATGCACTTCGTCCGCGAGCTGTGATATATAGTTGTGGACACTGGGATCGTTCAGATCGAAGGCCTGCATACGCTTGCCGTCGTCAGAGGGACTGGTGCGCTGATCGGGATAGTCGTCCCACTCGGCAAGAGAGATGATCGCCGCGCCGTTGCGCGCGAGCCTTGCCTGAAAGCTGCGATAGCCCTCGGCGGGGTAGGTTTCGGGTCCTTGAAAGAAGTGGGGGGAGGCGTTTGAATACGCCATGCGGTTTTTGATGATCGTGTTGCCGATGCGAACCGGGGAGAGAAGGTGGCTGTACTTCTTGCTCATGGGGTGTTCTCCTTTCAAAATTGAATGGTATGTAAGAGTTAATCCTCTGGAAGCTTACAGACGTCGACCCATTTTACGGCCCCTGAATATTCGAAAAGCTCATCACAGCTGAGGGGGATAGCGCTGTTCGCGCTGCCGACGGCGGGATAGACGATGTCGAAGCGCTGGAGGCTGACGTCGGGATAAACGTCAACTCCTTCGTTTCTTCCGAAGGGGCAAACGCCGCCGACAGGGTGCCCGACCAGCTCAAGGACCTCCTCGGCCGAGAGCATTTTGGCCTTGAAGCCAAAGGTCTGTTTAAACTTTTTGTTGTCAATGCGCGCGTCTCCCGCCGCGAGGACGAGAAGACAGCCCTCGCCGTCCTTGAACGAGAGGGTTTTGCAGATCCGCGCGGGTTCCGTTCCGACTGCTATCGCCGCCAGGTCGACGGTAGCGCTGGAGACATCGAACTCTAAAACGCGGTCCTCTATGCCGAGCGAACGGAAGAACGCACGGCCCTTTTCGATGGACATGGGTTTCATCTCCTGTAGTGTATTTTCCCATATTAATAATAAACCAATATACGAAATAAGGCAAGGGATTTCCCTTGCCTTATCAGCTTGTCAGAAAAAGCCTCGCAGAGTTCGCGCCCGCCGGCGCGAAAAAGGTGTGATTTATTTCTGCCGCGGCGTGTACGTGGCAGAAAATACTTATCGTGTGCGCAAACGTGCGAGCCGCCAGTCGAGTGCGCTGCGGCGCATACGCAGCCTTCTCGAAAAAGTGCAAGCACTTTTTCGACAGACGCATAAGGCAAGGAATTTCCCTTGCCTTAGTGTGTTTATGGGTTATCTACGTCCTGCGCCTCCGCCGCCGGAGTGTCCTCCGCCGAAGCCTCCGGAACGTCCGCCGCCGGAGCGTCCGGCACCGCCTTCGCCGGAACGTCCTCCGCCGAAGCCTCCGTTGAAGCTGCTGCGGCTGCGCGGAACCCCTCCCGGCGGGTTGTTGCGCGGTGGATTGTTATGAGGCGGATTGTTATGAGGCGGATTGTGCGGGCGCGGTGGATTGACAGGAGGTCCCCAGCGGCGCCTGCCGCCGAAGAAGAACGGAAAAACCGCGCCGCTTCTGTAATTGCGGTAATACCTGCGTCCCCGGCGCAGGGAAGCGGAAAGCACCAGTATAAGCGCGATGACAACTATCGCTATGATTATGCCGGAAAAGTGGCTGTGCCTTGTCGGCTGGGTGGTGTATGGCGAATAAACGGAGGGTTGGCTCTGCGCGGAACCGACCCCGGCAGAAACGCCGTAATAACCGATATACCAGTCATAAAGCCTATTTACAAGGGTCTCGACTGCCGTGTCGTAATTGCCGCGGTCGAAATCATCCCAGAAGTAATCGTTCAGGTATTCGCCAGCCAGGGAGTCCGTAAAGCTGCCGTTTATTCCGGCTCCAGTCGCCAGCCACCCTTTGCCCTCACCGGTCGCGGCGAGCAGGAGCATGCCGTTGTTTTCGCTGGAGTCGCCGACGCCCCAGTCATTAAAGAGCTGATTTGCGTATTCGTCGGCGCCATAACCGTCGAGGTATTTAACGAAAACGACGGCGATCTGAGCGCCGGAGCAATTCTCCATTAGCTTTTCATTCGTTTCAACGACCATCTGTTCGGTCGATTCGGAGAGGACCCCGGCGGTGTCCGTGACATAAATATCCTCGCCCTGTTCGACCAACGCGAACGCAGGCATACACAGCAGCACCGCCATGACCATGGGGAGGAACGCTGCAAAGATTTTTTTCATTGTTTTATTTCACCTTGGTTATTCAAAAAGTTCGGGGGCGTCTATGCCAAGCAGTTCGCTGAATACGTTCGCGGGGAATACATCCAGCGTCTCGCTCTCGAGCGAACGGACGGCCGCGTTATATCCGGAAGCTGTGATTACAGACTGCGCGCCGGTGAAGGTGGACATGTAGTCCACGACCGCAGAATCGCTTTCAATGTCGGAGCCTGAGATCGCGTCGCGCAGGGTGCTGTAGCTTTCCGAAAGCTCCTTAAAAGCGTCGTACATGTCGGAGACGTCGCGTGAGTCCATAGCGTCGAGCAGCGAGCTTCGCGCCGAGCGCAAAGAGTCCGTTTCATCGGGAAAGAGGGATCCGCATTTTGTGACGAGGCCGAGGGCGGCGTCCGTCAGCGCATCCAACTGCGAATAAATGCTCTTTGTCGTATAGCCTTCGCTCTCCGAGTATACGCCGTCATAGAAGCTGTTGGCGGTATTCTTGACCAGCGGAGTGAGCGAGCGGTGTACGCCGAAAAGCGTTGAACCTGCGATTATTACGGCGGCGGTCAGGATGGCGACCGGTCGTTTGGAGAAAATGTTCATTGTGATTTACCTCTGCATGAGGAGCGTATCTCAGCCGCGCATTTCAAGCAGCTTCTGCTTCAGCTCGCCCTCGATGCGGCCGAGCTCGACCTCGGCGTCTGCGCGCTTGCTGCGGCCTTCCTCCTGGATCTGACGTACCTCGTCGAGAGTCTCGATGAGTTTCTGGTTGGTCTCCGTCAGGGTCTCGATGTCGACGACACCGCGTTCTGACTCGCGTGCGACCTCGATACTGTTCATCTTGAGAGCCTCGGCGTTCTTGCGCAGGAGCTCATTTGTGACATTGGAGACCTCGCGCTGGGCTTCCATTGCCTGCTGCGAGTGCTGCATTGACAGAGCCAGTACCATCTGGGATTTCCACAGGGGGATGGTATTGACAATGGATGTCTGTATCTTTTCAGCCATGAGGCTGTCGTTATTCTGGATCAGGCGGATCTGAGGGGCCATCTGAACGGAGATCATCCTTGTGAGCTCAAGGTCATGCAGACGTTTTTCAAAGCGGCCGAGCATGTTGGCAAAGTCATTTGCCGCCTGTGCGTCCTCAGGCAGTCCGCTCTGACGGGCCTTTTCCTGCAGCTTGGGCAGCTCAGTTTCGCGCAGTTCCGCAGCGCGCAGCTTACCCGCGATGATATACATCGAAAGCTCCTTGAAATAAGCGAGGTTCATCTCGTACATCTTGTCCATCGTAGCGATGTCTTTGGCGAGGATGCGCCAGTGCTCGTCGAGCGCAGCGGAGATCTTGTCGACGTTTACCTCCGCCTTGTCATAACGGGCCTTGAGCTCGGCTATGTTTTTCTGGGTTTTCTTAAAAACGCCGAAAATACCCTTCTTCTGCGGTTCCTCGGTGTTCAGGTCCTTGAGCTCGAGTACGAGACTGGAGAGCATGTTTCCGACTTCTCCGAGGTCTTTGGTGCGGACCTTGTCGAGAGCCTGTGCTGAAAATTCGGATATGTTTTTCTGTGCTGCCGCCCCGTAATTGAGGACAAGATTCGTGTCCGTGACGTCGATCTGCTTTGCAAATTCGCGTACGGCTGCCTGCTCCTGCGGACTGAGCCGCTCGATGTCAAGCTTCATTTCGTCGGCGGTGTTGCTGACGTCGGCAAGACCGGGAGCGGGCTTAGGAGCTTCGGGAGCCTTCTGCTCCTCGGCGTTGGGGTCAAGAGTGAGCTTGGGGACATATACCTGCTCGGCTGCTGCGGCCTGAGAGACGTTTTCTTCGTTCATTATTGATTAATCCTTTCTGAGTGGTTTGGAATTTTATTTATCGGAGGCAAGGGGGCTTGCATTGCCAAATGGACTGTTATAGCCGGTGTTCGGCGTTCCGGGCTGTGAGCGGGTTTTGGGGTCGTCGGCCAGACCCTCCCGCGCCAGCATGGCGTTCATGACCTGAATATCGGTGTCTATATCGAGCGCCTGGTTTGCAAAGAGAGAGTCGAGCTGTTTCTTAAACGCGGCGATAGAGGTGTCAAGCATCTCCTCGATGTTCTTCTTTGTACCGGAGATGTTGCTGCCTTCGATGCCCTGGGCGTCCATGCGGTCATAGGCGTTAAGCAGCTTGATCGTCGTAGGCAGATAGTAGCTGAGAAATTTTTTGATCTGCGGAACATCGGAGGGGTCGTGCTTTGCGTCGAGGACGATCTTGTCGGAGATCTGCATTAGCTGGTTGATTTTTACGCGTATCTCCCGGTTGTTGATTGAGGCGTAGAGCCTGCCCATCTCCTTTTGAGCGAGCGCGCCCTCATCTATTATGGCCTGGATCTCCTCCGTGTATGGGTCCTCTGGTTCCTTTTCGTCGGCAGTTTCCTGGACAGGAGCCTCTTCAGTTTTGGGAGCACACAGCTTTGTGGCGATGGTGCCGGTAAGAATGCTGGCGGCAAGGCACACGATCAGCGCCCACAGCTTGTACATCGGCAGAACAAAGGCCAGTATGAGCCAGGTCGCGGCGACAACATAAACGGGTATGACGGAGTGTTTTTTTCTGACCTTTTTCAAGGGCTTGTCCTCCAAAGAAACAAAGTTATATTCAGATTAATATTACAACCATTATATGCTCTGCGTCAAGAAAAACCGCACTTGCACGCGGATACGCCGTGTTGTATAATAAAGCGAGAAATAATTGAGAGGTAGTTTGTGATGTTAAAGATTGCGCCGTCCATACTTTCCGCTGATTTTGCAATGCTCGGCCGGGATGTTGAAGAAGTCAAAGCCGGAGGAGCGGATTGGCTCCATGTTGACGTCATGGATGGGTTGTTTGTCCCGAATATTTCCATCGGGATACCGGTTGTGAAATCCCTGCGCAAGGCTACGGACATGTTTCTTGACGTGCATCTTATGATCGACAGGCCGCACCGCTATGTTCGCGAGTTCTGCCGCGCGGGGGCGGATATGGTCTGTTTCCATGTCGAGGCTGACCAGCCCCAGGATATCCTGGAGGCGATAGAGCTCGTGCGCGAAGAAGGCAAACAGGTTGGGCTTGCGCTCAAGCCGAAGAGTCCCGCGTCCACGCTTGCTCCGTACATGCGAATGGTGGACATGGTGCTGGTCATGACTGTTGAACCCGGTTTCGGTGGACAAAGCTTCATGCACGACCAGCTCACAAAGATAAAAACCCTGCGTGATGCGCTGGGAGAGATAAACCCCGTCTGCGAGCTGGAGGTGGACGGCGGCATAGATCCGTCGACTGCTCCGTTGGTGACGGAGGCGGGTGCAAACGTGCTTGTAGCGGGCTCCGCCGTGTTCGGGAAAAAGGACAGGGCTGCGGCCATTGCCGCGATCAGGGGGAGCGCGAAATGACTTTTTTCCCCGCTTCACTTGAAACGTTAATTGAGCGCTTCGCGTCTCTGCCGGGCATAGGCAGGAAGAGCGCGCAGCGTCTGGCCTTTCATATTCTCAGCCTGCCGGAGGGCGAGGCTGAGGCATTTGCCGGTGCGATACTCGATGCGAAAAAGAATGTTCACACCTGTCCTGTCTGCCAGAACCTGACGGACGTAGAGCTGTGCAGTATCTGCGCAAATGAAAAGCGCGACAAGACGACAATCTGTGTCGTCGCGGAGCCGCGCGACGTGCTCTCGATCGAACGCAGCCGCGAGTATGACGGGGTTTACCATGTCCTGCACGGCGTGCTCTCTCCGATGAGCCATATCGGACCTGATGATATCCGCGTTGCGGAGCTTGTCTCCCGCGTCGCCGCCGGCGGGGTGGAGGAGGTCATCATGGCGACGAACCCGGACACGGAGGGTGACACGACCGCGATGTATATCTCACGCCTGCTCAAGCCCTTTGAAGTCAAGGTGACGCGCCTTGCTTACGGAATACCCGTCGGCTCGAATCTTGAGTTTGCCGACGACGCTACGCTCCTGCGCGCTCTTGAGGGACGAAGGGAAATGTAAAATAAATAATGTTCGGAAAATGGCCCACTGTTCGTTTTGCTCTTCGAACAGGGGCCATTTTACCGTGAACATGCGGTGCTTAAAGAATGTTTTTCAGCGGCCTGTTTTATCTTTTGCTTCGGTTCGCAGATATTTGTACGGCGAGGTGAAATTGCCGGCTGCTGAACCCGCTCCGGCAAGCTTATGGGCTTTTTGCAGATCGTCCCTGTGTACCTCGAAGGTGTATACGTCAAGACCGGGGTCGGACATGTATGATGTAGTTATGGCGGTGTTCGGGCTGCGGGAGTTCATCTTGTGCATGACGGAGCCCAGCATGCGGCTCTCGCGCGTAAAGGCAGAGAGCTTGTAGCGTATGCCCTCTTGTTCAAACAGTGCCTGGATCCCCTGCGCCTCGGCTTCGGTATGGTACTTGCGGAACTCGACCCATTTGCTCCTAAACAGCATCTTGATGTCTCCT
>CAZIHY010000066.1:0-1191 GCA_964539115.1 uncultured Oscillospiraceae bacterium
TTTTTTGCAAGTTGGGCTAACAGAGCCTTTTATATCTGTTATTATGCTATCATAAAGGTATGGGCACTGGGGAGCAAATAAACTCTTAATTAACTGAAAAACGTCTGTATTAAAGCGGTGTTTCCGATGTCGTCGGTGAACCCGCTTTTTTTCGCGTTTAACAGCTCCGTGACGCGCAGACGGGGTTTATGTACGATCCGGAACTTAACCGAAAGGAGGTGAAATCAGGCTGTGGATAAATGCGATTTCAACATCTCGTCAAAACAGCTGGAAGTATTGATAAATCAGTATTTTTCCGAGTGTGACGCTAAAGGTATATATTACTCGGAGCCGGGCCTTTGCAATTATATCAATATGCCCCTGCCCAGGTACAGGTACTATATGAAGGCCTCTGAAAAGTACCTTAGCGTTATTCAGGGAAGGCAAAACGTTAAGGATGAAATTGGAGATAAAACTATACAATACAGTCACCTGGAAGTGCTGGCGAGGGCCTCGCTCCGTATCGGCGAGCAGCTCAGTAACCGTACTGACAAAATGGCTCTGGCACAAATCAAACAGCTGCATCTCGGCGGTTATGACGATAAGGCGAGCGTTAGACCCAATTCTCCCAGTGAGCCTGTCAAGATAGAACTGTCTATCAAGGGCGTTGAGGGTAATCCCTTCGGTTAAGCTTGTGCTTGCCGCTGTTCGGACAGGCCGAAGAAGCGCGTAATTTGATTAAATGCGTAGTTTTGTATCTTACGGAGAGATATATATAAATATATATCTCTCCTTAGATACAAAACCCATGGTGAATTAATATTCACGGCATTTTGCCCAATCCGGCGGTTATGGGCAATGCATATATGCAAAAACCCGCAAAGCATTGAAAACACTGGTTTTTTACTTTTCACAATTACAGCAAAATGGTTATTTTGTTTAATAACTCTGGCAGATTATGCGATTATCGGCGCTGTTGACTGCATTAATATGCAATTGACTGACTGCGGGGTGCTGCGGCGCTGCATGGGCAATTATGCCGCTCGGCGCTGCGTGCGGGCAGATGTCAAATGGCGCATCCCAAAGCGAAGGCCGATTCCCAATGCCAATGGCAGGGGGGCGGCGGAAAAACGGGAGCGGCATCGACCGGGGGCGTAGTATATATATGATACAAACTTTCTTTTTGGTAAGTTACTTCCCATATACGAACTT
>CAZIHY010000066.1:1291-8275 GCA_964539115.1 uncultured Oscillospiraceae bacterium
CTTTCTTTTTGTGGGAGGGGGGTACCGGAAAAAGGGGGCAGGGGTTATGCGAAAACGGATTTTGAAATTTTTCAGGCGGTATAAAACCGGTTAAGAGGGGATTCTGACGAAGCATCTGTCCAATGACATATCTCTTCGGGGTATGTTCCGGTTTTGAGGATGTGCGTTAGAACTCGAGACTTTAGTCAGGAGAGGATCACAATTTTTTAATGGGTGACATATGGCAAGAAGGAAAGCGGCGGATAAAAGTGTAAGAAAGACGGTTATTGATTTCGGAGAAGCGAATCCGAAGCAGGCGATGTTTTATGCCGCGAGGACCCTTTACACGGCGTATGGCGGAGCGCGGGGCGGCGGCAAGACTCATGCTGTTAGAATAAAGGCTGTTGGCGGAGCGCTGCAATGGCCGGGGATAAGGATACTGATCGTCAGAAGAATATACCCTGAGCTTCAGGCAAACCACATAGACCCGATACTGAAGATGGTACCGCAGCAGTATGCCAGCTACAACGGCGCGCTGAAGCAGATGACCTTTTACAATGGAAGCGTTATAAAATTTGGTCACTTCCAGTCCGACGCGGCGGAGATGGAATATCAGGGCCAGGAATACGACTGGATATTCATCGACGAGGCGACGCAGTTCACGGAGCGGCAGTTCCGCGCGCTGGGCGGCTGTCTGCGTGGCGTCAACGAGATACCAAAGCGGATGTATCTGACCTGCAACCCCGGCGGCATTGGGCACCGGTGGGTGAAAAGACTGTTCATAGACAGAGATTATAAGACAGACTGTGAGAATCCGGAAGAGAACGAGAACCCGGATGATTACAGTTTTATTTTTGCCTCCGTAGACGACAACACGCATCTTTTGAACTCGGCGGGCGGCAAGTCATATAAGGCGCAGCTCAGCGCGCTGCCTGAGCATTTGAGACGGGCTCATCGATACGGTGACTGGGACGCTTTGAGCGGGACATACTTTCCGGAGTTTTCGGAGACAAGGCATGTCTGCGAGCCGTTCCGTATCCCGTCGGGCTGGCTGAGATACAGGTCATTCGACTATGGCCTTGACATGTTTGCGTGTTACTGGGTAGCGATCGATCCGAACGGAAGATGCTATGTATACAGGGAATACTGCGCGCCCAACCTTATTGTGAGCGACGCGGCGCAGGAGATACTGAATCACACGCTGCAAAACGAGAACATAACAATGACGTTTGCGCCTCCGGATATGTGGAACCGGAACAGGGACTCCGGCAAGACGGCGGCGGAGACATTCATGCTGGCCGGGGTGCCGGTTGTGAGAGCGGACAGTAACCGCGTTCAGGGCCATCTTCAGGTCAAGGAGATGCTCGGCAACATGGCCGACGGAAAACCCGAACTCATGGTGTTTAACACGTGCAGACAACTGATAGACGATATACAGGCTATACAGGCGGATGAGAAAAACCCGAACGACTGCGCAAAGCAGCCTCACGACGTCACACATTCGGTGGACGGCATCCGCTATTTCTGTGTCTCGAGAAAGATGATAACCGAGCTGCAAAGCGAGGATCACGACGAGTTTGAGGACGAGGGCACAGAGGACTACGACGAGGTTATGACCGGCGGCCAGATAAGCGAATCCTATATGAGCTATTGAGGAGGACATATGGAGACATTTATAATTCCCGCAGTCCTGGCGCTGGTGGGCGTCCTGTGGCTGTTCATCCGGTACCGGAAACTGAAAAGAGAGCTTTACACGCTGTCACGCAGAGAGCACGACGACTTTGCGAATATGTGCAGGGCGTTTGAGGAACAGCAGAACAAACTGGACGAGATAAGCGCCGGGCTGGAGGAAGAGCGCACAAATGGAGAGCTGGCCGAGATGAACAGGGCGGCGGACAAACAGGCCGCGCTGTACACTCAGGGCATCAACAATATCCTCGGCTACGGCGGGAGGATGGGGGCTGAATGATGGAAAACAAAAAGAAGCCGTGTCCGGACTCCGTCTGGAAGGAATACGAGAAGGGCGTTGCCTTTAACAACCAGATAAATCTGGACGATACGGTCAAGGCAAACGAGAACTTCTTTATAGGCAAACAGTGGGAGGGCGTGCAGTCGAATGGGCTGCCAACCCCCGTTTTTAATTTCCTGAAAAGGGTAACGCTGTTTCAGGTTGCCTCCATCACATCTGACAACCTGAAAATGCAGGCGTCTCCGCTCGGCGTTACTACCGACAGAAACGCCGTTCAGACCATGGCGGATATCGTCAACAGGGAGTTTGACAGCCTGTTTGAGCAGAACAGGATAACAATCCTGCTGCGCGAGTTTCTGCGAAACGCCGCCGTTGACGGCGACGGCTGCCTGTATACCTATTGGGACCCGGACGTTGATACGGGCCAGAAGAGCAGGGGCGCTGTCTGCACGGAGCTGATCGAAAACACCAGAGTATTCTTCGGCAACCCGAACGACCGGCGCGTCCAGAGACAGCCGTATATAATAATCGAGTCCCGGGAGATGGTTGAGCGCGTCAGGGCACGCGCCAAAGGCGACGGGAACCCGACCGGGGATATAAGGCCCGACGATTCCGCGCGTCAGGAGAACGACACTTTCCGAACCGACGACAAGGTGACGGTTCTTCTGAAGCTCTGGAAAGATGAAAAGACCGGGCACGTATGGGGCTATGAGTGCACTCAGAAAGCCGTTATCCGCGGGGAGTGGGATCTCGGACTGACGTTGTATCCCGTTGTATGGCTCAACTGGGATTACATACAGAATTGTTATCACGGACAGGCGCTTATAACAGGGCTTATCCCGAACCAGATATTTGTAAACAAAGCCTGGGCGATGAGCATGATCTCGCTCATGAGTTCCGCATATCCCAAGACGGTTTATGACAAGACGAGAATCAAGAGCTGGGACAATAGAGTCGGCGGCGCCATAGGCGTAAACGGCGGCGACGTCAATAACGTCGCGAAGATAGTCGAACCGGCGCAGATAAGCCCGCAGATCTCGCAGTTTATACAACTGGCCGTTGACCAGACTCAGACCTTCCTCGGAGCGACAAGCGCGGCAATGGGCGACACCCGGCCGGACAATACATCCGCGATAATCGCTCTTCAGCGCGCCTCGAGTGTTCCGAGCGAAATCACGAAGCAGAACCTTTACCAGAGCGTGGAGGAACTCGGAAAAATCTATATCGACTTTATGCGCGAATACTACGGGACCAGGCTCGTTGAGCAGGAGACCCCCAAAGACGCTGACCCCCGGATGATGGCGTTTATAGGGATGAACCCCGGCGATACCATGGTAGTCGAGTTCGACTTCGGCAAACTCAAAGACGCCCACTTCACTATGAAGCTCGATGTCGGCGCATCCTCGTACTGGAGCGAGATCGCGTCCATGTCCACGCTCGACAACCTCCTGCAGCAGAACAAGATAAGCCTTATCGATTATCTCGAGAGAGTCCCCGACGGCTACATCATGAAACGACAGGAGCTTCTGGAAAAGCTCAAGGCCGGTCAGGCCGCAGCCCCCGCGAGCGCCGCCGGCGGCGGTATCGTAGATACCGGACAGGAACCGGAGCTCCCGACGGGAGGCGGATATTCCGCGCTCCAGAGAAAAATTAACGAGACAGGCGAAGTGCCGACTTAAAAGGCAGACCAGCCTTTTATTTGAATAAAAATCCAAACCGCCCGACCACAGGCGAGAAAGGAAAAAGATGGAAGAGTACAGAGAGAACACAGTTGTCGACGATTGGGGAGACATCGACCTTTCCGACGTTGCCGACGAAACCGAACCGACGGCAGACCAGCCGGAGGAACAGGAAACTGTTGAGACGGACAAAACAGAACAGACCGGCGGGACCGAAACGAATGCAGCGGCGGAGGCCGACCAGAGCTTCACGCTGAAACATCTCGACGAGGTGCGCACGGTAAACCGCGATGAGGTCATAGCTCTTGCCCAGAAGGGTATGGACTATGACCGCATAAAGGGCAGACTTGACGAGAAAGTCGGCCTTGAAAACGCCGAGGCGGAGCAGGCTCTTGAATTTGTCAGAAGCATGGCGGAGAAAAGCGGCTGCTCGGCTGAGGACTTTATGGATTCCGTGATCGCCGGAACAAGGGCGAAGGCCGACCGCTCGGACTATGATTCCGTTCTGGCGGCAGTCAAGATGGAGCGCAGAGAGAAGGCCCTGTCCGAGCGCGAACAGAAACTCGCGGACACGCAGAAAAGCGCCTCGCAGAAAAGCGAAGCGGACGGCAGACGGCAGACGGATATTAAAAACTTCGTTGCGGCCTTTCCGGACGTGAAGGCGGAGACCATACCGCAGGAGGTCTGGAAGGAAGTCGCCAGCGGCAAAACCCTGACGGAGGCCTATGCCGTTTATGAAGCCTCACGGCTCAAAGAAGAGCTTGAGGCGGAAAAGCAGAACAACAAAAACAAATCACGTACAACGGGCAGCCGTTCCACAGCCGGAGAAGGTTCGGAGATGGATGACTTCGACAAGCTGTGGTACGACGGCACATGACTTCTTAAAGGAGATTTAATATGGCAGTTTATAATCTTGCATCCAAATATGAAACCAAGCTTGACGAGCGCTTTACCGAGGGTTCCTATACCGACAAATGGACAAGCAACGACTATTCCTTTGACGGCGTGAACTCCGTCAAGGTCTGGACTCTTGGTCAGGCGCAGATCAACGACTACACGCTCACGCCCGAGACCGGCGTTTCCCGCTTCGGCGCCATCCGCGAGGTCGGCGACGAGCTGAACACCTATGTTCTGACCAAGAAGAAGAGCTTTAACGAGTCCTTTGACGAGACCAACGTAAAGGATCAGATGTTCGTTAAAAAGGCCAACGCCTTCCTGAAACAGGTCTGGGACGAGCAGTTTGTACCGATGATAGACGAGGACCGCTTCACGGCATGGGCAAACGGCGCGGGCAACAACACCATTAACGCGACCGCTCTGGACAGGAGCACCATTATCAGCGCGATGCTCACCGCTCACTCCGTGCTGAACAACAGGCGCGTGCCGCGCAAGAACAGGGCGCTGTTTATCAAGGAGACGGAGGCTATCAAGTTCAAACTCTCCGAGGAACTTTCCAACAACGAGAGCTTTACCACCAAGGCCATCGTGAACGGGCAGATCGGCAATCTGAACGGTTATCCCGTTATTTCCGTTCCCGACGACCTGCTTCCCGCGGGCATGACCTTCATGATAAAGTACAAGAACGCCTCCATCGACCCCGTGAAAACAAAGATGCTGCGCGTTATCACCAACAGTGAGAACGTCGCGGGCTCGCTGATGCAGGGCCTTATCCGCTTTGACAGCTTTGTTCTGGCGAACAAGGCCGACGGCATTTTCGGATATTATCAGAGCGGCGCAACCGAAACCCCGACCATCACCGAGGCCTCCGGCAGCGTTACCATTGCGTCCACGACTTCCGGCGCGGTCATCAAATATACCACAGACGGCAGCAACCCGAAAACGAGCGCGACCGCTTCCGTGTATTCCGCCAAGCTGACCCTCAGCTCCGGCACCGTTATCCGTGCCTACGCCTCCGCCAGCGGCAATGTAGATTCCGGCATCGCATCCTATACAGTTGCGTGATTTACGGGAGGGGCTATGCCCCTCCCCGAGTTTTATAAAGGAGGGTAACTTATGGCCGCATCGGTTGAGCAGGTTTTCAGTCAGGCGATGGGTATTATGGACGAGCTCAGCGCAAACGGGGAGGCCCTGACAACTGACACAAAGGAATATGAATACAGAACTCCCGCTATTATCAACATGATGATCGCCGAGCTGAAAATGCTGACAGGCGACACGGACAACTGGGTACCCGTGGAGACGCTGGACGATTACATAACCGGAGCGGACACGACCTATGCGCTCGGCGCCATGGGCTATGGGCTGGCGGCAAATCTGCTTGTTGACGAGAACCCCACGGCCGCGAGCTTTTATGAGCAGCGGTATGAGGAGATGCGCGCGCAGTACGTCGCCAGACAGCCCGCGGCCATGGGACAGGTCGAGGACATATACGGCGGGATATACCCCTATAACGAGTTTTCAAGGTGGTAAAGCATGGCGAAGATTTCAACGGCTACCGATGAAAAAGTATTCCAGATCAAAAAGTGGCTCGGCGTAAACGAAGCGCCGGAGGGCGACGCGAGGCTGAAGGTCGGGGAAGCCGCGGCCATGAGAAACTTCAAAGTCACAGCCGGCGGCGCGCTGAGGAAAAGGCCGGGCAGCATGAACGTCGCGGGGCTCATGTCCGATTACATCGTAAAGGTCGATACCGACACGGAAAGCGAGCTCCTGTTCACGTTCGGCGTGCCCAACTATGAGCTCGCCATGTATCCGCGCGTGGGCACGGACAGCGTTGGCACGCCGACCGTCGAGGGGACGGCTGTGAGCGTTACCGCCTCCAACGCGGAGGACTATTCGGGCTATTATTACGAGCACGAAGGCGCGGTATATCAGTTTACCAGGGTCGAGTACCTGGATGGCTGGGGAGAGGTGGCCGTCAACGGCGGATCGGCCACGAGAGGCAGTCTTAAAGTAATAGCCAGCGGCGACTGGTGGGACCTCGGCAACGGCAAGTCAATAAGCGGCGGAGACGAGAGCGTTACAACGTTTTCCGAACTCTCCGTCATAGACAACGAGATTGTTCTCGGCGGGACGGAGACCGAACAGGCAAGGGCCTTTTCCGAGACCGTCGGGTGGAAAACGCAGAACGTCGGCGGGTTCCTTTTTGTGGATGAGAAGCCGTATCTGTACTACGGCAGCAGAACCGTGGCCGTTACCCCCAGGTACAGATGGGAGGAATACAACTATGCACTGACGACCACAACAACCTCTTACTATACGGATGGCTCCCATACTACCGTTTCATACAACATCAACGACACCTCCGCTTATACAGGCTATTCCAGCTATACTTTTGATTCCAGCACGGGGGTTTTCTCCAACGCCGGAAGCAGACAAACGATCGGGTACGGCTACGGC
>CAZIHY010000066.1:8375-11209 GCA_964539115.1 uncultured Oscillospiraceae bacterium
TTACAGCATCGAATACGCATGGTACGGCTATCCGCTCACCGTTGGCTCAGGCCGCTACAACTGGTTTTTTCATCCGCTGCACTCCGTGAGCAACGAAACGGTCTCTGCCGTGCGCGGGATATGGAGCGGGTTTGTGAACAAAACGGAGGTCATCTGCGCCGTCTGCGGCGGCGTTCTGTGGCAGCTCGACTACACCGACGGGAAGTGGACAAAGACCGCCTGCGGGACGTTAAACGCCGACACAGACACATCCATGTTCGGCTTTGAAGAGAAACTGTATCTCCTTAACGGTACGGATTATAAGGCCTGGGACGGGGAGAACCTTGAAGACGTCACAGGATACAGGCCGCTCGTTACAACGGCTGTGCCGCCCGGCGGCGGAGGGACGACGCTGGAGAGCGTCAACAAGCTCAACGGACTGAGAAGGTGCCGCTTTTCCCCCGACGGCGAGTCGGTCGTTTTTACGCTTCCGGAAAGCGGCATAAAATCGGTTGACTATGTTACAAACCTTGTGACGGGCGGCAGCATGTCGGGCTGGACAGCCGATCTGACCAAAGGGACGATCACTTTCAGCAGCGCCCCCGAGGCGGGCATAAACACCATTGAGGTGGGCTGGACATATCCGCAGAACGACAGCGCGACGGTGCGCGGCATGAGGTATGCGGAGCTTTACAACGGCGCGCAGGACAGCCGCGTATTTCTGTACGGAGACGGGACGAACCAGTGCATATACTCCGGCCTTGACAGCAACGGTCAGCCGAGGGCGGACTATTTCCCGGATCTGAATGTGGCGGCGGTCGGCGACGCGAACACCCCGATAACCTCCATGATAAGGCACTATAACAAGCTCATGGCTTTTAAGCTGGACAGCACATACTCGATTTATTACGACACACTGACGCTGGAGACCGGAGAGGTCACGGCGGGTTTTTATATCACGCCCGTCAACAGAAGCATCGGCAACTGCGCTCCCGGTCAGGCCGTACTGGTTGACAACCGGCCGAGGACGCTTGACGGCAGGAGCGTTATAGAATGGAAATCCACAAGCACGTCGGGCACGATAACGGGAGACCAGAGGAACGCGCAGCGCATTTCGCAGAGAGTTGACCGCACTATCCGACAGTTTGACCTGTCAACGGCAAAGACGTTTTACGACAAGTACGCCCACGAGTACTATGTTATAGGCTCGGACGGGACGGCGCTTGTGAACAATGTTGACGCGGACGCATGGTTCATATACACGGATTTTGGCGCGAAGTGCCTTATAAACTACAAGGACGAGCTGTACTTCGGCACCGCGGACGGGTACCTGAGACACGTATCCGAGGACTACTGTTCGGACAACGGCGAACCCATTGACGCGCTCTGGGAATCCGGTTCCATGGCGTTTGACACGGATTATAAGCGCAAATACTCCGCAATGCTCTGGGTGGGCATCAAGCCGGAGAACAACGGATATCTGAAAGTCACGGCGGAGACAGACCGGAAGAGCGATTTTGCGGAGTACTCATTCGTCACGGACGACGCCGCCGATGTGCTGAGGATGAACCGGATCAAGCTCAAAGCCAAAAAGTTTACTTATTATAAGCTTATCCTGTCCAACAATACCGCGGATACGACGGCGACGGTGGTTTCCGCGGACATCCGCGCGCGCGGTACGGGATATGTCAGATAAAGGAGAACGATATGTCACTGAAAATCAAACAGGGCGACGCTTACGCTGTGCCGCTGGATATACTGCTTGAGGGCGAGAGCGTGGCGCCGGAGGACGCCTCCGTTATCGAGGTCTACGTCGGGGACGTCAGAAAAACTTACCCGGGCGAGATAAGTTATCTTGACGGGAAGTACTATTTTCCGCTCACACAGGCCGAGACCTTCGCAATGGCGGAGAACAGTCAGGTTGATGTTGACCTGCGCGTTAAATTCTCCGGCGGCGACGTTATAGGCGTCACGAAGAAAGGCGTTGTTGTCGTCGTTGACGCGACAAGCGAGGTGATTCTGTAAATGGATACTCTTACATTTGAACTCGGCAGCAGGGAAAGCTTGACGGGCGAACTGGGCGAGGCGAGACTTGTTCAGGGCCCGCAGGGCGAAAAGGGCGATACGGGCGACACGGGAAACGGTATTCTCGAAACCGTTCTGAACGACGACTATACCCTTACGATAACATTTACAGATGGAAGCTCATACACGACCGCCTCCATAAGAGGCGCGCAGGGCGACGCTTTTGAGTACTCCGACTTCACGCCGGAGCAGCTCGCCGCGCTGAAAGGCGACAAGGGCGACACGGGTAACGGCGTGGCTTCCACGACGCTGAACAGCGACTACACGCTGACTATAAAATACACGGACGGCACGTCCTTCACATCATCCTCCATAAGAGGCGCGACAGGCGCGACCGGTGAGAAGGGCGACAAGGGCGATACCGGCGACAAGGGCGACAAAGGCGACAAGGGCGTTGGCGTTCTCGAAACCGTTCTGAACAGCGACTACACGCTGACGATAACATTTACCGACGGAAGCAGCTACACGACCGCCTCCATAAGAGGCGAGCAGGGAGCCGACTTCAAATACTCCGACTTTACCGCGGAGCAGCTCGCCGCGCTGAAAGGCGACAAGGGTGAGAAAGGCGATACGGGCAATACCGGTCCGCAGGGCCCACAGGGCGAGACAGGGCCACAGGGTGAGACGGGTCCGCAGGGCGAGAAAGGCGATACCGGAGCCACGGGCCCACAGGGCGAGACAGGGCCACAGGGCGAGACAGGGCCACAGGGTGAACCCGGTCCGCAGGGCGAAAAGGGCGACACGGGCGCGACAGGCCCACAGGGCGAGAC
>CAZIHY010000067.1:0-11183 GCA_964539115.1 uncultured Oscillospiraceae bacterium
GTCGGGAACAAAATAACATCCCTTATCGAGGTTGAATTTGTAAGCATCATTACGCAGCGGTCGATACCTATGCCGAGGCCTCCAGTCGGGGGCATGCCATATTCCAGCGCGTTTATAAAGTCCTCGTCCATCATGCCGGCCTCGTCGTCGCCTTTGGCACGGAGTTCGACCTGCTTCTGGAAACGCTGCCTCTGGTCAATAGGGTCGTTAAGCTCAGAGAAGGCATTGCCCATCTCACTGCGGCAGATAAACAGCTCAAAGCGCTCCGTAAGCCGGGGATCTTTCGGGCTGCGTTTTGCAAGCGGAGAGACGTCGACCGGGTGCATCGTTATAAATGTCGGCTGAATAATCTGGCTTTCGACCTTCTGGTCATAGCACTCATAAAGAGCATGTCCCCAAGTCTGCTCAACTTTGTCCATATCGACGCCAAGGCTCTTAGCCGCAGCTACAGCCTCTTCATCAGACTCTATAGCCATGAAGTCAACGCCCAGATACTGCTTCACAGCGTCGGCCATTGTAAGGCGCGGCCAGCCAGGGGTAAGGTCGATCTGCTCTCCCTGCCACTCCACGTTATAGGTCCCGAGTATCTCCATCGCGGCGCCGCTGAGCAGTTCCTCAAACAGGTCCATCATGTCGTTAAAGTCGGCATAAGCCTCGTAAAGTTCGACTGTGGTAAACTCAGGATTATGTTTAGTGTCCATTCCCTCATTGCGGAAGATACG
The DNA here is from genome assembly GCA_964539115.1 of uncultured Oscillospiraceae bacterium. GTDB lineage: Bacteria > Bacillota > Clostridia > Oscillospirales > Oscillospiraceae > CAKSXP01. Next base: position 723 of record CAZIHY010000067.1, read on the forward strand.
GCCAACCTCGTATACGCGCTCGATACCGCCGACAATAAGGCGCTTTAGATTAAGCTCAGTCGCGATGCGCAGGTACATATCTATATCCAGAGTATTATGGTGGGTTATAAAGGGCCTGGCAGTCGCACCACCGGAGATAGTGTTGAGAACCGGAGTCTCAACCTCCATATAACCGCGACCCTCAAGGTAGCGGCGAACATAGCTTATGAACTTAGACCGAATCTCAAAATTGCGCCTGCTCTCGTCACTCATTATAAGATCAACATAGCGCTGGCGGTATTTCAGTTCAGTGTTGGTCATACCATGAAACTTCTCAGGCAGCGGGCGCAGAGATTTGCTGAGCAGCTCGACCCTTTCGACATGAACGGAGATCTCCTCCGTCTTTGTCTTGAATACATAGCCTGAAACGCCGATAATATCTCCAATATCATACTTACGGAAATCCGCAAATTCCTGCTCTGAAACAGAATCAGAACGGATGTAGAGCTGTATCTGCCCCTTGTCGTCCTTGATATGGCAGAATATAGCTTTTCCCATGCCACGCTTGGACATAATACGCCCGGCAACTGATACGTTTTTCAGCACAAAGTTGTCATAGTCAGCCTTTATCTCCGCAGACCAAGCACTTCTGACATACTTTGTCTTCTGAAAGGGATCACGCCCCTCATCCTGAAGCGCCTTAAGCTTGTCGCGGCGGATCTGGAGAAGCTCGGACAGATCCTGCTGTTCATTTGCATTTTCTTTCTTTATCTCGCTCATATGCGGTTTCCTCGTCAATTGTTTTCAATGGATATGATGCGGAACTGCAGTTCTCCCGCAGGGGCGTCAACAGTCACAATATCGTCGACCCTGTGCCCCATAAGTCCGCGGCCAAACGGCGAATCGTCAGAAATGCGCCCCTGCATAGGATCGGCCTCCTGCGACCCGACGATCGTATATTCCTCCTCAAATCCCTCTTGCACGTCAACGACTTTGACTACGCTGCCGATAACGACAGTTCCTTCAACGATAACGCGCTCAATGACTTCTGCATTCTCGATAAGGTTCTGCAGTTCGGCTATTTTAGAATAAAGTTTTCCCTGTTCGGTTTTTGCCTCGTCATATTCGCTGTTCTCCGAGAGGTCGCCAAAGCTGCGCGCCTCCTTAATGAGCTCAGAGACTTCTTTTTCTCTGACAGTCTGGAGATAGTTCAGTTCTTCCTTGAGCGCGTCAAGGCGCTCCTGACTCATTTTATACCTTTGCTCGTTAGCCATTGCAGTCACCCTTTATACATATAGTAAAGAAATTTACAATTTGGTATTATAGATTCAAATGTCCACCCTGTCAAGACAGGATTTTAATCGCTGTTTCCAGCTGCGTGTCACCTTCAGTCGAAAGCGCCACTTCATAGTCAGGAACTATACCTCCGACCTCTGAGAGGTCCACCCTGTTGGGTGTGAGATATGCGTTTGTTGAAATATGCACAGCGCTGCCATCGGCAAGAGAGATGGTTATCTGGCTTCTTCCCTTGCCCGTTGTCGCCTCGCCAACTGTTGCGGCCCAGCCGTATTCACTGAGGGTCGCAGCAAAAAGCTCCGCGGCAGAGTAGCTGTCTGCATTCACAAGCACAGCCATCGGGATCTCAACGCAGCTGCTGTCAGAAGTGGTAACCGTTTCCTCGCCCGCTTTATTGACGCTTACAAAGATGTCTCCTTTCGGCAGCAGATAGTCCAGCAGTTCGGTAAGTTCACTCACACGTCCGCCGGGATTTGACCGCACATCGAATATGAGGGATTTTGCCCCCGCCTCCGTAAGAGCCTCAACAGCATCAATCGCCCCGTCCGCGCTGCCAACCTCAAAGTTAACGATGCGGATATAACCAATATCACCGTCAAGCATTTCATATGTTACGGCCTGTACCTTTATTTCACCGCTTGTTATGGGTATTTCAGACTGGCTGCCATCGGCATGCACGACCGTAAAAATCATTTCCTGACCATTTTTGCTCTGGATAACAGATTTCACCTCTGAAGTCGTCATACCAGTGAGTTCCGCCCCGTCTATGGCAACCAGTATATCCCCGGAAACAATTCCGCTTACCTCAGCCGGAGAGCCCTCTGTCACCGAGACTATTTTTAGTCCGCCGGTATTCTCATCCGGACTTATGGTAATCCCAACGCCCGTATACGCGTTTGCGACATACTCCTTATAACTCTCATACTCTTCGGCCGTCATATAATAGCTCCATTTATCGCCTGTCGATGCGATCATTCCGGAAATCGCAGCATCACAGACATCTTCAGGATCGCTGTCACCTATATATTGGTTCTCGATTATTCCAGCAACAACGACATATTTTCCGGCATAGGCCAAGTTGTCCCACCCTCCTGCAATTATCACCATCACTCCAAACAGGATCAGTGCGCCAATAAGCAGGCAAACAACACATGCAATTATCAAGGTAGAAAATCTATACTTTTTCTCCATATAGCTCCTCCGGAGATATCGATATAAGAATACTGCTTAATAACCGGACAGCCATTAAAGCCGTCCGGTTATTATTATCGGCAAAAATGCCAATTATGCTATTAAAAATTGAAATAGCTCTTAGGGTCTGTAGTATTGCCGTTAACACGAACCTCAAAGTGCAGATGCGGCCCCGTGGACATACCGGTAGAACCAACATATCCGATCACATCGCCCTGATTGACAGTCTGGCCATAACTGACGCAATAGCTTGTCATATGCCCATAAAGCGTGGAGCGGCCGTCACCGTGGTCGATAAGGACATAGTAGCCGTATCCGCCCGCGTTATACGCAGGATATGCAACGCCGCTGTCGGCCGCCAGAATGGGCGTTCCGCTGGGCGCGCCTATATCCTCACCAGCATGGAACTTCATAACGCCAAGGATTGGGTGCAGTCGCCATCCGTAAGCGGAGCCGGGGCTGTATCCGGGAAGAGGCCATATGTAAGTGCCGGTTCCGGTTATGTTGCCGGTCTGACCCGCAGCTTCTGCTGCAGCCTGCTGAGCTTCCAGTTCGGCAAGGAGTTCGCGTATCTCAGCGTCGATTTCCGCTTCCGCGGCTTCCTTCTCAGCGTAGTATGCCTCATAGGCCTCTATATCGTCCTCAAGGTCGAGGATGAGCTGGCAGGCAGCTTCAATATCCTCCTCGAGCTGGGCCTTCTTTTCAAGGAGCTCGGCCTTTACGATCTCCTGCTCAGCAAGAGTAGCCTCATAATCGGCTTTTGCCTCCGCGACATGCTCTTTGGCTTCAATACAGTTTGCCTCGATCTCATTATCACGCTCCATGATCTCGCGAATCATGTCTATCCTGGAAAGAAGATCTGAAAAGCTGGAAGCCTCAAAAAGGATCGCCAGATATGAAACGGCCCCCTGCTCTTCCATAGCGCGCATGCGGGTGCGGAGACTTTCCATCTGCTCTGCCTCTTCCGCTTCTGCAGCTTCAAGTTCCTGCTGCTTATTGGCAATTATCTGATCATATATATCAATTTGTTCGTTTATAAGCTCTATTTCCTGACGGGCCAACTCATTCTGTTGGTCCAAAGCCGCCTTTTGCTCTACGACAGAGGCATGCTCGCCTTCAAGAGAGGCAATGGTGTTCTGCAGCTCCTCCTTCTCAGAGTTGAGAGCCTCCTTTTCCTCCTTCAGCGCGTCAATATCCGACTGGCTTACAGCCTCAGTACGCGTGAGCATTACCGGGGCCATCAGCGCCACTGCCAGTATAAGCGCAAATATTGAGGATAATATCTTTCGTTTCTTCATTGGTTTCCTCCTTAATAGCAGCTTTCGGGATCTATCGTACTGCCGTTTACACGGACCTCAAAGTGCAAATGCGGGCCTGTAGACCAACCAGTTGATCCAACATATCCGATAACATCGCCCTGAGATACGCTTTGTCCATTTGAAACTATGTACTGCGTCATATGCGCATATAGCGTATAATAACCGTTGCCATGGTCTATCATAACGTAATTGCCATACGACGAGCTATAAACCGCCGTAACGATCGTACCGCTTGCAGCTGCATATATCGGCTCTCCTGAACCAACCGCGATGTCAATGCCTGCGTGAAACTTCTGGGTTCCAAAAATAGGATGTATACGGTATCCCCATTTAGAGGATACCGTGTATCCGGTCGTCGGCCAGATGAACATCCCCGCAGGCGTCTCCGTGCTGGGCGTTGTATCCCCATTCTGGGTTTCAGAGGGTTGCCCCTGCTGGTTCTGCTGCTCTTGTTCCTTTTTTTTAGCCTCCTCTGCAAGCCGCTGGGCTTCCAGTTGAGCTATAAGGTTGTTTATCTCAGCGTCAAGCTGATTCTCCGCCTCTTCGTTGGCCAGATACTCGGCCTGATGGGATTCTATGTCCCCCTCGATTTCCGCAATAAGCGCATATGCAGCCTCGATTTGTTCTTCGAGCTCCGCCTTTCTCTCAAGCAGCTCCGCTTTTGCGCCTTCCTGCTCTACCTGAGTGGCCTCGTAATCTGCTTTGACCTCAGCTACATACTCTTTAGCTTCAATGAACTGCGTTTCGAGCTCGATGTCCCTCTCCATGATCTCGCGCACCATATCGATTCTGGACAGAAGGTCGGAAAAACTTGTCGCTTTAAAAAGGATCGCTATATATGAAATAGTACCTTCTTCTTCCATCGCCCGCATGCGGACACGGTACTTTTCGGTCTGCTCTTCCTGCGCGGCAACAGCCTCCTCCAGCTCAGCAGATTTATTTGCAATGAGCTGGTCATATATATCTATCTGCTCGTTTATGAGCTCGATCTCCTGGCGCGCAAGCTCGTTCTGCTCATCAAGCGCAGCTTTTTGCTCAATGACAGAGGCCTGTTCGTTCTGGAGCTCAAGTATCTCAGACCGGAGTGATTCCTGTTCAGCCTGAAGAGCCGTTTTCTGTTCCTGAAGCGTATCTATATCCGACTGGCTTATGGCAGAAGCGAGGCTGCCAATTGCAGAAAGCACGACCGAAAACAGTATCAGCAGGGCCAAAATGACCGCGACAATTGTTATAAATCGCTTTCTCGCTTTCATAGAATTTTCACCTCAGACCTTGAGATAATTGCGTATCGCGATTATTCCGCCAAACGCTCCGACAACTCCGCCGATCGCGAGATACACAACAAGAACGGGAGACAACATGTCCATAAACGGAATAACGTTTACAAAGGAACCAAGGATACCGGTCATGACTTTATTGCAAACCAGATTATAAAGTCCCCATTCGGCAAAGAATGCGATGACAGCGCCCAAAATTCCGAGCGTCAGGCCCTCGATCACAAAGGGCAGCCGTATAAATCCGTTACTCGCTCCGACCATTTTCATAATAGCGATCTCTTCGCGCCGGCCAAAGGTCGTAAGTTTGACGGTATTGGCCATAATAAACACGGAGATCACTACAAGAATAATAATTATAACCATCGAAATAATGGAAACAATATTTCTTACCGTGACAAAGCCATTGCTTATCTCAAGTTCAGCATTGACCTTAACTATGCCCTCTATCTTTTCGAGGTCTGTCTTAGTCTGCTCCATAAGGCTAATATCATCAAGGTAGATAATATACCTATCTCTAAAAACAGACGCCTCGATATCCTGAAACAGCTCCGGGTTATCATACTGATCTTCCCACTGCGCCATGGCCTGCTCGCGCGTTACAAATTCGCATGAGGCAACATTAGGGACACTTTCAACAGTAGGCTGAAGCAAGGCAGCTTCTTCTGTCGCATAATTCTCGTCGACGAAAGCAAGCATCTGGTTCTGATCCTCCAATGTGTCTATCAGTGCGTCGATATTGACCGCCACAAGCGAAAAGCTGCCCATGATTATAAGACAGGCAATAATTATCGTAACGGAGGCAAAGGACATAAATCCGTGGGAAAAAATGCTCCTGAACCCCTCCTTGAACAAATATCCGAGTTTATTCAATTTCATAGCTGTAATATCCATCCATTCCATCACTGATGATCTTACCGTCATTAATCGCAACAACGCGCTTTGAGAAGGAGTTCACAAGCTCCTTCTCATGCGTTACGACCATAACGGTAGTTCCCAACTCGTTTATCTTTTCGAGCAGGAGCATAAGATCCAAGCTCTTTACCGGATCAAGGTTTCCGGTCGGCTCATCGGCAATGATAAGACTCGGATTATTAACAAGCGCTCTTGCGACAGCGACACGCTGCTGTTCTCCGCCCGAAAGCTCCTGAGGCAGACGCTTTTCACGCCCTTCAAGCCCGACGAGCTCCAAAACATGCGGGACTCTCTGGCGGATCTCCTTATTGGAAGCTCCGACTACGCGCATTGCAAACGCCACATTTTCATACACCGTCATATCGTCGATGAGCCGGAAATCCTGGAATATAACGCCGAGCGTACGGCGCAGCTTCGGCAGATTGCGGCGCTTGATACGGCGCATGTCAAACCCGTTAACCTCAACCTCACCGTCGCATGCAGTGACTTCGCCGGTAATGAGCTTTATCATTGTTGTCTTTCCGCTTCCGGAAGGACCAACCAAAAAAACAAACTCTCCGGAATCAATTGAAAGATCTATTCCGTCAACAGCCTTTGCGCCGCTGTTTTCATAGATCATTGTTGCGTTTTTCATGTAGACCATCAGTCATGGACCTCCAGGGATTTGGGAATCTGTACTTTCAGTACTTTGAATTCTGTGAATTGAGATACTTCTTGACCATCAGGGCAACCTTAAAAACGATCGCATGGTCAAATTCACGCAAATCAAGCCCGGTCAGCTTCTTGATCTTTTCGAGCCTGTACACCAGAGTATTTCTGTGTACAAACAACTTGCGTGAAGTCTCGGATACATTCAGATTATTTTCAAAGAACTTATTGATCGTGTAAAGCGTCTCCTGGTCAAGGGACTCAATAGGATTCTTCTTGAATACCTCCGACAGGAACATTTCGCACAAAGTCGTCGGCAGCTGATATATGATGCGGCCGATTCCGAGATTCTCATAACTGATGACGCTCTTTTCAGTATCGAAGACCTTTCCAACTTCGATCGCCGTCTGCGCCTCTTTATAGCGGACAGCCAGCTCACGCAGATGGCGCGCAGGAGTGCCAATGCCGATCACACTCTTGATAAGCAGCTCGCTGCTGAGGGTTTCTTCGATGGACGACGCAACAGCAACCAAGTCCTTATGCTCAAAGTTCGGCTGCAGCTCCTTTATAAGAACTATATCAGTCTCACTTATACTGATAATGAAATCCTTCTGTCTGTCGGGGAACATGTTTTGAAGGACCTCAACACAAGCGACGTCTGTCTTTTCTGTCTGGCGTATCAGGAATACGCCGCGCGGAGTATCCGTTATGAAGTGGAGTTCCTTTGCCCTGACATAAACGTCGCCCGGAAGTATATTATCCGAGATTATGTTCTTGACAAATGTCGACTTATTATATTTCTCCTCATAATTTTCCTTCGCTTCGGCAAGCGCAACGGCTGCAAGAACGCAGACACAGTGGGCAATGGAGTCCTGCCCCTGTACAAATACGGCATAATCAAACCCAGACTCCGTTCCTCCGATGATCTTAAATGTATAGTCACCGGAAATAAAATCCTGCTCAAGATTATCCGGTATTACGCTCTGAATATCGCCAAGACGGGAACCAATCATGGACAACTCACTACACGCAACAACAAAACTTTGGTTGTCTATAATACCAAAGCATCTGTCCGTTGCATCTTTCATTTGAACTATAACGCTCTGAAAAATCCTGCTTGACATACTTTATCCTCCCATTTCAGCATAAATCCTATTATATGCTTAAACTCAATTTACATAATAACCTCTCTGTCGCTTTTTTTCAATATATTTTTGTTGAATTTTTGTAAACAATCTTATCTATTTGTAATTCTGGCTCGCAAATTGCATTTGTTGTGCATTTATTGCACATATAAAAGCTAAAAAAGAGGCCGATAGAAATCGGCCTCTTCAAATATTATAAGTAGTTATCAGTTACTGATAGTCTTTTCAGTGTCACAATCGAACAGATGGATCTGTTCCGTATCAAAGTAAACGGAAACTCTCTCTCCCATTCCATTCGTAGAGCGGGTCTCAACAACGGCAGTCAAATCAACATCGCCTATCTTGAGATAGAGGTTGGATTCAGCGCCCAGGAGCTCAGTAAGGTCGAGATCGCACTCGATAACCTTATCAGGATTTGCGGAGATGAGCTCAGTATCATTGTGGATGTCATTAGGACGAATACCAAACAGGACCTTCTTGCCGGCATATGCAAGAACCTCCGGCTTTCTTCCCTTATCATCAGGCAAAACGATCTTTGCGCAGCCCTCGGGACCAAAGCTCAACCATGTATGGCCACCCTCATCGATCAGATCAGCCTCGACAATGTTCATCTGAGGCGTACCGATAAAGGTTGCGACGAACAGGTTAACGGGCTTCTCAAACAGCGTCTGAGGAGCGGCAACCTGCTGGATAATGCCATCCTTCAGAACCACGATACGGGTGCCCATTGTCATGGCCTCGGTCTGGTCATGTGTAACGTAGATAAAGGTAGTTGCAAGACGGGTGTGGAGCTTGGTCAGCTCGGCGCGCATTGCAGTACGGAGTTTAGCGTCAAGGTTCGACAGAGGCTCATCCAGAAGGAAAACCTTCGGGTTGCGGACGATGGCTCGGCCAAGAGCAACACGCTGTCTCTGTCCGCCGGACAGCGCAGCAGGCTTACGGTCAAGCAGATGCTCAATCTCGAGGATCTTTGCAGCCTCGTCAACGCGGCGCTTGATCTCGTCCTTGGGCATCTTACGGATCTTCAGACCGAAAGACATGTTTTCAAAAACGGTCATATGCGGATACAGCGCATAGTTCTGGAAAACCATTGCTATATCTCTTTCCTTCGGGGGGACGTCGTTGACGAGTTTGCCGTCGATATAAAGCTCGCCTTCGCTGATCTCCTCAAGTCCTGCTATCATACGCAAAGTGGTGGACTTGCCGCATCCGGAAGGACCGACCAGAATTATAAACTCCTTATCCTCAATCTCCAAATTGAAGTCAGAAACAGCCACAACACCGCCTGCATATTTCTTGTAGACGTTCTTCAGAGTGACACTAGACATGATATACCCCCAAAAGCAATACTTTATTCAGAAATTTAAAGTCCGAATATGCTAGTATAATATCACATTAGGTAAGAAGTGTAAATCTGATTTAATCAACAAAGCTCCGCCAAAGACTTTAGTAAATATGCCCATTTGACATTTGCTGTTTAAGAAAATATGCTGTTCAGCTCCTTTTCTGTAAGCTCCCTATACGATGATTTGACAAGGTTCTCGTCTAATTCCAATCCTCCGACAGCCAATCTGTGAAGTTTTTTTACCGGCTTGCCACAGGACGCCAGCATTCGTTTTACCTGGTGGTACTTGCCTTCTTCAACAGTAACAATGCATAAATTTTCACCCAGAATATCCAGTGATGCCGGCAAGCACACGGTTCCGTCAGCAAGCGTTACACCTTTCTCAAATCTCTGAGCATCTTCTTGTGTCGGGGTCCCCTCTGTCTCCGCAAGATAACGTTTTTTCACATGCTTTTTGGGTGAAATGACTCTATGTGCAAACTCACCGTCATTTGTCAGGATCAGCAGCCCTGTCGTATCTTTGTCCAAACGTCCAACGGGAAACAGCCCTCTGCCCCTGATCTCATCGGAAAGTAAATCTATAACTGTCCGCTGACTTCGGTCCCCGGTCGCACTAAGTACTCCCTCCGGCTTATTCATCATAATATAGATAAATTTAGTTCCGCCGACGGCTGCGCCGTCCAACTCCACGAGCGAATTCTCGTCGATTTTAGTTTCCGGCTGTGTAACAATAAAGCCATTCACACATACTCTTCCGCTTTTAATTAAATTTCTGGCCTCGCTTCTTGTTGCTTTTCCGCAGTCCGCGAGAAATCTGTCGAGCCTTACAGACAAAACGCTCACCTCAACATAATTATATCATAACCGCGGCCTGATTTGAATACCTTGTCTCAAGGAGGGATGTCTATGTTCGTCAAGACTATCAAGTTCAACAGAAAGACTGCGGTTATCGGCGTTATATTAGCCGCTGTCATCTTACTGGCGATTATACTAATAGCTGCAAACGGAAAAAACAACAGCAATCACAGTATTTTTGATTTCGGCAGCAATCTGAAAACAAATGAAGGTCGAGTAGCATATCTTGCTGACTGCGGCTGGGAAGTCGAATCAGAACCGGTCGATGTCAAAAGCATTCTTATACCAAAAGAATTCAGTGACATTCTAAAGGAATATAACGAGATGCAGATGGCGTCAGGCTTTGACCTAACGGAATACGCGGGATTGACAGTTGACCAATATACATACAGAGTAACAAATTATGAAAACGCCGACTGCGAGGTAAACGCAACGCTGTATATCTACAACTATCAGGTCATCGGAGGTGACATACACTCAACGGCGATCGACGG
>CAZIHY010000068.1:0-11155 GCA_964539115.1 uncultured Oscillospiraceae bacterium
GCAGAGCTATGCCCACTGTGCAACATCCGTCTTGAAAAGGGAAGACCGGTTTGGGGCGGAAACTGTACCCACTGCATGGCTTGCATCTGTGGCTGTCCCACCCGGACGATCGAGTATGGAAAGATCAGCCTTGGTAAACCACGTTACCGGTGCCCGGAGGACCAGCGATAAATACGGAAAACAGGGCGATTGAGGGCTTGTCTGTCTTTTTATTTTATCTGTTCAAACCAGTCAAACAACTCATCCATGCAATAATCGCCATCGTGCCGGTACAGCCATGCGAGTTTATAATTGACGTCCTGGCACTTGCCGGAATTTTTCAGCGCAAGCGAAAGATTCATCGATGCTGTATAGGAATGGTCGCAATCCAACGATCCGACACGAATATAGAAATATTTAGCAACACTGTTTTTGCTTTCGTTGATATGGGCCATTGGGTTCATCAATTTAATGTTATGCCGTATCTGATCCGGAACCAGATAGCGCCCGGTGTTGCCAGTGGCGGTTTCCAGCATATCGTCAAAATGGTTTGACGGCACAGTTTTCGTTCCAAACAAGCTGTTTTCGGTAATTTCACACTCGAGTCCGTCAAAGGCAGGACAGGGTTTCATCCGGGATACCGACTGTATATATTCTCTGAATTTTTCCTTGGGGATCGAGGCGTTTCCGGTTGCAGGATCATAATCAAGCCACGCATGCTCTTTGACATATTTTTCCCGGTCTTCGGGTTGCTGCCCGGCAAGGTATTCGCTGGCGGACCGGCCAAGTTCTTGGAGCATGTAATCCAGGTAACTGCCATCCTCTCCATCATTCTCCAGAGTCAATAATTCTCTGGTTTCCGGATGACGCAGTCTGAGACCGTTAATGTAGTCACAGAACAGTTTGGACAGCCGTTTTGACAATTCTATCGTTTGATCATCCATTTCAACGTGTATTCTATCGAAGATCAATTCGCCATCGGACGGTCTTGGCTTCACCGTATCGAATTTTGTGACCTGCCCAAACAGCCACTCGTATGCACCGTTTGAATGCTCCAGATCAATAATAGGGCAAAAGCATACGGAAGCGTAAACATCGTCCCTCTCCTCTGCTGCGCCGAGCTCCTGAAGGTAGGGTTCATAATCCGGGTTATTTCCTGTAACCCCCAGCAGGGCGGACATTGCGCCTCCTGCACTGCTGCCATCAGAATAGATCCGTTCCGTGTTTCCAGGTATCACGTCCGAGTTGTAGCGAAGATATCTGACTGCCGCCTTCAGATCCACGATGTCTGCCGGCGCCTTTCCGGTATAGATATCGCCGACCTTATCCTCGCGTCCTCTGGTACCGGGGGAAACTGCTACATATCCACGGTAAAGGGCATAGGCAAGGCCCGGACCCAAAATAGGATGAGAGATATTGGGTTCGATTGGCGGGGTGCTCATATAGCCGCCAACATAATTGCGGAAGAAGATAGGAACATCTGTCCGCCCAATTGCAGATTCCGGAACATAGATATTCATACTATGGAATGTCAAGTCGACCGGGTGTCTGACATATATAATGTTTTCATATGACCTGTATGTGATTTTTGTACCATTGACTACGATCTCTTTTGTAACATAGGCCCCGGGATCGAACCTTAAATCGTATGTTGTCTCTTTCATAAAGCAGTCCTTTCTGTAAATTTAATATAAGCCTTACTTTCTTTGAATATTATACATATATTCTCGTGAATACACAATCATTTTTGTGCCTTTTCAACATAATTGAGCTGCAGATATATCCTTAATGTATTAATACAAAACCGGTTAGTGCGTGAACTATACCAAATCTCGGCTCTGCGCTCCCCGTCAACTTCATCGTGACACTTCCAATGCGGCATGGTATACTTGATGCAAATGGGGCATGGGAGGGAGCGACCGAATGCACTATGTGACCGCCAAGGGAATACTGTCGGCAAAAAACGGGATGAACCTGTATCGGGGCTGCCAGCACGGATGCATATATTGCGATGCCCGCAGCGACTGCTACCACATGGACCATGCGTTTGAGGATATAGAGGTCAAGGAAAATGCGCTTGTCCTTTTGGAGGACGTCCTTCGCCGCAAGCGCCGCCCCTGCATGATCGGCACCGGTTATATGAGCGACCCATATATGCCGCTGGAGGAAGAACTGCGCTATACAAGACAGGCGCTGAAGCTGATCGAGAGGTATGGCTTCGGCGACTTTCACCACAAAGTCCGCGCGGGTACTTGAGGATTTGGATATCCTGGTAAAAATTAACGAGCGGACCAAGTGCGTTGTGCAGATGACGCTGACCACGGCAGACGAAGACCTCTGCCGCATATTGGAACCCAATGTCAGCACTACATGGGAGCGATTTGAAGCGCTGAAAACGCTGCGGGACGCCGGTATCACAACAGTAGTCTGGCTGTGTCCGGTCCTGCCGTTTATTAACGACACGGCGGAAAACATCAATGGAATTTTGGACTACTGTGAAGAGGCGAAGGTGCGCGGCGTACTTAATTTCGGCATCGGCCTGTCTTTACGGAAGGGGAACCGGGAGTATTTTTACAACCAACTGGACCGCCACTTTCCGGGGTTAAAGGAGAAATATATCCGCCGCTATGGCGATGCATATATGCTGGATAGTCCCAACAGCCGTGAATTGATGGAGCTGTTTCACAGCCGCTGCGAGGCCATGGGGATCATGCACGACAATGAGCAGATCTTCAGTTATCTCTGGGAGTTTGAAGAGAAAGAGCAGATGCAGATGAACTTGTTTGATTAAAAGCGGGGTGTACCCAACTGCGTTAAACTGAAACCGAGGTGTGTGTAAAATGAAAATCATCGCGTCTTTGCAGAATATCACAGCTGCTATGCGTAAGGTCAGTGTGATCGTGAATCTTGCGGAAATGGGTAATAGCACATGGTTGGACATTTAGGTTTTTCTTATGTTGGCCTGTTTTTCCTTTTGCTGCTTTTCATCCCGAATTTTATATGGGCGAAGAGAACACCGCAGGGATATACCTCGGAAAATGAAAATATGGTGCTTCGGCTTTTTGAGAGAACAGGCGAAGTTTTGACCAGCGCGTGTGCGCTTCTGTTTGATGATTTCAACTTGCATGGATGGTCAGTTTGGTCCTGGTGGCTGATTGCAGCCGCTGTGCTGATGGTGATGTATGAGCTGTGGTGGATACGATATTTTCACAGCGAACGTAAATTAACAGACTTTTACAGCAGCTTTTTGGGGATTCCGGTCGCGGGCGTAACATTGCCCGTGGTTGCCTTTTTACTGCTTGGAATATACGGCAAGGTGATTTGGATGCTGATAGCGTCCGCAATTTTGGGTATTGGACATGTTGGGATTCATATACAGCACCGTAAAGAGCTTGAGTAGTGTAAATTAAACAGATGAGTTTTACAGGGGCGGCGGGGCGTAGACTTCACCGCCCCGATTTTTATCTGTGTATTGACAAAGCGACACAAGTGTCGTAAAATCTAAAAAGGACACTAATGTCGCTTTTTGAGGGGGATACAGAAATGGAATTTATATTGAGAGAATGGAAAAAAGAGGATGTCGAAGCGCTCGCGAAGGCGGCCGATAATCCCAAAATAGCAGAAAACCTGAGGAATACGTTTCCAACTCCATATTCACTGGATGATGCAAAATGGTATGTAAATGACTGTATTGCAAATGAGGGGAACGATCAAATCACCCGTGCCATTATAGTTGATGGAAAGGCTGTCGGCAGTATAGGAATATTTGTTAAAAGCGATGTGTACGAGAAATCGGGCGAATTAGGATATTGGCTTTCAGAGGATCACTGGCGGCGGGGAATAACCTCCCAGGCGGTGCGGATGATTTGCAGAGAGGCGTTTGCGGCTTTTGATATTATACGCATATTTGCGGAACCGTTTGAGGACAACGCCAGTTCGAGAGGCGTATTGGAAAAGGCAGGTTTCACATATGAGGGCACTATGAGGAATGGCGTATACAAAAACGGAAAGGTGCATTCCTATTGCATGTATTCCCTCTTGCGCGGGGAGGCGGAGCTGTAAATATGGGAGATAAAGCTAACAGGACCAGAGAAAAGATCCGGTCCGAGGCGTACAAGTTGTTTGCCGGCAAAGGCTTCAAGGAAGTGACAATGACAGATATCTGCGAAAAAACGGGGTTGAGCAGGGGAGGTTTATACCGGTATTACTCCGGAACCGGTGAGATCTTTTCCGAAATCCTGTCCGAAGAATATACGATAGCCGGCAGGATCGATGAACATGAAAGCGCCAGAGCTATTTTGGAGGATATGCTCGAGGCGATAACATGTGAAATTATGGATAAGGAACGATCCTTGAGCCTTGCCATATACGAATATGCAAACCTTGGCAACGGCGAGCTTTTTATCCGCATAAATGAAAGTGCAAAAAAGCGCTGGATAAGCCTTATCGATTATGGTATGGAAACAAATGAGTTCAAAAGGACAGATCCCGAGCGGGCGGCGGATCTGATTTTGTATTATTATCAAGGCTTAAGAATGTGGTCCCGCGTCATACCCTTTGACAGGCGTACAGCGGAGAACTATGCGGAAACTGTCCGGCAGCTGCTGCTGAATACAGAGACTTAAATATAAGTGCTCCCTATTACCTTTTGTGCTGATGGAACAATCTTCGGCGGTTTCACCGATCCTTGAAATGGGTAAAAATTAATGATAACATGGATAAAAATGAGGAGAGGAACAACACGGCCCCAATAAACCTCTTGTAATATTTTTCTAAACTTGATATCATACAATCAGAGTAGTAAACAGAAATTTGGAGGGGCGCTCGCATTGAAAAGGCAATTAAATGGAATTGCACTAATCTTGGCAAGTATTTTATTTATGATTGGTTTTGGAAATGCATCTTTCTTTGATTTGAGTTTTCGTTGGTCTGCTGTATTTGCTGTAGTAGGCATTGCAGGATTGGTTTTGACTTTCATACCAGATAAGAAAGATAGATAAAACCCTGGCTGTAGAGCAGGTGAAACTGTTTTTATGCAAAACGGCAGAGTTTTTCACATGCAGATCACCGATGGAATTTCAAAAGAGCCTGAGCTTTAAGCGGGAAGGAATATAGTAAATAAGGCTCCGCAGGTGTAAAAATCTGTGGAGCCTTATTCTATTTCTATTTTCTGTGAAATTGACGAGTGGTTTGACAAATGAACCGATGTCAGCACAAAAGGTAATATGGTGTATAAGTGGACCGGCAGTCTGGGGAATACCTCACAGTCTACCGGCTCAGTTTTTTGTCATATCAACTTTTTCAGCTCTTCTATGCTGTCCACAGGCGCTGCGCAGGTATTTCCACGGCACAGGTAGTATCGTGCACCGACGGACGGAACGGGATATTCCGCGGTGAAGGGGGCCAACGCTGCCAGGCGTGATTCGTCAGCCGGGGTTTTCACCAGGACGGTGAGCCCGGTGCGAGGCTCTTCCCTTAGAAACCTCATTAGCTCTTCCGGGATCCTTTCGGCAGTGCAGATAAGTTCCGCTGACGGCCACAGCTCTTCGAGCAGCATGAGGAGCGTGAAGCTGTGTCCTGACGGGTAGCTGCTGATGGCCCCGGCCAGATAGGAAAGCTGCTTGTCGGCATATTCCCGCCATCGGCCCTCTCCGGTCAGGCGCGCCAGTCTGGAAAGCACCAGCGCAGCTGCGGCGTTGCCCGAGGGCATAGCGCCGTCGTAGACCTCCTTCGTGCGGGTTATGAGCTGCTCTGCATCCTTTGCATAGAAATAGAAGCCGCCCTGTTCCTCGTCAAAAAACAGCTCCGTCATCAGCTCTGCCAGAGAATGTGCCTGTTCCAGATGCTCAGTGTGAAAGCCGGCGCTGAAGAGCTCCAGCAGCCCCCAGGCGAAAAAGGCGTAATCCTCAAGCTTGCCCTCATGGGCAGCCTCGCCGTCGCGCCAGCGGGCCAGCAGGCGGCCGTCATTTTCCCTGAGGTTCTTTTGAATGAAATCTGACGCCCGCTCCGCGGCCTCCAGATATCGCTGTTTATTCAAAACCAGTCCCGCTCTGGCAAGGGCTGCTATCATGAGACCGTTCCAGGATGTGAGAACTTTATCGTCGCGGTGGAGATGTGTCCGGCCTTTTCGGTATTCGGATACCTTCATCCGAAGTTCTTCCATTCCCCACGGCGCCTGTTCCCAGTCCGGAGTACTGATAAGATTGGGGATGCTCTTTCCCTCAAAATTTCCGGATTTGGTTATACCGAACCAGCTGCAGAAACGTTCCGCAGCTTCCCGTCCCAAAACCCCATGCAGCTCTCCTGGCGAGAAAACATAGTATTTTCCCTCCACGCCGTCGCTGTCTGCGTCCTGTCCGCAATAGAAGCCGCCCTGTTCGTCCGTCAGCTCTGCGAGAACATAGTCCAGAGTGCGGCAGACCACATCCCTGTAATAGCCTCGTCGTGTCTGCTGATAGGCTTCCGTGTAGGCGAGGGCCAGCAGTGCGTTGTCATAAAGCATTTTCTCGAAATGCGGCACCAGCCACTGACGGTCGGTGGAGTACCGGGAAAAGCCTCCGCCAACGTGGTCAAAAAGACCGCCGCGATACATATGCTCCAGCGTTTGCTCCGCCATCTCCAGTGCGCGCGTTGAGCCGGTCAAACCGGCATAACGCAGAAGGAAAAGCAGATTGTGCGCGGTTGGAAATTTTGGTGCGCTGCCGAAGCCGCCCCAATGCTTGTCAAAGCTCCGGTCGAACAGGGAAAAGCCCGCCTCGACAAGCTCCCGGCCGGGCTGGCCGGCTGCGTTCTTTTCCGTCTTGCGGAGATGCTCGGTCAGCGTGTTTCCGATAGCAATAAGCTCCCCGCGGCTTTCCTGCCAGAGATGTGCCGCCTGCTCCAGCAGTGACAACAGCTGCTGTTTGGGCAGATAGGTCCCCGCCCAAAAGGGCTTTTGTTCCGGGGTTAAAAGCACTGTGAGGGGCCAGCCGCCAGAACCGTTCATCGCGATACAGGCGGCCATATAAACGGAGTCCACATCGGGGCGTTCCTCGCGATCCACTTTTATAGGGATAAACGAACGGTTGAGTTCGGCCGCTACAGTTTTATCCTCGAAGGATTCGTGGGCCATAACGTGGCACCAGTGACAAGTGGAGTATCCGATGCTCAGGAAGATGGGCCGGTCTATCCTCCGTGCTTCTTCGAAAGCTCCGGCGCTCCATGGCCGCCAGTCCACGGGGTTCTCCGCGTGCTGGAGCAGATAGGGTGATTTTTCATGTTGCAGTTGATTTGGCATTATGATTCCTTTCATTAGCATATTCAAAGCTGGCCCGGTGGTCTGTGTGTTCAAACAGAAGCTCGTCTCCGTACCAAAAACGGTATCTCAATTTGGCGCAGAGGCTTTCATGTATGGTGCGGCCCATATTTCCCTGCACGGGGGCCCTTAAGGGTTGTCCGCGGCCTTCAAGCAGCTCCACGGCCAGGCGGTGTTTTCCCTGTCGGATAACAGCGCCGTTATGGGACCACTGTTCTATACGTACGCCCCGATAGGTGGCCAGACGGTATTCCCGCCCGTTGTCAAACACAGAACAGATGCAGCCGGTGAAGCTTCCCAGCGGCAGGGGAATAGTGGCGATCGAGAGCATAAGGCTGCCGCGTTGCGGCTCGCGCCAGGAGCACTGGGTCCAAAGATAGGAGCTGGGGAAAGAGCAGCCGCGGTCGGTCTCGATATATCCTATGCCGTCTGAAAAGTCTATAATGCTTCCGTTAAGCTCCAGCGTTCCCTCCAGCAGGTGTCCCATACTGATGACCCCGTGGGAACACTCCATTTCCGACAGGTACCGGAACGGGCCCATTATGTCGGATCTGAGGCAGGTGAACGGTCCGCAGCGCAGAGCGCCGTGAAGCGAAAGGCCGTTTTGTTCAATATTGAGCAGTACTTCTTCACGACTGAAAAAGTTCTGCCCCATCTTTATCTGAAAATCTTTTTCGGAGGCGTCGAATTCCGCGGCCGGATATTCCAGATACCATGTTTTGTCATCCGTAATGACCTGAAGAGAGGCGCTGTGCCTTCCGGAACTGTCGATATGGATGGCAGGGATCAGCGCAATGGCGCCGCCCTCATTTGTCTGGAGCTTCAGGTACCACCCTTCGAAATATGGCCCCTTTTTGTCTTTGCCGTGATAATATCTCATTATAACTCACCCGGGTTGAAATTTCATTATCGATGCAGATGCAAAAGAGGGCTGCGGTTTTGCCCTGCAGCCCTCACACTTAAACATCGTTATTCTGGATAGACTTCTTTTTGGCGTTCCTGTTTTGATTCTGATTTTCGCGGGTCAGGGGAGTCTGCCCGTTTGCCTTTTTGTTTCTGACTCCCTTGGGGTCAGGCTGACTGTCCTTCGGCATAGTTACCGCTCCTATCTTTTGGTATTGGGGCCAAGCGCCACTTTTTTAGTATTGTGCTGTTGATTTGGATTCTGATTTTTCAGCTGTTCATTATCGCCTGTTTTTTCCTGTGCTTTCTCCTGGCGTTTCTTCGACATTTGTCTGCCCCCCTACATGATGTGGTCTTCGGTTTTGGTATCGAGGATCTTATAACCCATTTTTTCAAGCTGCTTTCCGATTCTGTCGCTTTGGACGCCTGAGGTATCGAAATCCACGGCGACACGATTGGTACTGCCGTTGACGCTGACCGATATCACACCAGGCAGGGCGTCCAGTTCCTGTTTGATCGCTTTTACGCCATGCTTGCCGTTTATATCGCCAAGATTATAATAGACGCTTGCTTTTGACATAAAAATCACCTCGCCGTTAGTATGAGCATAATTTCCATATTTATCACTGTCTATGACAGCCGGCAGAGAGCGTCGGGTGATAAAATGCCGTTGATTTATTCAGAAGCGTATGCTACAATTTTTATAGGAATAAGCAGCCGTGGTCCGTTAGCGGCTGTTTCTTGAACTGCTGGTTAGAGAAAACTAACTGTTTCAGTCTGAAAGGAGATAATATAAATGGAAAAATATACTCTCAAAGTTGAAGGCATGATGTGCGGAATGTGCGAGAGCCATATAAACGACGCCGTGCGCCGCGCGTTTACAGTCAAAAAAGTCACATCCTCACATTCGAAGGGGGAGACGGTTATACTATCCGAAAATGAGCTCCCGGAAGATGAACTCAGAAAAACCATAGACGCAACAGGCTATACGGTGCTTTCCGTAAAAGCTGAACCATATGAGAAGAAGGGGCTGTTCTCCAGATTGCGGTGATGACGCGCGTTATGACGTACGGGCTTGATTTGCCGTTGGTTATATAATATAATGCAGTAAAAATTACGCATTATAGGAGTGACGCGGCATGGCATTTGATTTCAAGAAGGAATACAAGGAATTTTATATGCCGAAGGCAAAGCCCGGGATAGTCAGCGTTCCTGCCATGAACTATATCGCCGTGCGCGGAAAGGGAGACCCAAACGATGGCAACGGCGCCTATCAGGCAGCGATCGGCGTGCTGTATGCGCTTGCATATACGCTGAAGATGAGCAAGCTTGGAGATCGGCGTATCGAGGGCTATTTCGATTACGTAGTGCCGCCGCTGGAGGGCTTCTGGTGGCAGGATGGAACGGACGGCATAGACTATACGAGAAAAGACGAGTTTTGCTGGATATCTGTGATCCGCCTTCCAGATTTTGTAACGCGGGAGGATTTTGACTGGGCTGTTGAAACTGCCTCGCGGAAGAAAAATCTCGACTGCACCGCTGCTGAGTTCCTGACTGTCGAGGAGGGACTGTGCGTACAGATTATGCACAACGGATCTTTTGACGGCGAGCCTGCATCTATTGCGCTGATGGATGCATTCCTTGCGGAGAACGGGTATGAAAACGACTTCACAGACAACCGGCTGCACCACGAGATCTATCTTTCCGACGCGCGTAAGGTCCCGCCGGAGAGGTGGAGAACGGTAATACGCCATCCTGTGAGAAAAATCAAGTAATTTAAGGTAAATGCGATGAACAGATACGAATGGCTGGATGGATACCTGCTCTCAAAAAAAGGTCATATGCGCTTTTTTGCAAAGCTGACAAAAAAGCTACAGCGGGAGATAGAGGCGCAGGAAACGGCTTGACTGTACCGAAGAAAGCGGATATAATAAAAATATAAATGCGGCGGCTGGCCGCAGGGCAACGGCGCCTTCAGTATTTGAAGGTGCCGTTTTGCTTTATGGAGGATGATCTCTATGAAAAAACCATTGATCGGCGTTGTGCCGTTGTACGATGGAAAAAGAAATTCATATTGGATGCTGCCGGGCTATATGAAGGGAATAGAGGCCGCGGGAGGCATCCCTGTTATGATGCCGTTGACGACTGACAGGGAGGTCCTGCGGGCGCTGATGGAACGTTTCGACGGCGTTCTTCTGACCGGCGGGCACGACGTTTCGCCGCTGCTCTATGGCGAGCCGGTATCCGATCGCTGCGGCGAGATCTGCGATGAGCGCGATGATATGGAGCGTATATTGCTTGACCTCGCGTTGGAAACTGATAAGACGGTTTTGGGAATCTGCAGAGGAATACAGTTTCTCAATGTGTATCTCGGCGGTTCGCTGTATCAGGATCTGCCATCGGAGCGCCCGGAGAGCGTAAATCATCAGATGACTGCGCCCTATGACCGGACGATTCACGGGGTCAGGGTAGAGCGTGCATCCCCGCTTTATGAACTGCTCGGGAAGGAGGAGCTTGGCGTCAACAGCTATCACCACCAGGCGGTAAAGTGCCTTGCACCGGGTCTTGTGCCCATGGCATATTCGGAAGACGGGCTCGTTGAGGCAGTATACCTGCCGGAGAAAAAATTCATTTGGGCTGTTCAATGGCATCCGGAGTTATCATATAGGACGGATGAGAGCAGCAGAAAGATAATTTACAAATTCGTCGCATCGGCAGCCGCGGAGTGATACCGCGGCTGCTTTTTGATTTTACAATATACAGGTATTCTTTTAGGCAGTAGGAACAAGAAGAAAAAAACCCAAAACCAAAAAGGAGATCCTGACACCATGAAGAAGGCTATATCTCTTGTACTTGCTGTAATGCTTATAATTATGGCGTTCGAAGGCTGCGGACAGTCCGCTGACGATCCGACCGACAGCCTTGAGAATCCTGTCAGCGACCTGACCGTTGAACAGATCGAGGCCATCTACACCGGTG
>CAZIHY010000069.1:0-9850 GCA_964539115.1 uncultured Oscillospiraceae bacterium
TTTTTGTGCTTATTCGTAATTGTGCGCGTCCTTGAGCACCATGTCCTTGACCTTCATAAGGCGGACCTTGGTAGAAAGGTCGTTTTCCTCGAGTTTCATGGAAATATACTTGATATTCGTCTGCATCTCTGGGATCATGACATATTCAAGTGCGTTGACGCGACGGCGGGTCTTTTCGATCTCCTGCGCCAGAAGCTGCATCGTCTTTTCGATCTCCGCGAGCTCCAGCATATCCTCAAAGACCTGCGCCATCTTGAACAGCGCATCGTCCAGCTCGCCTGATGTCTGAGCAAAGCCGTAGGGATATATCTCCGACGGATCATTGTTCTTCGTCCTGAAGCTGTATTTCGGGACGTTGACGCTCATGATGTTGTTATAGCTGATGTCCAGCTCAACGCTCTGGCGGGGATACAGCAGGGCCTGCTCGAGCATATCGGGCGACATGATGGAGCTTGCGACGGTCAGAGCGCCGAAGGCTTCTGTCAGCCCCTGCTCGACTCTGGTGCGCAGTTCCTTGTTCTTACGCACGATGTCGAGGAACTGGCGCATCAGCTCGTCTCGCTTATCCTTGAGCAGCTTATGACCGCGGGTAGCGGTCTGGAGGCGACCCTTGAGTTGGTTCATGACCATTCTGGTCGGTGTAATTGCGGTTGACGCCACTTGCTTTCACCTCCACTGGGTGGGAAAACACTCACCCAATTTCGTTTCGCGCAGCTTAGGCCCTTGATATAAGTTCCTTCGCTGCAATCTGTTTTGTCTTATTTTACTTCATATACTTTTCAATGTACTCGGTCTTGACACGCTTGAGCTCCGACTTGGGCAGGATCTTAAGCAGCTCCCAGCCGAGGTCGAGCGTCTCCTCGATGCTGCGGTTGGTGTTGTTGCCCTGATTGACATACTTTGCCTCGAACTGCTCGGCAAACTCGGCGTACTTTCTGTCGGTTTCGCTCAGCGCGGCCTCGCCGAGGATGGTCATGAGCTCCTTGGCGTCCTTACCGGCGGCATAGGCTGCAAAGAGCTGGTTCATCGTTCCGGAGTGGTCCTCGCGGGTCTTACCCTCGCCGATACCCTTATCCTTGAGTCGGCTCAGTGAGGGCAGAACGTCGACAGGGGGAATTATGCCCTTGCGGTAAAGCTCTCGTGAGAGGATTATCTGTCCCTCAGTGATGTAGCCGGTCAGGTCGGGGATGGGATGGGTCTTGTCGTCCTCCGGCATCGTGAGAATGGGTATCATCGTGATGGAGCCGTTCTTGCCGATGCGGCGGCCGGCGCGTTCATACATGGTCGCAAGGTCGGTGTAAAGATATCCGGGGTAGCCGCGGCGTCCGGGAACTTCTTTCTTCGCGGCGGAAATCTCACGCAGGGCCTCGGCGTAGTTTGTGATGTCGGTCATGATGACCAGAACGTGCATATCCTTCTCGAAAGCGAGATATTCTGCGGCGGTCAGCGCCATACGAGGCGTTGCGATACGCTCGACGGCGGGGTCGCTTGCAAGGTTCGTGAACAGAACGGTACGGTCGATAGCGCCGGTGCGGCGGAATTCCTGAACGAAGTATTCGCTCTCCTCAAAGGTGATGCCGATGGCAGCGAACACGACGGCGAAGTTGGAGCCGTCGTCGCCGAGCACCTTCGCCTGACGCGCTATCTGCGCGGCGAGAGCGGCGTGAGGCAGACCGGAACCGGAGAATATCGGCAGCTTCTGACCGCGGACGAGGGTGTTCAGGCCGTCTATTGTGGAAACGCCGGTCTGGATGAACTCAGCGGGATAGGCGCGCGCGGCGGGATTCATGGCCAGGCCGTTAACATCCTTGTGATCCTCCGCAAGAATGTCCGGCCCTCCATCAATGGGCACGCCAACGCCGTTGAAGACGCGTCCAAGCATATCCTCGGAAACGGCAAGCTCCAGCGGATGTCCCAGGAAACGGACCTTGCTTTCGGCAAGATTTATTCCTGCCGCGGATTCATACAACTGCAGGACGGCGGTATCGCCGTCTACCTCCAGCACTTTGCCGCGGCGGGTCTCTCCGTTGGGCAGCTCGATCTCCGCCAGCTCGTCATAGGTGACGCCGTCGACATGCTGTACCATCATCAGCGGGCTTGCGATCTCTCTTATTGTCTTATATTCCTTGATCACAGTTCCTCACCTCCTGCGGCGATCTCATCTATCTGATATTTCATATTCTCAGCGATCTGGGCGTAAACCTGCTGATACTCCTCCGCGGGAACGGTCTTTGCACGGCCGATCTGCTCGCGCGCGGGGATGGAAAACAGCTCGTTCATGTCAGCGCCCTGTGCCAGCGCTTCGCGGCTGAGATTGTCGTAATCGAGGATAAGTCCAAGCAGCAGCTTCTGCCTGTCATAGGAGGAATAGCTGTCTATATCGACGAAGGCGTTCTGCTGCAGGAAGTCCTCGCGGATCATCTTCGCCGTTTCAAGCGTCAGACGGTCGCTAGGTGCAAGGGAATCCGCGCCGACGAGCTTGACGATCTCGTTGAGGCTCGCCTCCTCCTGAAGGATACTCATCGCCTTCTCACGCTGCTGCATAAACTCAGCGCCGAGGGTCTGGTCATAATAATCTCTCAGGCTGTCGGTGTAAAGCGAATAGCTGTTGAGCCAGTTGATCGCGGGGAAGTGGCGTGCGTATGCAAGCGAGCTGTCCAAGCCCCAGAAGACCTTGACTATACGCATTGTAGCCTGGGATACAGGCTCGGAGGTGTCGCCGCCCGGAGGGGAAACGGCGCCTATAGCGGTCAGGCTGCCCTGACGCTCATCGGAACCGAGGCACTCGATAACGCCCGCGCGCTCATAGAACTGGGCAAGACGGGAGGCCAGATATGCAGGATAGCCCTCCTCGCCGGGCATCTCCTCGAGTCGGCCGCTCATCTCACGCAGCGCCTCCGCCCAGCGGGATGTGGAGTCGGCGATGACTGCGACGTCATAGCCCATATCGCGGAAATATTCCGCTATCGTGATACCGGTGTAGATCGAAGCCTCTCGTGCCGCAACGGGCATATCGGAGGTGTTTGCTATCAGCACGGTGCGCTTCATGATGGGCTCGCCGGTGCGGGGGTCCTGCAGCTCCGGGAACTCCATCAGAACGTCGGTCATCTCGTTGCCACGTTCGCCGCAGCCGATATAGACGACGACGTCGACGTCAGACCACTTCGCCAGAGCGTGCTGGACTACGGTCTTGCCGCTGCCGAATGGTCCGGGGACTGCTGCTGTTCCGCCCTTTGCAAGCGGGAACAGCGTATCAATCACGCGCTGTCCGGAGCAAAGCGGGCGGCTGGGAACGTATTTTCTGGTGTATGGCCTGTTGACACGCACGGGCCATTTCTGCATCATTGTGAGTTTTGTCTCTTTTCCGTTTTCCTCCTTGAGGAGGGCGACGGTATCCAAAACCGTGTATCTGCCCTTCTGGATGGAGGCGATGGTCCCGCTCAGTCCGGGAGGCACCATTATCTTGTGAACGATGGCGCTGGTCTCCTGAACAGTGCCGATTATGTCGCCGCCGCGGACTTTCGCCCCGGCCTCGACACAGGGGACAAAGTCCCATTGTCTGCTGCGGTTGAGCGCCGGTACGTCGACGCCGCGCGCAATCGTGTGTCCGGTCAGCTCACGGATCTCCGTAAGCGGGCGCTGGATTCCGTCATAAATGTTCTCGAGCAGTCCGGGGCCAAGCTCAACGGAAAGCGGAGAACCGGTCGTTTCAACCTCTGCGCCGGGTCCCAGTCCCGAAGTTTCTTCGTAAACCTGGATGGAGGCGCTGTCGCCGGTCATGTTCAGGATCTCGCCTATCAGGCGCTGCTTTCCAACACGGACAACGTCGGAGACGTTGGCATCGGCAAGCCCTTCCGCAACGACCAGCGGTCCGGATACTTTTGTAACTGTTCCGCTCATATTTTTGCTTACCATTCCTTTCATTGGGGATAGCGCGCGCCTCCGCGCACGCCGGGACACAGGGTCAGAGTATGTCGCTGCCGACTGCCCTCTCCACAGCCTCGTGGAGGGCGTTCTGTCCATACCCCTTGGAGCCGTCCCTGCCCGGGATAAGGATTATCGCGGGTGTGGGAACGTCCTTGAATTTATTGATCTCGTCAGTCATTTCAATATAGAAATCTTCTTCAATATAGATTATGGCATATTCCTCTCCCGAACGGGTCAGCCGGCGCAGCTCGAGCTTTGCCTCGTCCGCTGTTGCGACAGGAAACGCCTCAAGTCCGACCGCCTTGAAACCGAGAACCGTTTCATGGGAGCCGATGACTGCAATTTTAAGCATAAGTCTCACGCAGCCTTTCGCGTATAGTATCCGGCGCTATGCCGGAAAGCTTGCCGGTCAGTATCATTCGAAGGCTGGTCGCCTCCTGCTCGAGAGCGGCAAGATAGGCTATTACGGGCTCGGGGCCGAAGCTTCTCAGCTTTGCTCCCGTCAGATAAGCCGTAACGACATTGTCGCAGCTGCGCTCAAACTCCGTCAGAGAACCGGAGACCATGACGCTCTCGCCAAGCGCCGCACATCCTGCCAGCGCCGTGCTTCCGAAGAGGAGCGCCGGCCCCTCGTTTGCCTGCCTTGCCTGCACAAGGGCTTCCGTTCCGACGCTTCCGCCAGGAATGAGCACGCTTCTGAGGAACTCAGAACCCTTGCCCATGCGGGCCGTGCGGACGAAGGTACGCAAATTTGCGCTGTCAGTCAGGAGCCTCACATAACCGGCTAGAAAGCCGCTCTGCTCTGTCTGCGCGAGCCTGTGAAGCTCAGCAAAATATGCCTTGTCAAGACTCACGTCGCAAAGCTGAGGGTTCGAACTGCGCGCGAGAATGCCGCGCGCCTGCTGCATGGCCTCCGCCATGTCCGCGGGGAGCTCTGAATAATCGTCCTCGTTGAAAGCGTTCATGATCTTCTCCGGGCTTACCCGGCCGGCGCCTGACAGCAGGCGCTCTCCGTCGACGTTCGCCGCACGGGATTTTATCATGACCTTTGCATTGTGGTAATCATATTTTATCCTGAACACATCTGTTATGCACTTCTCCGGTACGGTCCTTTCAACCTCGTCGAGCGCCTCGGCGAAATGGGCGGACAGGGCGTTGTTGATCCCGTTTACGTCCATATCCGACATATCCGGATACCCATATTCGCCGCATATTCTTGCGCTCTCGGCGAAATCCGCCGCGTCCAGCATGCGTTCAAGAGCCTCGCGCGCCGGCATTTTCGCCTCGCGCGCCCTTATCATTGTGGACAGAAAAAGATATTCGTTGTCCTTAACATTTTTGTTTGACAAGTCATTTCCCCCTTGTCAATTATCAAAACAGCGCGTTTGCGACCTCGGAGGCCATTTCGCTGCGATATGTTGAGGCAATGGCTTCAACGGCACAATTTGCCTCAATATCGCCCAGCTTGACGATCACGCCGCCGCGGATATCCCTCGTGTCGCTGCTTACCGTCAGCTTTCCGGGCACGCCGCGCTCCTCGAGAAGGTCGTTTGCCGCCTTTGCAACCTTTTTGCCGACGGCGCCCTTGTCCCGGGCGTTAAAAACAAGCTCTTCAACGCCGCTGCTCACTGCCTTCGCCGCCTGACGCGCACAGAAATCGACATACTCCTGCTCCGGGAGAGCGCAAACTCTGTCGATCGCCATTTCAAAAACTTTTGAAACCATCGACTGCTTCATGGCAAGGACCGCCTTTTTCGCCTCCATCTCGGCAGTGCTGCCGAGACGTTCAACGCGGCTTTCACAGTCCCTCATCCCCTGCTTTACGATGGCCCAGTATTCTTCCTGCGCCTGCAGTTCATATTTTTCCTTGATCTCACGGCACTTTGCCTCTGTCTCGCTGCGGATCTCTTCTATCTCCGCAACGGCGTCCTGCTCGATGCTCGCGGTGATTCTGTCGATACCGTTCATATAAATGCCCAGCCTTCTGCTAATTTCCGAAGCTTCGCGCTCACAGCCAGAGCAGCATGAGCATGGAAGCCAGCAGGGAAAGGATCGCGTAGAACTCGACGATGCCGCAGAGGATCAGGCCCTTGGACCAGTCGTCAGGCTTCTTTGCAAGTATATTGATGGAACCGGCTGCAACGCGTCCCTGTGCGATAGCGGAAAGCAGTCCGCCCAGCGCCATAGGCATGCAGGCAAAGAAGTACTGGAAGCCTTCCTGAATGGTCAGACTGCCGGCAGTGCCGTTGATAAAGCCCATGCTGATCAGAGCATAGAACCAGACGACCAGGCCGTACAGTCCCTGGGTGCCGGGGAGCAGCTGCAGAACCATGACCTTACCGGACTTCGAAGGATCCTCGCTGAGCAGTCCTGTGCCCGCCTCGCCGGCGATGCCGGTACCCTTCGCGGAACCAACGCAGGACAGACCAACCGCAAGACCGGAGCCCAGCAGGGCAAGAGCGAGACCACCAATGTTTTCCCAGAACATATAAATTTCCTCCTTGATTTTACTCTTTTACTATATCTACATATTTTGTATCGAATGTGAGAGGCCGGAAGGGCTTTCCTCCGTCCTCATAGAACCGGTTGAAATACTCCAGACACTGCAGACGCATGTCGTGGACGAAGCAGCTCAGCAGGTTCAGCGCGAAGTTAAGAGCGTTGCCGATAAGGGCGATGATAAAGAACGCGACGACGTTTCCAGTGATACCGCCCAAGGTGTTGAACACCTGTGCGATAACAGCGCCGGCCAGCATCAGGGCCATCAGTCGGGAATAGGACAGAATGTCGCTGAAATAACCGGTTATATTGTTATACAGGGATCCCAAAATTCCCATTATCTTGCCGAGTATGCCCTTTTTACCATACCCTTGGGTGAGCACCAGAATAACCACGATCACGATGAGCGCCGCCTTGAGATGGCCCACCAGAAGGCCAACTGCAAAAGCGATGAATATCGCATACCAGGCTCCCTCGTTGCAGATAGCGGCCATGACCTCGCCGCGCTTGATCTGCTTATACATGCTGATACCCATACCGGTGAATATCTGGGCCAAACCGAGAGCCAGAGAGCCTATCAGCACCGCCAGCGCATCATTCAGCGGTGAGAACAGGGCGGGCAGCTCGATCTCCTTGCCGGATACCAGCTCGACAAGCTGAGGTATCAGGTCCCCGAAGAAGCCGCCGGTGAGAGCGCCCATGATAAAGGTGCTTACGCCGCAAAGTCCCAGCAGAGGGACCATGTGCCGCATGGTGGGTCCCTTTGGTTTGGCCTTTTTCATGATTATCAGCGAGGCCAGCATCATCAGGATGCCGTAGCCCATATCCGCCATCATGAAACCATAGAAGAAGATGAAAAACGGAGCCATCAGCGGGTTCGGATCAAGCGAGCCGTAAGCCGGAAGGCTGTACATCTCCGTTACCATGTTCAGCGGCCGCGTGAACCAGTTGTTCTTAAGCGACACCGGGACCTGCGGATATTCCTCCTTGGCGGGTTCCGTCATCTCCCATGCGCAGCCGTATTCGTCAAAGAGCCGCTCGAGCTCCTTTTCCTTTTCCGCGGGAGCCCAGCCGTCCAAAATAACAACGGATTCCGTACGCAGCAGCTTTTCCGCCGCATCGGCACGCTCTATCTTGGTCGTCAGAACGTCTATGCTCAATTCAAGCTCTCTGCGCCTTGGAGCGCCGGCCTTTATCATGTCGGCAAGGCCCTCCTTACCGATGTCAAGCTCCTCCACCGAATAATTCGACTCGCGTATCAGCTCTGCCGCGCTGCCTTTTCCCTCAGGGAAATCGGCGATCGCAAAGCTGAATCCTCGCAGGGCCGCCAGAGCCTGCTCACGCTCCCTGCGCAGGCAGACCAGGACAAGATACATCTGCTCCTCATCCGCGTTTATCTGGAGCAACTCCGCCTCCGGAGCTTCAATGGCCAGAGACGCCGTCAACTCATGAAAGTCAACTCCCGCAGGAGCGGTCCCGCACACGACGTCGCAGCATTCCGTGCCGGAAAAATCCAGAGGCATATCCAGCGACTGCCATGGCGTCAGCGTTTCGATGATGCCGCGCCGCCTGACCTGTTCGATGTTCACGCGCCTTATCTGATCGTCGTAATAATCAATATTCCGAACGAAATCAAGCGTATCGCCGAGCTTTTCGCTGTCGAGCAGTTCATCGGCTTTCACAACGGGCTTCCGGCTGAACAGTCCGCGCTTTTCGGGGGCATATCTGTCCAGGACCGAAAGGCCCGCCTGCAACTCCGCGCGCTGTGCCCGGAGATCCGAAAGCTCTCCTACCCTGACGCCGGCAAGGGCGGCAAGTTCCTCATCCTCCAGCGCCCTATCCGGCGGGCAGACTTCAACGCAGCCGAGGAGCAAAAGCTTTTCGAGCAGTTCCTTCTCTCTGGACTGAACAGCCATAACGAGCAGCCTTTTCATTTTTACAATTGCCATTAGCTGTTCACTATCCTTTCAATAACCAGATCTGCCGCCTTGTCCAAATTACCCTCTGCACGCACTTTCATGGAGGCCATTTTGTTTTCAGTTGAAGCGGCAAGAGCCTGCGCCTGTGATTTTGCTTTATCGTCCGCTTTTTTCATAAGCTCGCGCAGCTCGTCGTTTGCTTTTCCCCTGGCCTGCTCAATAGCCTGCCGGCCGGCAGCTTCCGCGTCGCTGACCGCTTTCTTCGAGGCCGCGGCCGCTTCGGTTTTTGCCTTCTTGGCCTTCTCCTCCGCCTGACTGATCATCTTAATCGCTTCCAATGACATTCTAAGAAACACCTCCCGCCATTGTGGTTTTGCAATTTTTATAATTTGAAAATGCAAAATCTCTTACACATTAAATTATGATAATTAGTATTTTATCTCATCCGTACACAAATTTCAATTGTGAATTTACGAATATACGCTACTATCATTGCCAATTTTATAGTCTAAATTGCCCTGTAATTCTTAATTTTCAACTTTATCCTTGCCTTTTGATGTCATCCTCTATATAATAGGGCTTACAAAACGGATAAGTAAATAATTTTAACTATTTTTCGGAGGTAGCTCCATGGCTGACACTACATATAAACGCCGCATCGGCGACCGCAAGGAAGGCCGTCAGATCCGTTCCCTGCCTGCGTTCAACAAATTCATACCTTATGTTATGGTAAAACGCAACGACGCCTGCAATTTTTTCCAGGACAGCATAGAGATAACAGAGCTTGACCGATGGCTGAGGGCCAAACGTTCTGAGGGCTGGAAAGGTCTCGGGATGCTGCATATGTTTATCGCGGCATACATCCGCGTAGTCTCCTGCTGCCCTTATATCAACCGCTTCATCGGCGGACAGAAAATTTACGCACGTAATACGATCGAAGTCGTTCTGACCGTCAAGCGTTCGCTTTCCTCTGATTCGACCGAAACGACGATAAAGGTCGAATTCGAGCCGACGGACACTATTTTCGATGTATACCGCAAATTTAACGCCGCCATTGACGAGATAAAGGCAGACACCGGCGACAACAATACGGAAAAGGCCGCTAACGCTCTTTGTAAGATCCCCGGGCTGTTTCTCAAGTTCGCCGTCTGGTTTCTCAACCTGCTTGACTATTTCGATCTGCTGCCGAAATCGCTGCTGGGAGCAAGTCCGTTCCATGGATCGATGATAATAACGGATCTCGGCTCCCTAGGTATCCCGCCGATATATCACCACATATATAATTTCGGCAATCTGCCCGTTTTTGTCTCCTTCGGCGCAAAGCGCCGCGAATATGCCGTCGACGCGAGCGGCAGCGTTGTCGAAAAGAAATACATTGACTATACAGTTGTCGCCGATGAGCGCATATGTGACGGTTACAACTATGCTACCGCTTTTAAATATATGAAGCATTTTATGCGCAAGCCGGAGCTGCTCGAACAGGCCCCCGACCATATCGAGGAGGA
>CAZIHY010000069.1:9950-11105 GCA_964539115.1 uncultured Oscillospiraceae bacterium
GTCAATATAAAGAAAAGAGTACCGGATTTAGCTTTTTCGGCTGAATCCGGTACTCTTTTCTTTTGTTGAAATTTTTCTTAGAGACATTTTACCCCGAAACGGAGTTCATTCACATCGTGCTCCGGTGAATATATCCCCGTCGCAGCTTATTCCCTCAGCGCGGCCGATTCCAAGCTTGCCAATAGTGCGCCCCCTGAAATGGCGGTGTTTCCGTGTTTTTCCCATTGGGCGTATAACGGCCTGTCTGCAAGATAAAATAATCTCATACTTTTTAAGTGGAGGTATTCAAAATGGAAGAATACAAATTGACATCAGAGCGGATCACGGCATATGGCCGCTATCTGAAACAGGAGGAACGAGCCCTGGCTACGATGGAAAAGTATCTGCGGAGCGTTGAACAGTTCGCTTTTTGGCTGGATGGCGGGTCCGTTACAAAGGAGGCCGTGACCGGATGGAAAGAACAGCTGTTGGCGGAGTGCCGAGCTCCCTCTACCATCAATGCGGCACTGGCCGCCCTCAACGGCCTGTTCCGTTTTCTCGGCTGGGAGGTCCGAGCCAAATTCCTAAAGGTCCAGCGCCGGATGTTCCGGGAATCCTCCCGAGAGCTGACCCGGAGCGACTATGAGGCTCTGACCGCCACGGCTCGGGCGCGCGGGCAGGAACGGCTTGCCCTGCTCATGGAGACGATCTGCGCCACCGGTATTCGGGTGTCTGAGGTGAAGTATATCTCCGTGGAGGCCGCCCAACAGGGCCGGGCGGAAATCTCTCTGAAAGGGAAAATCCGCACCATTTTGATTCCTTCCAAGCTGTGCCGCAAGCTGCTGAAGTACGCCAAGAAACAAAAAATCGCCTCTGGCGAGATGTTTCTCACCAAAAGCGGTAAATCGATGAGCCGCCGTCAGATATGGGCGGCCATGAAAAGTATTTGCCAATATGCGGGGATAGCCTCCTCCAATGTGTTCCCTCACAATTTACGTCACCTGTTCGCTACTGCCTTTTACCGCGCCTGCAAAGATATTGCAAGGCTGGCGGACGTGCTGGGCCATTCCTCTATTGAAACAACCCGCATCTATCTTCTGACCTCTGGGACTGAGCACCAAAAACAGCTTGATCTGCTGGGGCTTGTTTCGTGAACGGAATCAATATTCTGTCGCC
>CAZIHY010000070.1:0-10975 GCA_964539115.1 uncultured Oscillospiraceae bacterium
ACAACGATCTGTGCTGACACCTGCTGTGCGTCAATGTCGTCAGGCGCGCCGTCCTGCATGCCGTCGAACATCTGCATCCTGCCGCCGAACTGACCCGCCTCCCACGCAGGGATATCCGTTTCTCCTGTTCCGTCGGCGCCCTGTCCATCAGTTGCTTGCATGCCATCCTGCGGCTGCATATCACCAAAAGGCTGTGCGCCGTCCGTCGTCTCCATGCCTTCGGGAATTTCCATCCCCTCCGGAGGCTCCATTCCTTCAGTGAATTCCTTACCTTCCGGCAGTTCCAGATTTTCGGGAGCCTCCATATTTTCGCCGCCATCGGTCATTGACGGCATGTCCTGCTGACGTTCGTCTGACATTTTTTCAAAGCGTCCCCCATTTGTCTGCATACCGCCGCCGAACATCCCGAACTGACCAAAGCCCCCGGAGTCCGTCGAGTTATCCACCGTGACCTGCTCCTGTGTATCTCCGACGGACACGGTGCAGACGTCACCTATTTTCATCTCCGGCACGCTGAGAACGGCTGAGGAAAAGCTGTATGGGATCTCTTCGGAAAGGAGCACATTGCCCTCGGAATCCTCCAGCGTCAGCGTCGTGCCCGCCGCAGTGGTGGAAACGCTGTACATGATAAAGCCCTGTGCGGAAGAGGAATCAAAGCCCTCCGCCATTGCGCTGCCGCCGCAGGCTATCACTGTACCGCCGCTTATCTCACAGACGCCGCCATTCTCGCTTCCGTAGTCAAGGGCGCTGTTGCTTCCGTCAGCGTTGACGCTGATAAAAACAGTCCCTCCGCTGATATAGATGGAGCCATTGGAATCCAATCCGTCCGCATCCCGTCCGCTGGGATTTTTGATGGTTATATCTCCGCCCGTGATGTTGATGACTGAACCCGCTCCGCTGCCGTTGGCGTTGATGCCGTCGTCAGTGGACGTGATGTCTATCACTCCGCCGGCTACAGTGACGTCGATGGCTTCCAGGCCCTCGTAGCATGAGAGAACGGTTATACTCCCGGATTTGACGTATAGATAGGCCGTCTCATCATCATTTGACACAGTGATGCCATCATCCCCGGCGGAGATGGTGATGTCGGCGTCCGCTATACGGACGCTGTCGTTGGCATGGACGCCGTCCTGCACAGCCTCTATTATTATGGTTCCGCCGGTGAACACCATGTCGTCATTGCAGACGATGCCGTGCTTGTATTCCGCGGACACGCTGAGCTTGCCGCTGCCATTGATCGTAAGGTCGTCGCGGGAATATATCGCGCCGTCCACGCCCGCGGACACAACATCCTCGCTGTAATCGCTGCCGCAGGAAATGGTATTCTCCGTGCCCTCCGCGAGCGTCATAAACACTTTGCCCGCCTGCTCCACGCGTATCGCGGCGTCATCATCGCAGCTTATGGACACACCGTCCATAAGAAGCCATATCTTAT
The DNA here is from genome assembly GCA_964539115.1 of uncultured Oscillospiraceae bacterium. Lineage (GTDB taxonomy): Bacteria > Bacillota > Clostridia > Oscillospirales > Oscillospiraceae > CAKSXP01. The sequence continues at coordinate 1,436 of CAZIHY010000070.1, forward strand.
CGTCGCCGTCAGCCTCGATAATAACGCTCCCGTTCGTCAGTTCACCGGAGATCACGTATTTTCCCGCGTACACGATATAGATATCTCCGCCATAAGCATAAGCTCCATTGCCACTGATGTTCCCGCCGTCTCCGGTAAGTGTGATCTGCGTGGCTCCGGAGGTATCCCAATCGGCATTCAGATCATTCGCCGTGAACTGGCCGTCGCTGGCTGCCTCGTCGTTGAACACCGTAATGCCGAGAGCCTCGCCGTTCATGAATAAAACAGTCAGAACAACAGCGAGAAGGATCGCAACGCAGCAAATGATATCAATATGCCTGCTTGTTGACATGCTCCATCACCCCATGTAATCTCCGTTATAGCTTACCAGTACGGCGCTTTGAATGCCGGCCATATCCGCAAGCTCGTTTATAAAATCGGTGTTATCGTCTTTCAGGCGGATCTCCATGTTCAGCTCGATGAAGCCCTTCTGGGCAGTCTTGCTCTTGACGCTGCAGCGCTCGACCCGGCTGTCGAGATAATTTTTGGCCTCCGTCTCGCTGTCATGTCCGTCGCAGCGGACAACAACGATATAGGGATTGGAATGGGATTTGCGGTTCACGAAAACCAAGAGTATAACGCCGATGATCACACTGCCGATAACGGCCAGGGGGATCATGCCGGCCGCCAGAACTATGCCGACCGCAATGGACCAAAACAGGAAGGCTATGTCCAGCGGCTCTTTGATCGCCGTGCGGAAACGGACAATGGACAGGGCGCCGACCATACCGAGGGAGAGTACGACGTTGCTCGTCACAGCGAGGATCACGACGGTCGTTATCATCGTCAGCGCGATGAGGGTAACGCCGAAACTCGAGGAATACATAACGCCGGTAAAGGTCTTTTTATAAACCAGGAAAATGAAAAGTCCGATACAGAAAGCAAGGGCCAGAGCGAGCACCATGTCCAATACGCTGATGCTCGTCACATTTTCCAGAAAGCTGGATTTAAATATGTCGTTAAATGTCATAATGGTTTTCTCCTTGATCGTCCGGCCTCAGCCGTATATACGGCAGGCGGCGTATTTTGAAAAAGCTGTGCTGTGCCGACCCTCAAGCGCAACGGCGTCGCGGATAATATCCGGCAGAAAAGCGTCCCATTTGACTTCCATGATTATGCCGGCGTCACCGGCCGGCACCATGACGCAGTCCGGATTAAGAAAATCCGTGCCGCCAAGCCCCGTGCGTATGTCATAATCGAAGGTTACGCGCACATTTCCCGCCTCGTAGGTGTAGGGTTCGCGCACGTAGTCAACTATCGTTTTCGGGCGCAGTCCCTGAGATTTCATTTTGGAGTAAAGCTCGCACACAAGTCCGCTTTCGCTCTCCGCCATCCAGCCACAGTCCCCGCTCACCAGCCATTCTGCCTGGCTCGCAGTCAAAACGGCCTGTTGTTTGCTTCCCAGTCCGTTTTGCTTGCTCTTTTTCTCAAGGTGTATAAATGACGTGTCGCCGTTGTAGTATCTGATGCGAAATTTCTCGCGCATGTTGACGCCATCTATCTTTTCGCGCAGGGCGCGGTCCGAGGGCGTGTCAAAATACAGGCTGCGTATCTTGTACCGACCGTCCACCGCGTGAGTGTCACACTTTGCGACGGCGCGCAGCCTCTGCCTCACCGCGAGGAGGTCGCTGTAATTTATCTCATGCTTCCATTCGTGACGGTAATCTATCGTCTCCCCCTCCTTTCATATAAAATAAGCATCCTTATAATATCCATTCAGGGAAAGGAATTCAAGAACAATTTTTGACCATTCTTTAAACGAACTGTAAAGCTCAGGTAAAGTAGATGTCAAAACAATTAATTTTGAAATAGCGTCCTGTCTATGTTATAATGTTTGTAATAATTAACGCTGTCAGGAGAATGAGATGCTGAAACGATTTATAAGCTATTACAAACCTCATAAGCTGATATTCTCGCTGGATATGCTGGCGTCTTTTTTGTCAGCGCTCGTCGGTATCGTATATCCGGTCATGACCCGCCATATGCTCAGTGACCTTATCCCGAACCGTAATATCCGCATGGTCGTCATATTCGGCGTGGGGCTGCTTACGCTCTATGTCGTACGCATGCTGCTCAACTACTTCATCCAATATCAGGGTCACATGATGGGCGTCAAAATGCAGGCGCAGATGCGCCGCGAGATGTTCGACCATCTCGAAACGCTGCCCTTCAGCTTCTATGACGACCATGAGACCGGCAAGATCATGTCACGCATGACAAACGACCTCATGGACATAAGCGAGCTTGCCCACCACGGTCCGGAGAACATGATTATAACGACGATAACGATCGTCGTCTCCTTTATATATCTGGCAACGATAAACTTCTGGCTTACGCTTATCATTTTCCTGTGCGTGCCCCTGCTTATCGTCGTGTCCGTGCCGCTACAGAAAATGGAGCGTGCCGCGTTCATGCGCTCGCGGGTGTCTACGGCGCAGATTAACGCCGCGCTCGAGAGCAGCATATCCGGTATCCGCGTGACAAAAGCCTTCAACAACGCTGAAAAGGAGCGCGAAAAGTTCGAGATCGGCAACGCCGCCTTTGTCGAGGCGCGGCGCGACGCATACAAGGCGATGGGCCTGTTTCACTCCTCCACCTCGTTCATAACGAATGTCTTTAACGTTGTCGTTCTGATAGTCGGCGGCCTGTTTCTGTATAAGGGCAGCATCGATTTCGCCGACTATTCCGCCTTTATCGTCTCTATAAACCTGTTCATAACACCCGTCACCACGCTCATCAACTTTATGGAGCAATATCAGAGCGGAGTCACCGGCTTCCAGCGCTTCTGCGAGATAATGGACGTCGAGCCCGAGCGCGACGGAGAGGGTGCGCGTGACGCCGGCGTCGTCGATGGTGACATTGAGCTTAAAGATGTCACCTATGGCTATGGCTCTGAGCGGGACGTTTTGAACGGCGTCAGCCTCAGCATCAGCAAGGGCAAGACCTTCGCCCTCGTCGGTCCCAGCGGCGGCGGAAAGACGACTATCTGCCATCTCATCCCGCACTTTTACGACGTCGAGAAGGGACAGATACTCATTGACGGCGTCGATATACATGATTTCACGATGACGTCGCTGCGACGCAACATCGGCATCGTTCAGCAGGACGTCTATCTGTTTAACGCGAGCATCAGGGACAACATACTCTACGGCCGTCTGGACGCGAGCGATGAGGAGGTCATCGAGGCCGCCAAGCGCGCGAACATCCACGACTATGTAATGACTTTGCCCGACGGCTACAACACTGAGATAGGTGAGCGCGGCGTCCGTCTCTCCGGCGGACAGAAACAGCGGCTTAGCATTGCCCGCGTATTCCTCAAAAACCCGCCGATACTTATACTCGATGAGGCGACCAGCGCGCTCGACAACACGACGGAAATACTCATTCAACAGTCCCTCGACGAGCTTTGCCGCGGCAGGACGACTCTCGTCGTCGCGCACAGGCTCTCGACGATCAAGAACGCTGACGAGATAGCCGTCATCGACGGCGGCAGGATCGTCGAACAGGGAACGCATGACGAGCTCATGGCAAAGAGAGGCGTCTACTGCGGGCTTTACAGTCTCCAGTTCCGCGACAGCGACAGGGTATAACCGGTTGTTTGTCTTTTAGTTCCCGCTCATACCTTTTTATTTCGCCTGTTGCAAAACCAATCGTTGGTACCCTTTCAGGAGGACATACTTTTCTGCTCGCCCAGAAAAGTAACCTTGCGGAGCAAAACCGGTTTATTTATCGCATCATTCTTAACGAAGAAAAGCCACTCCATGAAAGGCAACCCGCGCTTGGATAAGCAATACCCCCGATGCGGCAAAGCAGCCTCACCGGGGGATTTAATTTATGCTTTATCTTATGTTCATAGCGGCAAAATAGCCTTCGCGTATGGCCTCCATCGTTCGGCGGGGCTTTACGCAGTCGCCGGCGGAGGCGACATAGGGCGCCGCGTCATAGAGCTCCAAGGTCAGCCCCTGGCGGGCCCTCATGCCGACGGCGTATGCAACGGTGTCCGCGGGATAAACGGTAACAGCGCCGTCCTTCGACTTCGCCTCCACGCCCCCGGCGGTGATGGCGGTCACCGTCTGTTCGTCGAAATAACGCAGATTCGGCAGATCCTTGCAGGCATCCAGCAGGCCGAGAGAGGCCATGCGGTGCGCATCGCGGGCAAATCCCTTGAGCGCCTCGAGTATCACGACCTCGTGTCCGGCCCGCGCAAGCTCCACCGCACTCTCACATCCGGCAAGTCCGCCGCCGATCAAAACGACGCGGCGGCCGATTTTCTCCTTGTTCTCGTACATATCGAGAACATGGGAAACATGGGGCATATCGATACCCTCGATACGCGGCTTCACAGGATCGGAGCCGTTCGCGATTATGATGGCCTCCGCCCCAAATTCGGCGGCATTCTCCTTCGTCACCTCTGTGTTCAGCAGGACATTTACGCCGTGCTTTGCGACCTGACGAATGAGGAAATCCTTGTGCGCGCGAAGGTCGGTCTTGACGTCGTCATGATCCGTGAAGTTGACGATGCCGCCGAGCCGGCCGCTTCTCTCGCAGAGCGTAACGCGGTGACCGCGCTGCGCGGCGGTTATCGCCGCCTTCATGCCGGCCACGCCGCCGCCGATGACAAGTACATTGCGGCTAACAGGCTTCTCAGCGTATTCATGGTTAAGCCGGTAGCCGCGCAAGAGCGTCGGGTTCGCGGAGCAGGCAAAGGTCTGGCTCGTTTCGGACTCGCCGAGGCAGCACAGGCAGCGCGTACAGGGCGTTATATCGTCGCAGCGGCCGAGACGCGCCTTATTGGGAAGCTCAGGGTCGGCCATCAGCGGGCGGGTCATTGTGATGCAGTCGGCCTTTCCGGCGGCGAGTATATCCTCCGCCATATCCGGGTTCGATATTGCGCCCACCACTCCGACGGGTATCTTCAGCATCTGTTTTATCTCATATGCCGCGTCGACATTATAGCAGTGCGGCTGGAATATACCGGGTATAGTATGCACGGTACCCTCGGGAGAGCATTCGAGGCCGCCGGAAATGTTTGCAATGTCTATGTATTCCTCGATGGACTGCAAAAATCGGCCGGTCATATCGGGCGTCAGACCGCCCTCGACGCGCTCGGTCCCGCTGATGCGGTATTCTATAACGAAATCACGTCCGACCGCCTCGCGTATCGCCTTGAGGACACGCCGGGGGAAGCGGGCACGGTTTTCCTCCGAGCCGCCGTACTCGTCCGTTCGCTGGTTGAAATATGGGGAAACGAATTGCTGCAAAAGCCAGCCGTGTCCGCCGTGTATCATAATTCCGTCGTAGCCGACCTTTTTCGCGAGCGCGGCAGCATTTGCAAAGCAGTTGATGACATGCTGCATCAAAGCCTCGTCCATAGCTATAACATGAGCCCCGTCGGCACGGGTCAGCTCCATCGGGCCGATGGGCTGTTCGACGCGGGCAAACTGTCCGCCGTGGTCCAGCTCGACAAAAGCTTTTGCGCCGTACTGCTTTATTGCGGCAGCGCACTCACCGAAATATGCGGCGGTCGTTTTGTCCAGCGCGAAGGGCGTCCACGGCTGGCAGCCGTATTTGAGGTCTACCATCGTGTCGTTTACGGTCACCTTTGCCGCGCCTCCACGCGCCTCCTCGGCGAGCGTCTCGATCGCAGTCTCATTCCCCGGCGGGGCATAGGGCACGCCGCTGTAATGCGGGCCCGCAAAAATGCGGTTGCGGAACACAGTGTTTCCCAGAACTATCGGTTTGAAAAGATTTGGATATTTCATATACACGGTGATTTCCTCCTATGCTTTTTTCTAACAGATTATCATATTTCTTTTTATTAGTAAATCTTTTATATTTTTTATACCGTGATATAATGTGGATATAATCGTGCTATGGAGATGACTTAATATGGATATAAAAGAAAGATTTCTCAAATATGTTTCCTTCCACACAACTTCGGACGAAAGCTCCGAGACCTCTCCCTCCAGCTCCGGGCAAAGAATACTCGGTCGATTCCTGTCAGATGAACTTGAACAGCTCGGTCTTGAATGCGTCGAGATGGACGAACACGGCTATGTTTACGGTTATCTTCCCGCCTCCGCGGGCTGCGAAGAGCTTGACGCGCTGGGCTTTCTCGCGCATATGGATACCTCGCCCGACGTCAGCGGCGAGAACATAAAACCCTCCGTCGTCCGCTATGAGGGCGGCGGCATCAGGCTCGAAAACGGCGAGACGCTTGAGCCTTCCGTCTTCCCGTTCCTTGAAAAATACGCCGGTCAGGAACTGATCGTGACTGACGGAAACACGCTGCTCGGCGCGGACGACAAGGCCGGCATTGCCGAGATCATTACTGCCTGCGAGCATCTGATCTCACACCCGGAGATCAGGCACCGCGCGATCGCCGTCTGCTTCACGCCCGACGAGGAGATAGGGCGCGGCACGGACCATTTCGATCCCGGCAAGTTCCGCGCAAAATTCGCCTACACCGTCGACGGCGGAGAACTGGGCGAGATCGAATACGAGAATTTCAACGCCGCAAGCGCCGTGATCGACATACACGGCGTCAATATCCACCCCGGTTCCGCCAAGAACAAGATGAAAAACGCCGTCTTGATCGCGACAGAATTCGTCATGGGCATGCCCGCCGCAGAGACTCCCGCACACACGGAGGGATATGAGGGTTTTTATCATATCTCTGAGATAAGCGGAAATGAGTCCGGGGCCGTCGTGCGCATGATAATACGAGACCACGACAGGGAGAAGTTTGAGCGACGCAAGCAGTTTGTCTCCGACCGCTGCGAATATATGAACAAAGTCTGGGGCGAGGGCACGATCTCGCTGACCATGCGCGACAGTTATTACAACATGAAGGAAAAGATTCTCCCTCATATGGAGCTGATAACAAACGCAGAAGACGCCATGCGCAGGGCAGGCGTCGAGCCTCAGATCGTCGCCATCCGCGGCGGCACGGACGGAGCAAGGCTCTCCTACGAAGGGCTGCCATGTCCCAATCTCTCCACGGGCGGCGCAAATTTCCACAGCATACACGAGTTTGTATCTGTCCGTTCGATGGAGAAAATGGTCGAGGTGATCGTTAATCTTACCCTGGCATGAGAGCTTATGAAAACGGACCGGCACAGAACAAAATACCGCGCCGGTCCATTTTTATTTTCGGCCCGACGCCATTTTCAGCGCCGCGCTTAGCGGTCTGTACAAAATCAACGTCAGCACAAAATTTCCCGCGCAGTGTGCAAGGTCGAACGGCACACCGCTGAGCCAATAGGAAAACGCCGCATGCACACCCGTGAAGAGATAGAGTATCGCGCACATTGCACCGAAGCAAAGCCCATGCAGTGCGGCCAGTACGGCCCATATCAGCACGGAACTGTTTTTCCTCATCAGCACCGCCGCAACCGTCAAAAGCGGCCACGCATAAAGATAGCTGACCCACCAGAGACCGAAGCCATATACAAGTCCCTCGAGCAGCACAAAAATAAACACCGGATACAGAGCCAGCCAGCCGAAAACTCCGGCTGTCACTATTATAAGCACCGCTGTCAGATGTATATTAGGAACAGCCGCCAACGCGGCCTGAAGCGCAAACATCAACGCCCCCATAAGCGCGAGGACGCACATCTCCCTATTGCCTGGTTTACCAGCCGGATGTGAGCGCGAATTCATATTTCTCTCCATCTGATATCGGCGTGTCGTCCACGCCGGTCATGAGCGTCTCGCCGCCGCGGGTCATGCACCACCACTCACGAGCGGAAGAGTTCGCCGTTTCGCCGTCTACAGTAGTTACAAACAGGCCGTATGCGCTCTCATCTCCGGATACGACCCCCTCCTGCTCAAGCGCGCCGCGCAGAAACTCCTCGTCTGTTGAGATCTCAAAGTTTTTCACGCTGCCGTCGCCGTGGATGACCTCAACGGTGATATCCTTGGCGCCCTCTGATCCCCCGGGCGCAAAATACATATAGCACAGCGCCGCTACCGCGGCAAGCACAGCAAGGACGATCACTGCAAAAATTTTTCCGGCCTTTTCTGACACAAATAAACACTCCCTTCCCCATATTTTCCGCCGGGCCGCATCTAATTATGCCAGACCCTGTTTGCCTTTCAGAATGCAAATTTACAAATTAGCTATTGATTTCGAACATATCATACAGTAATATATCTTCTAACATGCCCATATTTCATTTATTCAGGAGGTAGATTTTAATTTGGACGGCAACCTATGGCTCCAGCTTTTTTTACAGGTTGTACTTATAGCATGTAACGCGATTTTCGCCTGCGCGGAGATCGCGGTACTCTCGGTAAACGATCTAAAACTCGCTAAGCTCTCCGAAGAGGGCGACAAGCGCGCTGTGCGTCTTGCCCGGCTGACAAGCCAGCCAGCCCGATTTCTTGCGACTATCCAGGTCGCTATAACCCTTTCCGGCTTTTTGGGCAGCGCGTTCGCAGCCGATAACTTTTCGGATAAGCTCGTATCATGGGTAACAAGTCTCGGCGTCGGCATACCCGAGAGAACGCTCGACACAATATCCGTTATTCTCATCACGATCATTCTTTCGTACTTCACGCTCGTTTTTGGCGAACTTATACCCAAGCGTATCGCGATGCGCCGGGCAGAATCACTCGCGCTGGGCCTTTCCGGTCTCATAACCTTCATATCCCACGCCTTCAAACCGATCGTGTCGCTTCTTACTCTCTCCACAAACGGAATTCTCCGTCTCTTCGGCATCGACCCGGATGCAGACGAGGAGGCCGTGACCGAAGAGGAGATACGCATGATGGTAGACGAAGGCAGCGAGCAGGGAAACATCGACCCCACGGAGCGTGAGCTTATCAAAAATGTCTTCGAGTTCGACGATATCTGCGCAAGCGAGATCGCGACTCACCGCATGGAGGTCTCCGTGCTCTGGCTGGAGGAAGACCTCTCCGACTGGGAAAAGACGATACATGACAGCCGTCACACCATTTATCCCGTGTGCAGCGAGACCGCCGATAACGTGATTGGTATCCTCAATGCGAAGGATTATTTCCGTCTCGACAGCCGCAGCCGGGAGAACGTGCTGGCGCTGGTGCGCCCGGCGTGGTTCGTGCCGGGCAGCGTCAAGGCCGACGTTCTGCTGCGCAGCATGAAGCGAAGCCATAATCATTTCGCCATTGTGCTCGACAACTACGGCGGCATGCAGGGCGTTATAACCATAATCGACCTTCTCGAACAGGTCATCGGCGACTTTGACGACGACCCGGATGATGAGGACGACAGCTTTGACAGTTCCATTGAGCGTATAGACTCAAAAACCTGGTGCGCAACAAACGACCCGCCGCTTGATGAATTGGCCGAAAAGCTCACGCTTGAGCTGCCCTGCGGAGAATATGACACGCTCGGAAGCCTTATCTTCGCAACTCTGGGCGAGATCCCGCCCGACGGTTCTACCCCGGAACTCGATATATGCGGCATGCACATCCAGGTCGCAGCTATCAAAGGTCACCGTCTGCAAAAGGCAATAATAT
>CAZIHY010000071.1:0-10618 GCA_964539115.1 uncultured Oscillospiraceae bacterium
GCCGCGGACGGTGGGTCTCCAACCCATATGGCGCTTACGGCCGGCCTTACCGATGGAGATGTTGGCGTGGTCGACATTGCCGACCTGTCCGATAGTAGCCATGCAGTTCATGCGGATCTTGCGGTACTCGCCGGAAGGCAGGCGGACCTGAGCCATTTCGCCTTCCTTAGCCATCAGCTGGGCTGCTACGCCGGCGGAGCGGACAAGCTGTGCGCCTCTGCCGGGATAGAGCTCGATGTTGTGGATAACAGTACCAACAGGGATGTTTGCGATGGGCAGGGCGTTGCCCGGCTTGATATCGACGCTTGCGCCGGCAACGACGGTGTCGCCCGCGGCGAGACCGACAGGAGCCAGGATATAGCGGCGCTCGCCGTCAGCATACTCAATCAGAGCGATATTTGCGCTGCGGTTGGGATCATACTCGAGACGGAGAACAGTGCCGGGGACGTCAAGCTTATTGCGCTTGAAGTCGATAATGCGGTATTTGCGTCTGTTTCCGCCGCCCTTATGGCGGACGGTGATGCGGCCGTAGCTGTTGCGGCCGGAATGCTTCTTGAGGACCTCAACCAGGCTCTTTTCCGGAGCGGCGTGCTTGTCAACGCCGTCAAAACCGGAGACGGTCATGTGTCTGCGAGCCGGAGTGGTAGGTCTGTAAGTTTTAATGGACATATCTTCTCATTTCCTCCCTTATACCATACCCTCGAAGAGCTCGATGGTCTTGGAATCAGCGCTGAGCTTGACAACGGCCTTCTTCCAGGACTTGGTGTAGCCCTTGGGATAAGAACCGGTGCGCGTTTCCTTGCCGCGGACGTTGGTGGTGGTGACCTTGATGACGGTGACGCCGAAGATCTCCTCAATAGCCTTCTTTATCTCGAGCTTGTTGGCGTCCTTTGCGACCTCAAAGACATACTTCTTGATGTCGAGATCCTCCATGGACTGCTCGGTGATGACAGGGCGGATTATGATGTCGTATACGTTTTTCATTATGCGAACACCTCCTCGATTTTCTCGACGGCGGCCTTGTCAACGATCAGCTTGCCGGTCGTCAGTATCGCATAGGGGCTGAGGATGGTGGCGATGGTCGTGGTGACGCCGGGGATATTGCGGGCGGACTTGATGACCTTCTCATCTGCCTGCTCAGTGATGACCATTGCCTTGCCGTTTACCTCGAGCTTGCCGAGGAACTCTGCGAAAGCCTTGGTCTTGATCTCATCGACCTTCAGTCCGTCGATGACCACGATCTCACCCTCGGCAGCCTTGGCGCTCAGCGCGCTCTTGAGAGCGAGGCGCTTCACCTTTTTGTTGAGGTTGTAGCTGTAATCGCGCGGCTTGGGAGCGAACGCGACGCCGCCGTGACGCCACACGGGAGATCCCGCGTAACCGGCACGAGCGCGGCCGGTGCCCTTCTGGCGCCAGGGCTTCTTGGTGGTGTAGGAAACTTCGCCCTTGGTCAGAGCGCTCTGTGTGCCCTGACGGCAGTTGGCGAGGTGATTCTTCACGCTGTCATGGAGAACAGCCTCGTTAGGCTCGATACCGAAGACGGCTTCGGAGAGCTCGTATTCGCCGACCTGTTCGCCGGCCATGTTGAACATAAGTGCTTTAGGCATTCGAATCTCTCCTTTCTAATTACTTCGTACGGGCGGAGGCCTTCTGCGGGTTGACACGTGCGGAAGCCTTCTGCGGGTTGACGCTGATGCCGGCGGCGCCCTTCTTCTCGACGATGGTCTTGACGGTGTTCTTGATATAAACAATACCGCCCTTGGGGCCAGGGATAGCGCCGCGGATAACGATCATATTCAGCTCAGGATCGACTTTGACAACGTCAAGATTCTGAACGGTGACCTGGTCGACGCCCATATGTCCGGCGCCGATCTTGCCCGGGAAAATGCGGCTGGGATCCGTGGAGGAGCCCATGGAACCTGCGTGACGGTGGACAGGGCCGCCGCCGTGGGATGTGGGAGTTCTCTGAGCACCCCAGCGCTTGATAACGCCCTGGTATCCGTGGCCCTTGCTGATGCCGGTGACGTCAACCTTATCGCCTTCTGCGAAGACGTCGGCCTTGATCTCGTCGCCAACATTCAGGGACTCGCAATCCTCAAGACGGAACTCCTTGAGGTGCTTCTTATAGCCGGTTCCGGCCTTGTCGAGGTGGCCCTTCTCAGGCTTGGTGAGCTTGCGCTCAGCGACATCCTCGAAGCCGAGCTGGACGGAGGCATAGCCTTCCTTCTCAACGGTCTTCTTCTGGACAACGACGCAGGGGCCCGCCTCGATGACGGTTACCGGAACGACCTTGCCCGCTTCATCGAAGATCTGCGTCATGCCGACCTTTTTGCCGATGATAGCTTTCTTCATTGTATTTCCTCCTTAAAGGTTATTGGTTACCCCGCTTAGTCTCGGAGCGTCCCGCTCCGGCCAGAGGCTGGCAACTTAACCCGTCCGTATTCGCAAGTTACGGACATTGGGTCATTTGTGTTGTGAGTTGTATACTTATTTTAATGTATACACGCGCGGTGCAGTTCCGCGAGGATCAGAGCTTGATCTCGATCTCGACGCCGGCGGGAAGCTCGAGGGACATAAGGGCCTCGACGGTCTTCTGGGTCGGGTTCACGATATCAATCAGGCGCTTATGGGTGCGGCGCTCAAACTGCTCACGGCTGTCCTTATACTTGTGAACGGCGCGCAGTATGGTGACGATCTCCTTCTTGGTGGGAAGAGGGATGGGGCCGGAAACCTGAGCGTCAGTGCGCTTTGCGGTAGCAACTATGGTCTCAGCCGCCTTGTCGATGAGCTGATGGTCATAAGCCTTGAGTCTGATGCGGATCATTTTCTTTGCTGCCATGTGGTTTTTCCTCCTGTATTTCGTACTTTTCTTTGCGGCATTGGGACCGCTTGGTCAGTACGGATGAGACATTTTTTGTACACACAACCGTGCGTATCAGGCCCCGCCCGAAAAACAAACCGGCTTTTGGCCGGTTTCTCTTCGTTCAGGCGATATACGCCTGTACAAAAAGCAATCTCAGCCGCCCGATTACTTGCGGAGTAACGTCTCCGCAACGGACATGCTCCACGGAAGTTACCGGCAAGGACGCCGCAATCTCCCGCTTCATCGCGATTTTCGCGCACTGCCGCCATGGCCAGCCGCAACGCGCCCATATAAGATAACAAATTTTTCTTTGTATGTCAAGCAAAAACTTCTCTTTTTTATAAAAATTTTCGCCTTTATTTTTGTGGATTGTTGCCAAAGTTTTTGTATCTGTATTTTGTGGCAAAAGAGGCTAAAATACCACAATATATACTAATAATTTTTATTACTTATCCGGCAAGGTACTTTTCCGGCTCATACCATTCATATTCTTACTTTATTCTTTACTAAGCATACAACAAATCATAGCATCCGCAAAAAGCCCCCGCCCGGACGGGCGGGAGCTCCGCAGTGAGGAGATAAAATGGAAGAATTTATTTACGCCAGATCTACCGCTGCCCAGAAGCCTTCAAGCATCGCATGGCAGCTCTTGCGCGCACGGACACAGTCGCCGACTGCTACAACATCCTCTGCGGTATCAGTCAAGGCGTCTACCGTCGCGGAATTTGCACGCATGCCCATAGCGAAAACGACGCTGTCTGCGGGCGTGAAATGCTCCACTCCGTCCGTATCGACAGCGTAAACGCCGTCTTTCTCGACGCGCGCGACTCTCCAGCCGGTGCGGCAGGTGATGGGCTGCTTTGCAAATGCCTGCATCATGCCCTCCTTGTGCATCCAGTTGGCCTCGGGCGCTATTTCGGGCTGCATCTCGATTATTGTCACGTTATGTCCGCGCTCAGCGAGGAACAATGCCGTCTCGCAGCCGACCAGGCCGCCGCCGAGCAGTGCGACGTTTTTGCCGATCTTGTCCATATTGGTATAGATATCCAGCGCATGCAGCACATCCGGATCGCTCAGGCCGGGGATCGGAAGCACCAGCGGGGAGGAGCCGGCAGCGACGATTACGGCGTCATAGCCGCCCTCGCGCACGAATTCCGGCGTCACCTCAGTATTGAGAAGAACTTTTGTGCCGGACTTCTCGGTCATGTGGACGAGCCAGTTCTTAACCCTTCCGAGGTCAGCCTTGAGCGTATCATAGTCGGTGAACTTGAGCAGTCCGCCGAGCGAGTCGGTCTTTTCCGCAAGCGTTACGTCGTGCCCGCGCTGCGCCGCTGTTATAGCAGCCTTCATTCCGCCGGGGCCGCCGCCGACAACGAGGACCTTTCTGCTCTCCGCCGCGGGCTGTATGTAGTTGCGATAGCGCTGTTCGCGTCCCGCGGAGGGGTTGACGGCGCACTGGAAGTGCTGTCCGGTGTGCATGCCTGTCAGGCAGTCGAGGCAGCGCATGCAGGGCGCGATCTCCGCGGCCTTGCCCTTGCGGGCCTTATTGGGCAGATGGGGGTCGGCGATCAGCGCGCGGACCATCGCAACGACGTCCGCCTTGCCCGTTGCAAGGATATCCTCCGCCATCTCGGGGTCGGAGATAGCGCCGATGGTGACGACGGGGGTCTTGACGTGCTTCTTTATCTCGGCGGCATACTTGACGTTTACGCCGTGGGGCAGGAACATCGTCGGGTGGGTGATGACGGCCTGCGCTTCCTCAACGTCCAGCGCGGCGGAAACGTGTATGAGGTCGACCTTGCCGTCGATGAGCTTTGCAAACTCGATCGCATCCTCGATGCCGAAACCGCCCTCGATGCACTCGTCACCGGACATGCGGTATTCTATCAGGAAGCGCGGACCTACGCGCTGGCGGATGCGGTCGATGACCATCAGCGGGAAGCGCGCGCGGTTTTCGATGCTGCCGCCGTATTCGTCAGTTCTGGTATTGGTCAGGGGAGAGAGGAACTGGTGCAGCAGCCAGCCATGGCCGCCGTGGACAAGGCACATGTCAAAACCTGCGGTCTTGAGCAGCTCCGCACCGTCGGCAAAGCGGTCGGCAACCTCGTTCATATCCTCTTCGGTCATTGCATGGACGTGAACGCCATCGTAATCGCGGATCATATCGACCGGACCGATGGGATAGCCGCCGTCGTTGGCCTCCGGGACCGCGACGCAGCCGGCGTGATTGAGCTCAAGGCTGGCCTTTGCGCCATGCTCATGTATCGCCATCGCCATTTCCGCGAGGAAGGGCAGGTTGGGGTAAGCAAGGGTAAAGGAGCGCGGATTGGACGCGGCGTGCTCCTTGTCGACGGGGGTATCGCCTATCGTGACAACAGCGGCGCCGCCCTTTGCTTTCTCGGCGAAGTAGGCTATCATGTCCGGCGTCGGGAAGCCCGCGGCGTCCATATAGCACATCATATTGGGTGCGGAAAAGATGCGGTTTTTGAAGGTCACTCCGTTCACGGTCAGCGGCTCAAAAAGATGAGGATAATATTTGTTCATCACGTTCAATCCTTTCGCAATTTTTATCCTGCCTCGATTATATCTCTCGTCCCGGGAAATGTAAAACAACAAAAAACGGATAGCGCCACAACTGTTCACCATTCATGGAGATTCTTTTCTTGTGTCTGCAAGAAAAACACCTCCCTCCGAAGGAGTAAAACAGGCAAAAACAAAGCCGTGAGGAAGTTTCCTCACGGCCATGGTTTATTTCTTCTTTTTCTTCTTTCCGAAGATGCCGCCTTCGCTCTTTTCGCCCATGCTTTCGCCGAAGGCGCGCAGCGCCTCCTTCTGAGCGTTCGTCAGATTCTTAGGCACGGTTATGTTCACTGTAACATACTGGTCGCCCCGGCCCGTACCGCGCAGGTGCGTGACGCCCTTTCCGCGCAGGCGGAAAACAGCGCCGGTCTGTGTGCCCTCGGGTATGTTGTATTTCACCTTACCGTCAAGAGTCGGGACCTCGACCTCAGCGCCGAGCGCAGCCTGCACAAAGCTGATATCCATTTCATACAGGATGTCGTCTCCCTCGCGCTCGAAGGTGTCGCTCCGGCGGACCCGGACATTGACCAGAAGATCGCCGGCGGGGCCGCCGTTCTTTCCGGAGTTGCCCTGCCCGCGCAGAGATATGGTCTGTCCGTCGTCTATGCCCGCAGGCACATTGACGCTTATCTTGCGCTGGACACGCTGTGTGCCGCTTCCGCGGCAGGTTTTGCACGGGTCCTTTATTATCTTGCCGGTGCCTCCGCACTTAGGGCAGCTGACAGTCGTGGAAACCGTTCCAAATGGGGTGCGCTGCTGCTGGCGAACAGCGCCGCTGCCATGGCAGTCGGGGCAGGTCTCGGGCGAAGCGCCGCCGGCACAGCCTGTTCCGTGGCAGTCCGGGCACTCTTCGACCTTGGAGACATTTATCTCCTTTGTGCAGCCGAAGGCCGCCTCCTCGAAGGAGATGGTCAGTCCAACACGCAGACTCTCGCCCTTCTGAGGGCCGTTTCTGGTCCGCGTTGTGCGGCTGTTCCCGCCGCCGAATATGTCGCCAAAGCCACCGCCGAATATATCTCCGAATATATCGCCCAGATCGCTGAAGCCCGCACCAGTCCATGCTCCGCCTCCGCCGCCGGCGCCCGCGCCGTAGTTCGGGTCGACGCCGGCAAAGCCGAACTGGTCGTACTTGGACTTCTTGTCGGCGTCGGACAGGATCTCATATGCCTCGTTTATTTCCTTAAAACGCGCCTCGCGTTCCTTGTCGTCCGGGTGCAGGTCGGGATGGTTTTCCTTCGCCAGCTTGCGGTATGCTTTTTTTATCTCATCGGCCGAGGCGTTTTTCGAAACGCCCAGTACCTCGTAATAGTCTCTCTTATCCGCCATAGTATCACCTTATTTCACGCACCGCGCCGGGAGATTCCGCACGGGTGCTGTTTCATTTCGCACGGCGCAAGGCCGGCGTTGCCTCCGCCGCTTCCTCTTCTTTCAAGCGCCATATTTTACTCACGCGCATGACGGCGCGCCGGTAAAACCGGCCCGCCGCCTTTTTTGTGCTGCGGTGTGTTTTGTGCCGTCAGCCGTCACATATATCTTTAACCTTATTTGTTATCGTCGTCAACGACGGTGTAATCGGCGTCATAGTACTGCTGTCCGTCGTCGGAGGCTCCGCCGGCCGCTGTTCCTGCGTCCGTGCCGGGCGCGCTGCCCTGCTGCGCATAGAGCTTCTCGCTGACCTTGTAGAACACCTGGGTCAGGGACTCAGTCGCCTGCTTGATGGCCTCGGTATCGGAGCCGGAGAGCGCCGTTTTGAGGGTGGACAGGGCTCCCTCGATCTCGGTCTTGTCGGCGGCGTCGATCTTATCCTTCATCTCCTCGAGGGTCTTCTCGGTCTGATATACCATCTGGTCGCCCTGATTGCGGATGTCGATCTCTTCCTTGCGCTTCTTGTCCTCGGCAGCGTACTGCTCGGCCTCACGCACAGCCTTGTCGATATCCTCCTTGGAAAGGTTGCTGGATGCGGTAATGGTTATATGCTGTTCCTTGCCGGTGCCCATATCCTTCGCGGAGACGTTGACAATGCCGTTGGCGTCGATATCGAAGGAGACCTGGATCTGAGGCACGCCGCGGCGGGCCGGGGCGATGCCGTCGAGGTGGAAGCGGCCGAGGCTCTTGTTATCCTGAGCCATTTCGCGCTCGCCCTGAAGGACGTTAACCTCAACGCTGGTCTGGAAGTCCGCAGCGGTGGAGAATATCTGGTCCTTGTGGGTCGGGATGGTGGTGTTGCGCTCAATGAGCTTGGTGCACACGCCACCGAGGGTCTCGATGCCGAGGCTCAGCGGGGTGACGTCCAGCAGCAGGATGCCCTCAACGTCGCCGCCAAGAACGCCGCCCTGGATGGCTGCGCCCATTGCAACGCACTCATCGGGATTGATGCCCTTGAAGCCGTCCTTGCCGGTCAGCTTCTTAACAGCTTCCTGAACGGCGGGGATACGGCTGGAGCCGCCGACGAGCAGGACCTTGGAGATCTGGTCGCCGGTCAGTCCGGCGTCGGACAGTGCCTGGCGCACAGGGCCGGTCGTCTTCTCAACGAGGTGATGGGTCAGCTCGTTGAACTTTGCTCGGGTCAGGGTGACGTCAAGGTGCTTGGGTCCTGTGGCGTCAGCGGTTATATATGGCAGATTGATGTTGGAGGTGGTAACGCCGGAGAGCTCGATCTTCGCCTTCTCGGCAGCCTCGCGCAGTCGCTGCATCGCGACCTTGTCACCGGACAGGTCAACGCCGGTGTCCTTCTTGAACTCATCGACGAGATACTGGGTGACACATGCGTCGAAGTCGTCGCCGCCGAGGCGGTTGTTGCCAGCGGTCGCCAGAACTTCGATAACGCCGTCGCCGATCTCGAGGACGGAGACGTCGAAGGTGCCGCCGCCGAGGTCATAGACCATGATCTTCTGGTCGGTCTCCTTGTCGAGGCCATAAGCCAGCGCGGCCGCGGTCGGCTCGTTGATGATACGCTTTACGTCAAGACCCGCGATTTTGCCGGCGTCCTTGGTCGCCTGACGCTGGGAGTCCGTGAAGTAAGCGGGGACGGTTATGACAGCCTCAGTCACGGTCTGGCCGAGATACGCCTCGGCGTCCGCCTTCAGTTTCTGAAGGATCATTGCAGAAATCTCCTGCGGAGTGTAGCTCTTGTTATCGATGCTGACCTTATAGCTCGTGCCCATTTCGCGCTTGATGGAGCTGATCGTGCGGTCGGGGTTGGTTATGGCCTGGCGCTTTGCGACCTGGCCGACCATGCGCTCGCCGGTCTTGGAAAAAGCGACGACAGACGGAGTTGTGCGGTTGCCCTCTGCGTTTGTGATGACGACAGCCTCGCCGCCTTCCATAACAGCGACGCAGGAGTTGGTGGTTCCTAAATCTATACCTATGATCTTACCCATAATTAAAATCCTCCTAAGTTATATTTAAATGTAATAGTATACTTTTTAAGGCTCAGTTAGCTACCTTGACCATGCTGAAGCGGATCACCTTGTCCCCCAGCATAAAGCCCTTTTCAAATTCCTCTGCGATCACATTTTCGCCGAGGGTCTCGTCCTCAACGTGCATTACCGCGTTGTGCCTAGCCGGATCAAAGGTCTCGCCGACGGCAGGGATCTCAACGACGCCGAGCTTTTCGAGTATCGATCTCAGCTGGGTCATCGTCATCTCAACGCCTTTGCGGTAGGCCTCGTCGACGGTCTCCTGCGCGAGCGCGCGGGCGAGATTGTCGTAAACAGGCAGGAACTTGAGTATCGTGTCGCTGCGCGCGTCCGAAAAGACGTTTTCGCGCTCCTTGGCGCTGCGCTTGCGGAAATTGTCATACTCCGCTGCGAGACGGATGTATTTATCCTTCTCCTGTGCAAGCTCATTTTTGAGCTTTTGCTCCTCTGTCAGCTCCGGCGCTTTTTCAGTTTCGCCGGCAGCCTCTTCGGTTTCCATAGCGGGCTCCTGTTTTTCCGGCTCCCCGATAGGAGCCTTTTCTTTCTTACCCAAACCTATTCATCTCCTTTGATGAGCTTATTATCCAGCAGCGGCGGGGCGTCCGTCGCCCCGAGCAGCCGGCTCAGCGCGTCGGCAATGCCGCTGAGCTTCGCCGCGACCGCGGAATAGTCCATTCTTGTTGGGCCGACCACGCCTATCAGCCCCTGCATATTGCCGCCGGCGTTGTAGGCCGCCATGACGACGCTTGAATCCTTGAGCTCCTCAGCGACGTTTTCCGGGCCGATTATCACCCGTACATTGCCCTCGCCGGCAAGTTCCGGCAGCTGACGCAGATGGTCACCGTCAGACAGGTAGTGTATAATTCTGCCCGCCTTGTCGGGGTCGCGGAACTCCGGATGGTTGAGCAGGTGTCCCGCGCCGGCGATGTAAGCCTCGCCGGTCTTGATGTCGCTTAGTATCTCGATCACAAAAGCAGCAACCGCGCGGACCAGGCCGTAGGTGTCTCCGCTCGCGCGCTCGGTCGAGGCGACAAGCGGGCCGGTTATCTGTTCCTCCGTAAGATTCGTGAAGCTTGCGTTGAACATCGTCGAGATCGTCGAAACAAGGCCCTGGTCGACCGAGAACGGCAGGTGCATGAGCTTTGTCTTGACCGACTTATTGCTCATGAGCGCGACGATGATGAAAGTGTTCGTGTCCACATATATGAAATCGAAGCGCGTCACCGTCGCCGGAACCGGCGCAGCCAGCGCATATGCGGGATAATCCGTGAGGGAGCTTGCGAGCTTTCCGACGTCCGCCATGAGCTTGTCGAGCTGCTGCATCCTGGCGTCGAGGCCGCGGTTTATCTCTTCCCTCTCCTCGTCGGAGAGCTTCTGCCGCTCCATGAGCTCGTTAACGTAAATTCTGTACCCCTGCGGGGTCGGGATGCGTCCCGCGCTGGTGTGCGGCTGTTCGAGGTAGCCCATGCGCTCCAGCTCCGCAAGTTCGTTTCGTATCGTGGCGGAGGACACGCCGAGGTCAGCCGTGTTCGCGATCGCCTTTGAACCGACGGGCTCCGCCGTCCGGATATGTTCCTCAACGACGATGGCCAATATCTTTTTCTTTCTGGCGCTGAGTTCCATCAGAGAACCTCCTTTGGCGCTCCGGCTTTTTGTTTGCTAGCACTCTCGCCTTCTGAGTGCTAGTTTAGTCCTATATGCGCGATTTGTCAAGACCTATATTATAAAGTTCTCATTTTATTAAAGATTAATTCTT
>CAZIHY010000072.1:0-7889 GCA_964539115.1 uncultured Oscillospiraceae bacterium
ATTTGCCTCTCCGTGTTTTTGTTTTCACTCCGGCACGGCCTCTCCGCCGTCCACATACACGACCTCATATCCCTCGCACTCATCCAGGACATAGTCGACAAACGCCTGTGTGTTCTCCTCGCCGACAAAGAACATTTTCCCCGTATCGAGAATATTCGTCATGATATATCCGTTTTCCATAACGCTTATGCTAATGTTCTCATAGCCCAGGAGAGGTACGCTGACCGAAATGCCCAATATCTTTTTCGGATCATCGCGTGCTGGCTCATCATATTCGTTTTCCGCAGCCGGCGCGGACAGAAGCAGGTCCCAGATCCTTACGCTGTCCACATTATCAAAACGGACTGTGGCATATGAACCCGAAAGCTTCCTGTACTCGTACCAGACAGAGCCGAAGACCGCATTCTCCCGCAGATCCAGGTCATCGATGAATTGTCCCAGGTTCCCGGGCCGGTAATATGAATTAACCGCGGCATAGCAGGTCTCCGCTCCCTCGTAACGGACCGCGGCGGCGCACTCCGGCGATATACCCTCTATCTCATACAGGACCGCGGCGATACACCGCTCCGCATCCTGCCCCGCAGCGGACGCATACTCGTCCCAGCCTACGGCGGTTATATCCCCGAGCTCTGCGCCAATCCGCTCTGCCGGCACCTCTCCGCCGCGGGCAAAATACTGCGTGCCTCCGAACTCCAGGCTGTAATACTGCTCATATAGCTCCATATCCTCCCACCGGGGTATCTCAGCGATCTCCCCCAGACTGACGGGACTCCGGATGACCTCGACTAAGGGGTATGGATGCTCAGCCCGATAGGCAAATATGCCAGCTGCCGCCAGACACAGGCAGGCCGCCGCGGCGCACAATCCGGGCCATGCTCTTTTCTTCCTCCGGGCGTTCGGCGCCGCCTCTTCAATGTACTTATCATCCACCCCGCCGAGGGCATTCAGCAGCCGTTCCTCATTCATATTGAGACGCCTTCCTTTTCCAACAGTTGTCTGAGTTTGTTTCTTGATCGAAAAAGGGACATTTTGACGCTGCTTTCTCCGATACCCAGCTCCGCTGAGATCTCTCTGACCGGGCTGAAATACCAGTACCTTCGCATGAATATCCTGCGCTGCCTCGCAGACAGCGACACGAGAAACCTGTCGAGCAGTTCTGTCAGTGCGATATCGTCCATTGCGCACTCCGTACCGTTCGGAGCTGGAATACACTCGCTAAGTTCATCGAGCGCCAGTTCCGTCTGTCCGCCTCCGCGCTTTTCCGCGCTTGACTTCTCATACATGTTCAGCGACAGGTTACGGGTGAGCCTGCCCAGAAAGGTACGCAGAACGGACGGGCGCTTCGGAGGCATGCTGTTCCACGCGGCCAGATACGTGTCGTTCACGCACTCCTGACTGTCCTCCTCGCTGTGCAGGATGTTATAGGCGATGCTGCGGCAATATCCGCCGTATTTTTCCGCGGTCTCGGCAATGGCCGATTCGGAGCGCTGCCAATACAGCTCTATGATCTGCTTGTCGTCCATCGTTTCACCTTCCGAAAGTCCCTTCACCTATATACACAGGAAAAGCGGCGCCCGAGTCACAATATTTTTTATTTTTTCTGTTGTTTTTCCAACCTGGTTACCCTTCGGGGAACTCGGTCTCAAAAAATCTCTCTATTTCCGCGCGTTTTGCAGAGACCTGACCCTGCGCGAAGAAATCTCTTCCTCCTCCGCGGCCGCGAAGCTCTGAGTTCATCCTCTTTATCAACCCGCGCACGTCGCCGTCTCTCTGTCCGACGGCATAGCGCCATCCCTCCGAATCCGAGCCGGAGAACACCGCGGCGACGCCGTTTGCCTTCTCCATCAGCTCGTTTGCAAGCCGCTGCACCTGCGCGCTCGTCAGCCCCTGTTCGAACAGCAGGACGGGTTCCTTCCCCGCGTTCGCCCGCGACACCGCGGAATACCAGCGCTTCTCCGTCTCCGCAAGCTCTGCTTTGAGCCTCGCCTGTTCTTCGAGCAGCCGCCCGACCGCCGAGGATGTTTCGAGCTGCTTTGCCGAGAGAAGGACGGAATTTTTTCGGTTTTCCTCAAAGGCTGCGGCCATAAACCGCCATGCGCGCTCACCCGCGGCGAACTCCAGACGTATGCCGCCGCGCAGATGCGTCATCGACAGCACCTTTATCAGACCGAGCGCGCCGGTGCGCTCCACATGCGTGCCGCAGCAGGCGCACACGTCGACGCCGGGTATCGTTATGATGCGCACATCGCCCTCAAGCTCCTTCTTGCTGCGGTATTCCATGCGCTCGAGCTCCGCTTTCGCGGGATAGCTCTCCAAGACAGGCAGATTTGAGCGGATAGCCTCGTTGGCCTCATCCTCCATCTCCGCGAGCTGTCCGGCCGTCAGAACGCCGTTTAAGTCGATAGTCGTCGTCTCCGCGCCCATGTGGAAACCGACGTTGTCAAATCCGTACCGACGGTGGATGACCCCCGTCAGAACGTGGTCGGCGGTATGCTGCTCCGTATAATCGCGGCGGCGGCGCATATCAACGGCGCCGCGCACTTCGCGCCCCGTGTCGAAGGGCCGGTCAACAACATGCACGACCACGCCCTCCCGCTCGGAAACGAACTTGACCCCGGCTCCGTCGATGGAGCCGAGGTCACAGGGCTGCCCACCGCCCTCGGGATAGAAGGCCGTCCTGTCGAGGACGAGCTCCCACCCCGTCCCCGCCTCGCGGCAGGACAGGACGCGGGCGGAAAATTCCGCCGTTTCTGGTTCGGTATAATAAAGCTTTTCCATTTTTATAAATATATCACTCCGCAGAGCTTGCCGCAGTCTCTTTCTCGCGGGATTTCACGTGTTTGCCGGCGGTTTTTGCGCGTTTTTCCGCAGTTTTGCGCTTTTCTCGGCCCGTGCGGCGCTCTGCCAATCGCTCGTAATGTTTCTCCTGCGCGTTCTCCGCGAGATGCAGCGCACCGGATTTCGCAGCCCTGGTGCCCCGGCGCAGCCAGATAATACCGAGCACGAGCGCACAGACGACCGGCAGCGCGGCAAAAATTATAAGCAGCACCAGACACAGTGCCATATAATCCTCGATAAGTCTCGCGGCGTTCTCCCAATAGGGATAGACAACGCCGTAAGTGTTCATCGAGCGTTCGCCGAAATCTCCAATGACTCCAAAGATCTCGGAGAGCGAATATCTCGCGCTGTTTTCAACGACGGGATAGGCTCCGCTGTTTGAAAGGCCTTCGGTCACGACGCCGCTTGCAAATCCGGATATCGGATCCGCGCAGACAAGCTCATAACAGCTGATGCCATTGCAGGCCTCCAAGCCCTTGAGGGCGCTGTATGAAATGAATATGCCGGGCCCGTCGGTATACGCCTTGCTGCTGGCAAAGTCCGTTTCGCGCGCGACGACGCCCGCAACATAATAAGGCTCGCCGGCGATAGTGACCGTCATTCCCGCCAGATCAATGGAGCCGAACAGCTTCCACGCCAGCTCCTCGTCGAGAACGACCCGGTCATCCATCAGGTCGTCGCCGGAGATATAGCTGCCGGAGCGCAGTATCAGCGGATGAAAGGTGAAGAAGTCCCCGCCAATGCCCAGCGCAACAGCCTCGCTGCTGCCGCGGGAGCCCTCTACCGTGATTTTCCCCTTTGCGGAATAGCACTCCGCCCAGAGGGAACCGGTCTCCGGCTGTTCAAGACCGCCTTCGAGCAGCTTGCTGTTGATGGTCTCGTGGAATGAATACAGGCTCATCTCATCCAGCTCGGACCCGACCGGGAAGAAAATGCTGACCTGCGCAAAGCGCTCCTCGCTCTGTCCGCGCCAGCGCTCGTCCGCCTTCTGAGTCTCTAACGTCCCGCTGAGTATGGCCATTATAACTCCGCAGACGATCGCCATAAGGGCCAGCGCCCCGGCGACAATGGCAAGAACAAGCTTCTTTTTACTTTTCATTCGCGCCGGCCTCCTTCTCGATCAGGTGACGATGTATTGGTTTTATCCCTCAGCTATGCGGACCTGCATACCGGGCTCGACGGGAGCCGTGGAGGTCGTTATGACGAAATCGCCCGAGGCAAGCGAGCCGGAGACCGCCGTGTTAGTATCATCGGAGGCGAGGACCTTGACGTCCGCGCGCTGGACGACATAGCGGTTGCCAAGCGGGGAGCTCTTTGCGATAACGACCAGAACAAAGTCGCCGTTGGCGTCGCTCTTGAGGGCGCTGTTGGGAATTATCATGTCATAATTTGCGCTCTTCTGCCCGACGGACAGCGTGAGCTGGGTGCCCGCCTCGATATCGCCGCTGACATCGAAAGTCAGAAGCTTGTTGGTCTGCGGGTTTTCAGGATCGTTTCTTATGTTCGTAAGCGTCGCGTTTATATCGCCGCCCCAGTAGTAGTTGGAGACGTCGGCCGTATCCCCGACGCTGACCTTCTTGGCCTGCTCGTTCGTGACGGAGAAGCTGAGCGTATAGCCGCGGTCTCCGACCTCAATGGTCATGAGCGCGGTGTCCGGAGCGGCGGTGTCGCCCGCGGTCACGGAGATCGTCTTGACCGTACCGGCAACGCTGCTTTCAACGCTTGTCCCGTTAGCGTCCGCCTGGAGCTTTGCGATCTCCTCCTTCTTCTCCGCGATGTCCTCGCGCTGGGCCTTGAGATCGAGCGCATTCGTCGCGCTGACGATGCCGTCGGCCTTCTGCTGCTCCTGCAGCGCGAAAACGAGATCCTCCAGCGCCGTCTGGCAGGTTTTGACGTTGGTCTCCGCCGCCTTGCGCTCGTCGCGCTTTGCGATCAGCGCGTCATAATCCGCCTGCGCGGCGATCTGAACGGCCTCCGCATCGGACTTGATCTTGTTCTTCTCCGTGAGGACCGCTTTCTTGTCCGTCAGTATCTTGTTAAGGCGGTTATACTCATATTCGTTGCCGCTGACGGAGGAGTTGTTATAGGCATTAAGTGCATTGTTATATGCGGCTTCCAGCGGAGCTACCTTCGTATAGGCGATATACTGGTTATATAACTTTATTTGGTCCTCTGTCCTGTTATCCTCGCCCGTCTCGGGAGGCGCATATGCAGAATATTCATTTGCCATAAACTCCATATATGCCTCGATAGTATATTTGTTGCCCTCCTGCAAACGGCGTATCCGCGCCGCCTCTCGCAGAGCTTCATAGTCCTCACCATATTGAAGCTTTTTCGCATCCAGCTTATTCTTAGCCTCTTGGACAATACTGTAATCCCCGCCGGAGCCCTGCTGAAGATCTCCGAGCGCGTCAAGATTTGCCTGGGCGGTATCGACCTCGCTCTGCGCGGCCAGAACAGCCACCTCCGCGTCCGTGACGGCGGACTTGGCCGTGTCAAGCGCGGCCTTTGCCGCGTCGATCTGCTCCTGCGATACCGTGGGCAGAGCGTCGCGCTCGGCCTCAGCCTCCGAAAGAGCCTCACTGGCATTCTGGATGTCGCGGTTCTCGCGGGCGTAATCACTTCCCGCGGCGTTTATGAGCGCCTTTTCATAGGCGAGCTCCAGATCGTCAAGGGCGTCCTGCGCAGCCTTGAGCTCGTCACTGGACTCGACGCTGAGATAGATCAGCGTATCGCCGACGGCGACCTCGTCCCCGACGCGCACCGCGACGGACTGTATCTTACGCGACTGCGTTATCTTGACCTCATAATTCTCGACCGCGGAAACCGTGCCAGTACCCCTGACGCGCGTCGTGACCGAGCCGGAGGACACATACTGCGCCGCGACCTCGGGCAGCGAGTGATTCATGATGGTGTTGGAAAGGAATGTCAAAAGCAGCATCACAACAAGGAATATGATGACAACGTTTTTTATCCATCCTCTTTTCTTGGTCTTTTGTTCCGTCATTACTCTCTCCTCCTGAGTACCCAGTTGCTTTTTTCTGTGGAAATATTTGCAGTGCGAAAGGCCGTCCCTCCGTCACGGCTTTGCAGTGCCGCCTCCCCTTGCGCAGGGGACTCTAAACGGCTCAAACTACGACTTGTAAAAACTTTATCCCTTAACCGATCCGGAATACGCAATGCCCTCAACCAGATATTCCTCACCGTGGAGGAACAGCAGCAGCGACGGTATCATATAAATGACCGCAACGGCAAAGGCGATTCCGACCTCGCCGGAGTTGATCGTGGACAGATACACGGACAGCGGCTGTTTTTCCGCGTCGGCCAGCAGGACTATCGGCTGTTCGACCATGTTCCAATAGTCGATGAACACAAGTATGGCGATCGAATACAGCGCCGAGCGGCACTGAGGCAGGCAGATCTTCGTAAAAATCTGCCACTCTCCCGCGCCGTCAAGCTTTGCGGCCTCGATCAGCGAGCCGGGGATGCGCCGCATGAACTTCGTCAGCAGAAAGACGGAGAACGGCGCGAACATGCCGGGCAGGATGATCGCCCAGCGGGTATTAAGGATGCCCAGCCAGTCGCTGACCAGATAGTTCGGGACCAGCGTGACCTGGTACGGCATGAGCATCAGAATAACATAGAAAAAGAACAGGAAGCTTTTGAACTTCGTACGGTAGCGCGTGAAGCTGTAAGCCGCGAGCGCGGCGATAGACACCTGAAGCAGGACTATAGGCACGACGAGTATGACGGAGTTCCAAAACTTCATCAGATACTCGGGGCTTTTGAACAGGACGGTTATGTACTGAGAAAGGCTGACCTTGTCCGGGATGAACTTGAGGTTGACGGTCTCGGACATATAGGTCTTGCCGCCGCCCTGCGCGCCGCCGGAGAATACAACGCCGTAGTTTGCGTTTATCTCTGTCTGCGACATGAATGAGTTGGTTATCGTCAGCACGGTCGGCAGAAGGAACGCGACGGCGAAAAAGGCGCAGAGCACGAACATCGCGCCGCGGCCGAAATAGCGCTTTTTCTTCATCCCTCCACATCCTTTCCGAACCAGTCCTCAAGGATAAACAGCAGCGCGATGATTATGACCATAAAGATCGCCATAACGACCGCTGCCGAGGACAGCTTTTGGTAATCGAGCGACTTGAATGTGTTGTTCATAAAGTGTTGGAGCATATACAGCCCCTCATATGGATAATCGCCGGTCAGCAGATACACCTCGCGGAACACCTTGAAGGAGTTTATCAGCGACAGGATGGTGACAAAAAGCACCGTCGGCGAGAGATAGCGAAGTTTGATATGGAAGAACTTATACACGGGGGACGCGCCTTCAACGTCCGCGACCTCGAGCAGCTCCTGGGGTATGTTGCTGAGGTTCGCCATAAACAGTATCATGTTATAACCAAGGTTCTTCCACAGGAAAAGAACAAGGATGACGAGCAGGCAGTAATCGCTCTTGAGCCAGTCGATCTTGTCCGCGCCGAACAGGGAGAGAAAGGCATTCAGCGTGCCGTTGTAGTGGAAAACGACCTGCCAGATCAGCACGACGGAAGCTATAGGCACCATCATCGGGCTAAGGAAAAACGTGCGGAACTGACTCTTGAGGGGGATACGGCACTCGAGCATGAGCGCGAGCACGATCGCAAGCACGACGGCCAGCGGCACCGCCAGTGCCGAGAATTTGAGGGTATTTGCCGCAGCGATGCGGAAAGATGAGTTTTTGAACAGCGCTATAAAGTTATCCAGAAACACGAACTCGCGCTGTATCGGGTTATTGATAACGGAATAGTATACGACGATAAAAAACGGGACTATAAAAAACAGCCCTACGCCGAGCGCACTCGGCCCGATAAATGCAAAGGAGCGCAGCCTGTCGCCCAGCTTCCTGCGGTTCAGACGGGGACCTGCGCGGAGCTTTTTATGTTTTTTCTCTTTCACAGCGGTACGCTCCTTTTTCCTTTCATTGAAATAACGCAAAAAGTTTTTTCTTTGTTAGTTTGTTCCTATTGATAAGCTGCTCACGCTGCGCGCGGGATTCATCA
>CAZIHY010000072.1:7989-10548 GCA_964539115.1 uncultured Oscillospiraceae bacterium
GCGTCTTTTGACGTGAGCCTGCTGCTTCTGACGCAGTCCCCCTTGTGTGTCCCTTTTACATACTTTTCCGGACAAGCGGAAAAGTATGTCCCCCGGAGAGGGTAACAAGCTTTATATCAGATACGGGCTAAAACAAAAGAGTAACAGCCGATTATTTATCTCTGCTCATTAACATAGATCTTAACCCTGCTCTGGATCAGGTTCGCGGTATCCTGAGCGGATTTCTCGCCGTTGAAGAACGCGGCGCATTCCTCAGTCACGATGTTCATTATATCTTCATCGTAGTTGTAGATCTTATCGACGGAATTTATGACGTCCACGATAGCGTCGGCCTCTTCCTGAGTGAGGGCGTAGATCTCGATACTGAGGCTGCCCCAGCCCCAAGCGCTTTTGGACTGCTCTACTTTCTCCCCGGTCTCGGGGTCGGTGTAGTACTCGGGGGTCATGGCCTCCTCGAGCATCTCGTCGAAGGCCTCCTGGTTGCTCGGGAAGTTCCAGACGTTCTCCTTCTGATAATCGGCGGAGAGCAGGCTGCTTATGAACTCCCAGCCGCCTTCCTTGTCGGCGCAGGAGGTGGTCATCGCTATACCGGTGTCGACGCTCAGCGCGTTTCCGTTTCTGCTCTCGCAGGGGAAGCCCTTGAACACGACGTTATTGTTAAACATCGCGCTGTACATCTGGAACTCATCAAAGCTGTACAGGCTGCTCTGGAGCAGGAGCTGTCTGCCGGACATGATGCGGTCAGGATCGCTGTCCTCGTCCGTATACTCATAGTTCTCCCAGTCGAACTCAGCGGGGAAGCTGTTGCAGAACTCGAGCAGGCTGGCGAAGTCCTCAGAATCGAAGGAGCACTCGCCGGTCTCCCAGTTTACATAGTCGTCCATACCGAAGCTGAGGGCGAAGGAGAGAACGTCGTCGCGGGTCGTTCCGAGACTAAACACATCGGTTCCCTCGGGCATTTGGGCTATGAGATCTTTAAGCTCAGCCAGCGTCCAGCCTTTTTCATAGCCGACCTTTTCGCCGTCGCCCATTACGGAGTAGACGCTGAAGGAGCTGACCATCTGATAAAGCTTTCCGTCCTCGGTCTGCAGGGCGTTGAGTACGGCGGGCACGAATTTGTCGCGGCCGAACTCGGGATCGGCGTCCATATATGTATAGAGGTCCTCGAGCAGGCCCTTGGCCGAATATTTATCGATGGGCAGGCTGGTGGTGCTGAGAAGGTCGGGCACATTGCCGGAGACGATCTCGGTCGTGAGCTTGGTCAAACCGGCGTTATAATCTTCGTCAGTATTATACTCCGAATAATCCTTAACTTCAATGCGATATTTGTCGTTTGTCTTGTTAAATTCAAGAATCTGGCTGCGGATATTCCAATCGAGGTAAACGCAGGCATAGGTCAGTATCGTTTTCTCCGGAAGTTCGGAGGAGGGCGTCTTGACGAGGGTTATGAGGCTGTGGGAGCGCTTTGAATAATCGCTGTTCCACTCGCTGCTCATGGACATGATGCGGCCGTCCTCAAGCGGCAGTACGAAGCTGAGGTTGCTGCCGTCAATGTCGGAGTCGAGCCAGTTGAGTATCTTCTCGTTCTCGCCCTTCTCGGTATTATAGCCGTAAAGCGCGGTGTCGCTGCTGGAATAGAAGAGATAGTCTCCGCCGCCCGGATAGAGGTTCCAGGCGTTGGACGGCATTTCATAGCTCTGCCCCCAGGTCTTGGCAGTGGTGTCGATCGCCTTTATGACCTGTCCGTCCGTGTCGTAGCCCATCGCGGCGACGGTGCCGTCGGCGAGCGTGAGCACTCTGTCGACCCAGTTTGAAAACTCAACTGAGAAGCTGACGTTTCCCTCGGTATCGAGGACAAAAACGCTCGTATCTCCGTTGGTTATGTATATATTGCCGTCCTTATCGGCGGCGAAGGAGTTTATGGAAAAATAATCACTCTGGCTTGATACGGCGCTCAGATCGACGGTAGATATCTCAGCTCCGGTGGAATCGAGCTTGCGCATGGTATAGGTGTTGCCATCGTCGACGTAATAGTTCCAGTACTCATCATCCTCTTCGGTGATGCCTTCGGGCGCGTCGTAATGGTAGGCATACATGCTCTCACATACCCAGATGTTGCCATCGCTGTCAACGCTCAGCGCGTTGACGCTGGAGCTGCCCATGCTGCCTTCGGGCACCGACATGGCCTGGTAGTTTTCAAGCTCCGTCACGGCGGCGCCGTCAATGTTCATGGTGTACAGTGCGGGAACGCTGTTATAATAGTTCCAATAGTTCTCGTCTTCCTCCGTCAGGACGTTGCCGTCGGGGTCGACGCTGGAATATTTATAGGACGCGAAATACACAGAGCCGTTGTACATGGATATGGCGTTCGAGTTTATGTAGTCAAAGTCTCCCGAGATATCCCTATAGCTTGCGACGTAGACATACTCCGGGCGGGTGCCCGGCTCGTTGACATTGGGGGACTTGGCGCTCTCCCCGCCGTCGCCTTCCTTGCCTCCGCAGCCGGCGAATATGCCAAGCATAAGAGCGGCAGCGGCAGCAAGTGCGGCGATTCGCTTA
>CAZIHY010000073.1:0-10513 GCA_964539115.1 uncultured Oscillospiraceae bacterium
ATCATACCATGAAACAACGTGAACTTTCAAAATGGCTCAAACTTATCATCGTTGTCGCGGCCGCCTGCTGTATTGCTCTAGGCGCGTTCCTGATACCGGTGCTCGGGCGCGAGGAGGCAAACGCAGCGCCGGAACTTGCATATCTTTTCTGGCCATGCCTCATCTTTTTCTGGATAACCGAGCTCGTTGTGCTCGCCGCGTTCTGGCAGGCATGGCTGATATTTTCGGAGATAGGGCGTGACAACAGCTTCTGCATGGAAAACGCCAGGAGACTGCGAACGATAAGCAGACTGGCTATCGTCGACTCCGTCCTGTATGCGGTATGCACGATCGTTCTCGTGATACTTGGCGCGATGCACCCGGGCGTGCTGCTCATATTCGCCGGGATTGTGCTCGTCGGACTTGCGATCGCCATTGCGTCGGCGGCGCTTTCCCACCTGACGCAGAAGGCCGCGTCCCTCAAGGACGAAAATGACCTCACAATATAATGGGGAGGTCATAAACATGATAATCGTTAATCTTGACGTCATGCTCGCAAGGCGGAAAATGAGCCTGACTGAGCTCTCCGAAAGGGTCGGGCTGACTATGGCGAACCTGTCCATACTCAAGACCGGCAAGGCCAAGGCTGTACGGTTCGGCACTCTCGACGCGCTCTGCCGCACGCTCAACTGCCAGCCGGGCGACATACTCGAGTTCAGGGAGGGTGAGGACGATGGATGAACACATGAACCCACTTGTCTCCTCCGACAGCGGACAGCCTGAGATACGGCCGGCGGTGCACTTTTCCGCACGCGACTGGATAGCGCTCGCCCTGGCTCTCGCTCTGGCTGTGCTGTGGTTTGAAGTCATGGGCTTCTCCACACTTTTGCAGTATCCCCACCGTCCATCGGGTATGGGCACGCCGCTGTATGTGCTGGCGCTGTTCGGCGTCGTGCTGTTTCGTCTCGGCCACCGAGCTGTGTGGAACCGGAACAACATCCTGCTTTTATGCTCCTGCGTACTAATGGCGGTAAACTGCTTTGTCTATCTCAGTCCGTGGACAGCGCTCATAAACTGTTTTCTCCTTCTCTGTGTCGGCGCAATGACTATATTCTCCCTCTCCGGAAGGCTGGGGACCGCCGTATCCAACGTCCGCGCCGCCGGGCGCACGATAGTCATGAGCTTCAAAGCGCTGTTTGTCAACATGGGAAAACCGTTCCGCGCCCTCGGTTCGCTGTATCGCGGCGACCGTAAGCGCGTGGGATATATCGCCGCAGGCGTCATATGCGTTGTCCCTGTGCTCATGCTTGTTGTGTATCTGCTTTCTTCGGCGGACGCCGTATTTGCCAGTCTGTTTCTGGGCCTCCTGGGCTGGATGAACGAGGTATCGCCGCTGTCCCTCTGGCGCATAATCAGAATACTGGTGCTGGGACTGATGCTGTTTTCAGCTCTGTATTTTTTGACGCAAGAGGAGGCTCCCGCGCAGGCTGAGCAGATGGAACGCAGCTATATATCTTCCACGCCCTTCATAACCGCACTGTTACTGCTCGACATAGTCTATGCCGTTTTCGTCGTTATACAGTTCGCCTTCCTCTTCGGAGGCCGCCAGACGGCGGCTATGAGCGGCGGCTATGCCGAATATGCCCGCTCGGGTTTCTTCCAACTTGTCGCGGTTACCGTCATAAACCTCGCGGCAGTGCTCATCTCCGCCCTCGCGTCAAAGCCTGAGGGCAGTGCGAAAACCGCGCTGCGCGTGCTCGGAACAGTCCTGCTTGCGTTCACCGCAGTTATCCTCGTCTCTGCGCTCTACCGTATGTGCCTTTACATCTCCGCCTACGGGCTGAGCATCCTCAGGGCGCTGACTCTCTGGGGCATGGCTTTCATCGCGGTGCTGCTCGCCGCCGCAGGGGTAAAGCTGTTCCGCCCACAGACGAGATTCTGGCCCGTGTTCCTCGCGGCCGGTCTTGCCGGTTGGATCGTTTTCTCCTATATAAACATCGACGCGCGCATCGCGGAGTATAATGTAAACGCCTACCTCAGCGGAGATCTGGACGAAATAGACATTAGCTATCTCACCCAGAACCTCTCTCCCGAAAGCCTGCCTTATATCAAAAAGCTTGCAGCAGAGGCGCCCGATCTGCACGTCGGCTATGATCTGGACCTTAACGGGGCTGCCATGCAAATCGAGAACGAGCTTTCCAGGACGCTGAATTGGCGTGAACTTACGCTGACATCCATAAAATACGCGTTGAGATAATGAAAAAACATTGAAAAATAGCCGTATTGTGAGTATAATAACACAATACGGTTATTTTTTACTTTTATATATAACTGAAAGGAACAAACCAACATGGAACGCACAAAAATCGCGCGTCTCTTTGCCGATTCCGAAGCACTGGCGGGGCAGGAGATCTATGTGTGCGGCTGGGCCCGCACGATCAGGGACCTTAAAAACTTCGGCTTTATTGAACTCAATGACGGCAGCTGCTTCAAAAATCTGCAGATCGTTTTTGAGCGCGGAACTATAAATAATTATGAAGAGATCGCAAAACAGAATGTCGGGGCCTCCTTCCGCATCACCGGAACCCTCGTGCTGACGCCCGAGGCAAAGCAGCCATTCGAGCTGAAAGCCGCCGCTGTTGAGATCGAGGGCGCCTCCGCCCCCGAATACCCGCTCCAGAAAAAACGCCACAGCACCGAGTTTCTGCGCACGATACAGCACCTGCGTCCGCGCACAAATCTCTTTTCCGCGACCTTCCGCGTACGCAGCGTCGCCGCTTTTGCGATACACGAGTTTTTCCAGAGCCGCGGCTTCGTCTACGTCCACACTCCCATTATCACTGCCAGCGACTGCGAGGGCGCGGGCGAAATGTTCAAGGTAACGACGCTCGACCTCGAGGATCTCCCGAAGAATGAGGACGGAACTGTCGACTACTCCAAGGACTTTTTCGGAAAGAGTGCGAACCTCACCGTCTCCGGACAGCTCAACGCGGAAAACTTTGCCATGGCCTTTGGCGATGTTTACACCTTCGGTCCCACCTTCCGCGCGGAGAACAGCAACACCCAGCGCCACGCTGCCGAGTTCTGGATGATCGAGCCGGAGATGGCCTTCTGCGACCTTGCCGGCGACATGGACGTTGCCGAGGCAATGATAAAATACGTCATCAACTCTGTTCTCGAAAAATGCCCGCAGGAGATGGAGTTTTTCAACAGCTTTGTGGACAAGGGCCTGCTTGAGCGCCTGCACAACGTCGTCTCCAACGAGTTCGGCCGCGTCAGCTATACCGAGGCCGTTGAGATACTCAAAAAGCATAACGACAAGTTCGATTACAAGGTCGAATGGGGCTGCGATCTCCAGACCGAGCACGAGCGCTATCTGACTGAGCAGATATACAAAAAGCCTGTTTTCGTCACCGACTATCCCGCGGAGATCAAGGCATTCTATATGCGCCTGAACGACGACGGAAAGACGGTCGCCGCGGCGGACTGCCTTGTCCCCGGCATCGGCGAGATCATCGGCGGCTCCCAGCGTGAGGAACGCCTGGATATACTCGAAAGGCGCATAAAGGAACTGGGCATGAAAACCGAGGACTATTGGTGGTATCTCGATCTGCGCCGTTACGGCGGCTGCAAGCACGCGGGCTTCGGCCTTGGCTTCGAGCGCATGGTGATGTATCTCACAGGAGTTTCCAATATCCGTGACGTTCTGCCCCATCCCCGCACTGTCGGCAACGCCGAGTTTTAATGCTGAATACAAAAACAAAACGGACAACAGGCTGATAGCACCTGTTGTCCGTTTTTTCCGCCGGACAGTTCAGTCGTCCATATCCCAGTCGTAACTGAGGACAGTTCCGCTTGCCGCGTCAATCTCATATTCATACTCGGTCCGGCCGGAGACAAACTCGACTTCGTAAACCAAAACGCCGTCGTCATAATCAAGCTCCGCCTTGATATACCGGACGGAGGACTCATCCAGCCCCGCATGGCTCAAAGCCGCGGACTTTGCCTCATCCTCCGTGATAGTACCGGATACATTCAGCGTGCCGCCCTGTGGCTGAGCGGAGTCCTGGGACGGCGCACGGCTGTCCTTGTCCCTTTCCCTACTGTTCTTTACGACCTCGCCCGTGAGCGCGTTTATATCGTATTCATACTCATAGCCGCCGGCGGTGAAATCGATCTCATATACCAGCACTCCCCGCTCGGTGTCGATGTCGACCTCGTATCTGGTGATATCAGACTCTGAGACGCCCGCATGGGCCAGAGCCGCCGCTTTCGCCGCCGCCTCGCCGATATACGCCTTGTCGCTGGCAGAGCCGACTGCGGAAAGGCCCTCTGTCTCAGCCGCGGCTGAGCT
Source organism: uncultured Oscillospiraceae bacterium (assembly GCA_964539115.1). Classification (GTDB taxonomy): domain Bacteria; phylum Bacillota; class Clostridia; order Oscillospirales; family Oscillospiraceae; genus CAKSXP01. Next base: position 4,334 of record CAZIHY010000073.1, read on the forward strand.
GAGTATAAGATTCAGTTCGTTTATCGACAGCGGCGCGAGTTCTTCAAATGTGTGTCCGGCAACGCTTTTGAGCACCTCCTCAACAAGCTGCGCCTTTCCAACGGTTATTCCATAGGTCTCAGCATTCTTACGCAGCTCGCCGTTGTCCGTAATCGTCTGGCTGAGCACGGCTCCGGTGAAGCTGTCTGTCTGAAGAAGAGTGTTGACCTCCTGCATCAGCTGTTCCTGAAGTGCCGCACCCTTGACAGGGTCGCTGTCGTCAACGCTTATCAGTATCGAATTCGCCATCTCGCTCAGATAGCCGTTGCGGAGCATCGATCCTATCAGTGCGTTGACGGCAACGTCTATGTCGCTGCCGGAGAGGTCCATATCTCCAATAACTGTCCTGCCGTCCTCGTTCAGAGGCGTCACATCCAACACTCGCTCTTTGCGGTTTACGGTTATCTGCAAGCTGGGATTCACATCCAGCGACACCGTGGATGCGACGGCATAGTTCATATCATAGGCGCGCAGGCCAAAGGCCCCTCCCAAAAGCAGCACGAGACATGCCGCTATGCCCGCGGCATATTTTGTCCACCGTTTCGTCTTTTTTCTCTCGGTCATAAAAACCACCATTCCTTTCTGCTCTCTGCAATCGGAGAGGACGGAATCGAGAACATCGGGAACCGCATTGGAAAAGGCCTGCCGGACCCTTGCATTGATTTCTGCGTCTTTCAACTAATTCGCCCTCCTTATGCGCAGTTTTTTCAGCGCCCTGTTGTACTTTGAAAGAACGGTCGACACCGGCATACCCAGCAGTCCGGCGATCTCCCTGTGCTTAAAACCGGACACAGCATGGAGCACGACGATCTGCCTCTCCTCATCGGAGAGCACCTTGAAGCACTCGGATATTATGAGCCTGTCCTCAGCCGACATAGCAGGGTCGTTTCCCAGATATGGCTCCATGGACTCAAGCTCTGTGGTTTTCTTTTTCTCGCGGAGCTTTTTCAGGCACAGGTTCCTTATTATCGTCAGTATCCACGCCATCGGTTTGCCGGCGGAGCGGTAACTCTCAGCGGCTGAACAGATGAGTACATAGCAATCGTGCAGCACATCCTCCGCATCCTGAGCGTTCTTCAAAATGGAAAGGGCATAGCTGTAAGCAGACACACTGGTCCTGTGATATAACTCTTCCAGCGCGGACAGATCCTTCCGTCCGATGCGCAAAAGGCACTCGTCCACGGCCGCCTGGCCGCTGTCTGTCCTTATATCTTCTGCCGACGTCAAGCAAAACACTGCTGCAGTTCAACCCCTTTCATTTAAATAATCCCGGAACGGCCCGTTTTATTGCATCGGGAAAATAAAAATTTTTCCCGATGTCTTATATATCCTATTTTACCGCATTTGCGGGGATAATTCCATACTCTTTGAACTGTTAACCCGCGGCAGAGCCGTCATCGGCAAAAAAACGCCCTGGCTACTTGACAACCGGATAAGCCAGATAGTAGACTTGTATTAAGTTAATAAGTCAAGATCTACAAAACAACACTGGGAGGACAAATAATGAGCTTTGAACATCTGCTAAGCCCCCTGACTGTCGCCGGGAAGACATACAAACACCGCATGGTCGCTTCCCCTGCACTCGCAGGAGTTATTACTCCGGACGGCGCTTTCCCCATGGATCAATACTCCCATTATGAGGCTAAGGCCGCCGGCGGTTGTGCCTCCGTCTGCATAGGCGAGACAGAAGTCAACTTCACCTATGGCTGTAAGGCCGCGTTCCCGCCCCCGACAGATTATGACAATCTCGGCTCCCGCCAGTTCAAGGAGTGGACGCGCCATGCGCAGATGATCCACTCCCACGGCGCGCTCGCGCTGGTCCAGCTCTGCCAGTCCGGCAATCTTCGCCAGAAAAGCGCGGGATGCGTGGGTCCCGGTTACGGCCCTGACGAGATGATCGCAGCCGACGGCACCGTCATCCACCAGATGACCCGCGAGATCATGGACGACTCCATCGCAAGCTGGCAGAAGGCAGCGAAATACATGAAGGCGGCAGGTTTCGACGGCGTCAACCTCCACTTCGGTCACTCCTGGCTGCCTCACCAGTTCCTCTCCCCGCGCACGAACCACCGCACAGATGAATATGGCGGCTGCCTTGAAAACCGGATGCGCTTCCCTCTTGAGATACTCAAGGGCGTGCGCGAGGCCGTCGGCGACGATTTCATCCTCGAGATGCGCATTTCGGGCTCCGAACGCTGCGAGGGCGGCATGAGCCTTGAGGATATGGCCACATTCTGCGAGAGGGCGCAGGAGTTCATAAATATTGTGCATGTCTCCGCCGGCGTATACCGCGATCCGACCTCGAACGAGCGCATCAGCGAGATCAGTCCGAACGCGACCGGTATGTATCCGAGCATGTACAGGCCCAACATTTCCAACCTGCACGAGGCCTCTTACATAAAAAAGCGTGTTTCCATACCCGTCTGCATCGTCGGCGGGATCCGCAGCCCCGAGGACGCGGATAGAATAATAGCCGAAGGCAAGGTCGACCTCGTCGCCATGGGCCGGCAGGTCAACAAGGCAGACCCCAATTTTGCCAACAAGGTGACGGCCAACCACCCCGAGGACATTGACCGCTGCGTTCGCTGCGGCATGTGCATGGGCGGCACGATGCCGAGCTACCGCAAGCGCGACGTTGAGGAGCTTGGTCTCGACATCTCCGAGGGCGAGCCCGAGTTTGCCGGCCCCCCGACTCCCGATCTTCCCGCAGACACCGACTGGTACGCCTTCTTCGAGGGCGGACTGTTCGGAGGCGGAGTCGACTACTGCACCGTCAACCCTTATCACGATCATAAGGAGATGCCCGCAGACAAGGTCCTGCCCCGCACGCACGTTGTCAAAAAGATCCTCGTGATCGGCGGCGGCATGGGAGGCATGCAGGCAGCCATCACTGCAGCGGACATCGGATTTGACGTCGTACTCGCTGAGAAGACCGGCGCGCTCGGCGGCATCTTCAAATTCTCTGACCACGACTGCCACAAATATGACCTCAGGATATATAAGGACAGGCTCATAAACCGCGTTAAAAGCCGCTGCTGGATCGATCTGCGTCTGAATACCGAGGTCGACGCGGAGTTTATCAAAGCCGAAAATCCCGATTTCATCATCTGCGCTGTCGGTTCGAGCCAGTCTGCGCCCCCGATCCCGGGCCTCAAGGAGTTCGCCCGTCCGCTGCTCGAGGCTTACGGAGATAATGTCCGCGGCAAGAAAGTCGTCATGCTCGGCGGCGGTCTCGCCGGCTGCGAGGCGGCGGCACACTTCGCCGACAGCGGTGCCAAAAGCGTCGACATCATCGAGATGATGGACGCCCTCGCTCCCGGAACTGTGGATACGCACAAGATCGACCTGTTCCGCATGTTGGAGCGCCTGAATGTCGGCCAGCACCCCGCAACAAAGGTCCAAAAAGTCGAAAAAGGGCTCGTGACTGCTGAGGCAGGCGGGAGCACCGTCACCTTCGAGGCGGATCTCATCACCTACGCTCTCGGCATGCGCGCCAACCCGACTGACGCCCTTCGCGAGGCGGCCGGCAGCATTCCTTTTGAGCTGGTGGGTGACTGTGTGCAGCCCACTAAGGTCTATCACGCGGTTTATGACGGAGTCTCCGCCGCGCTGAGAGCATATAAGCTTTTCAACAATAAATAAGCTTCAAAAAAATAAAAAGATGTCTTTCAATCAACTTTGAAGGGCATCTTTTTTCTAAATATAGTTGACAAAGTCCACCAATCGCTATATAATGCATTTAGTGGACAAAGTCAACCTTTTGGAGGGAACTAGAATGGAAACAAAGGAAGAGGCAGTAAACCGCATTCGCCGGTTCAACCGGTTTTACACCGTCCTTATCGGGAGCCTGAACCGGCGTTTTCTCGGCACCGACTTTTCCGTGACCGAGACGCGGATACTATTCGAGCTGGCCGCGAATAACGGGTGCAGCGCAAATATACTGGCGGAGGAGCTTCACATCGACAAGAGCTACCTGAGCCGCATCATCAAGGAATTTGAGAAAAAACTGCTCATTTCAAAAACGACCGACGTCAGGGATAGGCGCGCCTCCCTCATTACCCTGACCGAAAAGGGCACCGCCGCTGTCTCCCGCCTCATAAATGAGACTAACCAGCAGATCATGTCACTGATCGATACCCTTTCCATCAGTGACTGCGCTGAGCTCTGCGGCGCTATGGACACGATAACACAGCTCTTCTCAAAAAAGGGGGAACAGAACAATGAATAACGGAGATATCCTGCTGCGGGAATACAGGCCGGGAGACCCGAGTCTTGTTACCTATTTTTACTACAAATTGTATGAAAAGCAGTTCAACTTCAACGGCTCTGTTGAAAAGTATTTCATCAAGGGCATGGCCGACCTGTTTGATGACCCGGAGGGCAACCAGCTTTGGGTCGTCGAAAGAGACGGGGCGGTAGTGGGCTCGATCGCCGTAATAAAACGTGGGGAAGCGGAAGCTCAGCTGAGATGGTTCGGCATCGACACGTCCCTGCAGGGTATGGGAATCGGAAAGCGGCTCATGGACGCTGCTATGGACTTTTGCCGGGAGCGCGGATACAAACACCTGATACTCTGGACGATTGACATCCTCAAGCCCGCACGGCACCTCTACGCAAAATATGGCTTTCATCCGACGGAAACGAAGCCGAACAACGAGTGGGCGGACTATCCGCTGCTCGAGGAGAAATGGGAATATTACGAAAGCGAATAAAAGAGACACGGCTGACCGCTTTACGGTCAGCCGTGTTTGTTAACTTATCAGCCTCCGCTGGGGAGTATTGAAAAATGCATGAAATCGTGCCAGCCGCTGCTATAGCCCTGGCCGCCCCAGCCCCAGCCGTATTTTGCGAATATGCGCACGACGCTTCCCCCCGGCGTTATTGAGAACGGGTCCTCTTCCGGGAACCAGCCGCTGCCGACACTGGGAACGAGATTCCCCTCGCTGTCATAATAGCCGTAACAGTTCTTGTCGTAGTTTATGTCAATAGCACAGCCCCATGCGTGGCGCATCGTGTCTCCGGTACGGAAGCCGCCGGCATCGGATATCGGGAACTGTTCCGGGTCGTTAAATATCTCCGTGAATATCCGAACTACCTCCTCCGCGACCAGCTTGTGTACGCGGAGCGTCATGCTCGAGGCCGTCTTAACGCCTGTCTGCGTGTTCAGCCGCCATATGGGAACGCTTACTGAAACGATATACTCGCTCACATCGTCCCCCGCCGTGAAATAGCTCTTGTCCGCGGAGCCGAACAGCGCGATATTGCGCTCCTCCTGTGTCATGGACGCATACTGCTGTGCAAACGACACGAAGTCTTCAGACTCCATTTCAAACTCAGCCGGCTTACGCTCCCCGGCAAAGCCGATGCGGTATATTACCGTCGCGGCTTCCGCGCGTGTGAGCGTGCGTTCGCCCATGAAGCTGCCATCCCCATAACCGGTTATAACGCCCTTGGCATAAACCTGCGTGACCGCGCTGCAGTATATCTCCGGGATCGAGGCATAATCTGTTATGGCTGTCTCGGGAGACGAAACCCGGTCGTCTATCTCACCCAGAGCGCGAAGAAGGACGTTATAGGAAAGCTGCGCCATCTCATAGCGGGTAACAGCCCGGTCGAGGGCCTGCGCCGTATTCGGAATGTCGACGCCGGTCAGGCAATTGGCGTCATACAGCGCACACCAGTTCGGGCTTGCCCAATGCGTTCCAGCATTGGTTACCGGCACAAGCTCCGCTATGACCGCAAGCATCTTGATGAACTGTCCCGTCGTCACCGTCTCCCCGGCGCAAAAGCTCCCGTCAGGATAACCGTTTATGACGCCGAGTTCGGACAGCGTATTGACGTATCCGGCGTACCACGCGCTCTCCGGCACATCGCTATAAGCCGCCGCACTGATGCACAGCGCGAGCGCAAAGACCAGTAAAACAGTCATAAACCGCAATTTTTTCATAGAAGATCCTCCGTTAATGCGCCTATTGTACTACATTACTCAAAAAAACGCAACGTCCCGCCCTTTTTAATAACCCCCCTGTACCAAGACGTCACGGCTGCGGAGAAAGTACAGTCCTTTTTTATCTCCGGTAACGGGAATACGCGTCCGCACAGGAAAGCGAAAAAAATGGCAAGGTATAACCTTGCCATTTT
>CAZIHY010000074.1:0-4623 GCA_964539115.1 uncultured Oscillospiraceae bacterium
TATTTTTTAATGTAGGTGGATATTTCATCATGTGGTTATCCGATAAATGGAAGGATTATGAGCTCATCGACTGCTCGAAGGGCGAAAAGCTTGAGCGCTGGGGCGACAGGATACTCGTGCGTCCTGACCCGCAGGCTATTTGGGACACGCCGCGCAGGGACAAACGGTGGAAAAACTTCTCCGCCCGCTATATCCGCAGCGACCGCGGCGGCGGCGCGTGGGACAAGCGGTCTTTGCCCGAGTCCTGGCGCGTCTCCTACGGCGAGCTGACATTCAACGTAAAGCCGATGAACTTCAAGCACACCGGCCTTTTCCCGGAGCAGGCGGCGAACTGGGACTATATCATGGCGAAGATCCGCGGCGCGGGCCGCCCCGTGAGCGTTCTGAACCTGTTTGCATACACCGGCGCGGCGACGGTCGCTGCGGCGAAGGCGGGCGCCTCCGTCTGCCATGTGGACGCTGCCAAGGGCATGGTCGCCTGGGCAAAGGAGAACGCGGAGGCTACCGGCGTGCGCGAAGCTCCGGTGCGCTGGATCGTCGACGACTGTGCAAAATTCGTCGAGCGGGAGATACGCCGCGGGCGCCGGTACGACGCGGTCATAATGGACCCGCCGAGCTATGGCCGCGGACCCTCCGGAGAGGTATGGAAGCTGGAGGAAAACCTCTGGCCCTTCGTGGAGCTCGTGTCGGGTGTTATATCCGACGATCCCCTTTTCATGGTGATAAACTCTTACACGACGGGGCTCTCCGCCTCGACGCTGACATATATCTCCGAGAGCATTTTTACAAAGAAGTTCGGCGGACACAGCGAGAGCCGGGAGCTCGGACTGCCCGTAACGGCAAGCGGGCTGGCGCTGCCCTGCGGCGCGAGCTGCCGCTGGGAGGCAAAATGACAGGACCCATCATAAGCATCAAAGACCTTGTTTACACATATCCGGAGGAAACGTCCCCCGCCGTCGACGGCGTATCTCTCGATATCGAGGAGGGCAGCTTCACCGCTGTGCTCGGCCACAACGGCTCGGGGAAATCGACGCTGGCAAAGCATATGAACGCTATCCTTGTCCCGACAAGCGGGACCGTGCTCGTCGATGGTATCGACACCCGCGAGGAGGACAGGCTCATCGACATACGCCGCACGGTCGGTATGGTGTTCCAGAATCCGGACAACCAGATCGTCGCGAACGTCGTTGAGGACGACGTGGCCTTTGCGCCGGAAAACCTCGGCGTCGAGCCGGCGGAGATACGCAGGCGCGTGGACTCAGCGCTCAGGCAGGTCGGGATGTACGAATTCCGCCTGCATGCGCCGCATCTGCTCTCCGGCGGACAGAAGCAGCGCGTCGCGATAGCCGGTGTGCTCGCGATGCAGCCGCGCGTCGTCGTGCTGGACGAGCCGACGGCGATGCTCGACCCCATCGGACGGCGTGAGGTCATATCCACCGTTACGCGGCTCTGCCGCGAGACGGGCATGACCGTGATCCTCATCACCCATAATATGGACGAGGTCATAGGCGCCGACCGGCTCATCGTCATGTCCTCGGGCCGGATCATAGCGGACGGCGAGCCCGCCGCTGTTTTTTCCCACGTCGAGGAGCTCAAGGCCGAGGGTCTGGCCGTTCCGGAAACGACGGAGCTTCTCTGGCGTCTGCGCCGGGAGGGGTTCGATCTCCCGCTCGACGCGCTCGCGGTAGAGGACTGCGCCGCGGCGATCGCCGCAAAACTCATATAACACAAAGGAACCGATCAATGTCAACTATTCAGGTCCGGGGGCTCAGCCATATTTACAGCGCGGGCACCCCGTTTGAAAAAGTCGCCATCGACCATATAGATCTGACGATCCCATCCGGAAGCTTCGTCGGGCTGATAGGCCATACCGGCTCCGGTAAATCGACCTTCATTCAGCATCTCAACGGCCTTTTGAAGCCCACTTCGGGAAGCGTCATGCTCGAGGATGAAGATATTTTTGCGAGCAAGGACAGCCTGCGCCGTGCGCGCTTCCGCGTCGGGCTGGTGTTCCAGTATCCGGAATACCAGCTGTTTGAGGATACGGTCTACCGCGACGTCGCCTTCGGTCCGAAGAACATGAAGCTTTCGGAACAGGAGATCGACGAACGTGTGCGCGAGGCCGCGCGTTTTACCGGCGTTGACGAGGCGCTGTTCGAGCGCTCGCCGCTGGAACTTTCGGGCGGCCAGAAGCGTCGAGTAGCCATAGCGGGCGTTATCGCGATGCGGCCGGAGGTGCTTATTCTCGACGAACCGACGGCGGGACTGGACCCCGCGGGCCGTGAGGATATACTCGGCAACATAACCGGATACCACCGCGAAACTGGCTCGACCATACTTCTGGTCTCTCACAACATGGACGACGTCGCGCGCATTGCGGAGCGTATAATCGTTTTCCACGACGGCGGCATTGCGATGGACGGCGCCCCGGCGGAGGTTTTTGCCCGCGGGCGCGAGCTTGAGGATATGGGCCTGTCTGTGCCGGACGCTGCAAAGATCGCCGGCGCGCTGCGCGAAAGGGGCGTTGCGCTGCCGGAGGGGATATATACGACTGACGAACTCGAGCGCGCGATACTCGCCCTGAAAGGGGGAAGACCGCCTTGCTGAAAGACATAACTCTCGGCCAGTATTTCCCCGGAGATACCATCGCACACAGGCTCGACGCACGCACAAAAATTCTCCTGGTCGTCGTCTATATCGCCGCGCTGTTCACGGCGAAAAACTGGATTTCCTATGGCCTTGTGCTGGTGGTGCTCATCTGCTGCATGGTCATTTCGCACATTGGACCGAAGACCCTGCTCACTGGGCTGAAACCGCTGATATTCATCATAATATTCACGGCGGTGCTCAACCTTTTCTACACTGATGGGCGCGTGCTGGTGCGGTTTTGGATATTCCGCATAACTCTGGAGGGCATAAAAACCGCCTTTTTCATGGTCATGCGCATAGTGATGCTCATCTCGGGCACATTCCTGCTGACCTATACGACGAGTCCTATCGCACTGACCGACGGGCTTGAAAAACTTCTCGGCCCTCTCAAGAAGATAAAGGCGCCTATACACGAGCTGACGATGATGATGAGCATCGCGTTACGATTTATCCCGACGCTGGTCGAAGAGACGGACAAGATCATGTCCGCGCAGAAGGCCCGCGGCGCAAGTTTTGAGACCGGAAAGCTGACGGAGCGCGCAAAAGCGCTTCTGCCGCTGCTGGTGCCGCTTTTCATAAGCGCGTTCCGCCGCGCAGACGAGCTTGCAACGGCGATGGAGTGCCGCTGCTATCACGGCGGCGAGGGCCGCACGAGGATGAAACAGCTTCATATGGAGGGCCGCGACGTTACCGCGCTCGTTTTGGGCGCCGCGGTGCTTGCCGGGGTCATCGTGCTTAGGAGTTTTGGACTGTGAGTGAACGCAATATCGCGCTGCGCCTGTGCTATGACGGCAGCCGCTATCACGGCTGGCAGGTGCAGAAAACTGAGATAACCGTCGCCGAAACGCTGGAGCAGGCGCTCTCGAAGGTCTGCGGCCACAGGGTCAAGGTGACCGGCTGCGGGCGCACGGACGCGGGCGTGCACGCGCTGCGCTATTGCGCGAATTTCCGCACGGACAGCAGAATCCCGACGGACAGGCTGCCGCTTGCGGTCAATTCCCGCCTGCCTGGTGATATATCTGTCTCCGCCGCATGTGAGGTCGCGCCGGAGTTCAACGCTATCGGCTCCTGCATAAAAAAGGAATATGTATATAAGATCCGCAACAGCCGCATACGCGACCCGTTTCTGCAAAACCGCGCCTGTTTTTATCCGTCGCCGCTGGACATCGGCATGATGCAGCGCGCGGGTCGGGCCTTTGAGGGCACGCACGATTTCCGCGCCGTCCGCAGCGTCGGGACGGAGACGAAAACGACCGTCCGCACGGTCTATTGGTGCCGGGCGGAGCGGAAGGGCGACCTTATAACCGTCGCCGTGTGCGCCGACGGCTTTCTCTACAACATGGTGCGCGCGATCGTCGGGACGATGGTCTATGCCTCCCACGGCAAGCTCGCGCCGGAGGATATCCCGGGCCTGCTCGAACTGGGCGACCGCCGCCTGACCGGCCCGACGATGCCGCCGCAGGGGCTTTATCTTTCGCGTATCTGGTATGACGGCCCCGCAGGGGAAATGATGAAATAACCTTTTCTTTTTTGTCAGGCTCTGTTCCAAACTGCTTGCTCTTTCAGAGAGACATACTTTTCCGCTCGTCCGGAAAAGTACGCAAAAGGGACGCCAGAGAGGGACGCTTGCTGGCTGTCCATCTCTGGACGCTTCCTCCTAAGGAATGGTCTGTTACCGTATAAACTCAGAAAATAATCTAATACCTTGTACGTCTAATACCGCTCAGCCGCTAAGTGGCGCTATTGTTTAGGTATTGTTCGCATAAATCTCAGCCCGCGTGAAGATTTCCGCGCGCAGCGGGAGCAGCGCGGTTTGTATAGACGCAACGATTTGCAATCGCCCTTCTGAGCCCAGAAGTAACCGTTTGCCCTTTAGGAGGGAAAATCCAAAAGGGGACGGCTCGCAAGAGTCCCCTTTTGGTTTGCTTCTTTTGGCTGCTTTTCTTTCAAATAAAGAAAAGCAGCTCCCCGAAG
>CAZIHY010000074.1:4723-7611 GCA_964539115.1 uncultured Oscillospiraceae bacterium
ACAAATTATCTATCATTTTTCCGCATTATATGTTATACTGATTAATCACAGCTTTACAGGTAGCCTTATGACAGAAAAAAACGAACAAAATTCCAAACGCCTGCGGGCGGTGCGCTCGCTGGCCGCGGCGGGTATCGTGCTGGTATTGGCGCTGGCAGTCGCGGCGTTCCTTCTTCGCGACACGCTGTTCGCGCCCAAACCGGCAGAAAAATACGCGAGTATAGAACCGTTCACCTATGAGACCGGCTCCGACCAGCGCTTCGCCCTCTGCGGCGACGGCCTTGCGATCGCGTCGACTACCGGGCTCCAGCTCACGGATCAAAATGGCAACACGATCGCAAAAAGCATCTTTTCGATGATGACTCCCGCGGTTGACGCCTCCAACGGGCTTGCAATATTCTTTGACGTCGGCGGTACGGCGCTCCGCGCAGCCGATACTAACGGCGTTGTGACTCAGCTCGACACCAGCAGCCCTATCATATCCGCAGATATGGCGGATAACGGCTATTTTGCCGTCTGCACGGAGGAGACCGGCTATAAAGGCCTTGCGACGGTGTATAACAGTTCGCTTTCGCCCGTTTACCGCTGGTATTCCGGCTCCGGCTGGCTGATGAAATGCGCCGTGTCGTCAGACGGAGGGTCCATGGCTGCCATCTGCGCAGAGAGCAGCGGCACAGTGCTGCATATCTTCCGCCTCGATTCTGAGACGGAAAAAGCCTCGCTGACGCTTCCGGACAAGCTGTATTTCGACGTCATCTGGCTGGGTTCCTCGCGCCTGTGCCTCATCAGCGAGAGCGATATCGTCTTTGTCGATTCCTCCGCGGAGGATCAGCGCGTCGTAAATTTTGAGGGGTCTTACCTGGTTGATTACGCCGTGTCGGGAGGACATATGTCCGTGTTTTTGAGCGAATATCTGACAGGAGGCGTGGGCACGCTGACGAGCTACGACACCACGGGAGAGGCTGTCTCCTCCGTGACAACAGACCGTTCGCTCGTCTCCCTCTCCCGCAATGGGGAGAAGACGCTCGCGCTGTATACGGACGGCTGCGTTCTTTACGGCGCCGACATGTCCGAAAAGGGCTCGGAGGAGGACGTTCTCGGCGTCAAGAGCGCGCTTCTGCGCTCGGACGGCAGGGCGCTCATGCTCTCGGCGTATTGCGGCGAGCTGAAAAATATATCATAGAAAAAAAACAGAAAGATATCTGCATATCGGCATAAATATACAAACGCCACAGGGGGGAAACATCAGTGAAACTCATCATTGATTTGATTTTTGTCGCGATACTGGTTATCTGCGGCTGGGCAGGATATAAAAAAGGCATCATTATGGGCATAGGCGGACTGGCCGTCATAATAGTATCTCTGTATGGGGGTCATCTTCTGTCAACGACCTTTTCATACGAGGTCATCCCCGCTCTCAAACCCTTTGCAAGCGGCTATCTGGAGGATAAGGTCGAAACGGGCCTTTACGAGCTGCTCGGCTATGAACCGGATGAGAACGGAAATTACGACGTAGAGAAATCCGTAAATGATCTCTTCGATGAAAATCCCAACCTGCGTAAGGCCGCGGCGAAGGCGGCGTATAAGTCCCTCGGCGTTTATGACTCGACGGCGGAGCAGATGGCGGAAGAGGCGATCAAATATTCCGATGAGAATAACATTTCGCTCTCCAACGGCGTCGTACAGATTTTCTGTGAAAGGTTTACATACTACCTCGGCGTTATACTCGGCTTTGTGCTGATCGCTATACTGCTGACCGTGGTAGGAAATATCCTCAACCTGAGCTTCAGGTTCCCGTGTCTGGATATCATAAACGAGATCGGAGGAACTGTTATCGGCGTGCTGACGGGCATCTGCTTCTGTGCGCTTCTGGCCTGGGCCTTCCGCTTTACGGGAAAGATATTCAGTGAGGATGTGCTGGAGTCGACAAAGCTTGCCTCATGGTTCCTTGAAAAAGACTATGTCTACAAATGGCTGCAATTCTGATCTGAGCTAAAATAAAGATAAACGGAGGAAATCATGAACGTACCAAACATGCTGTCTATAATACGGCTCTGCCTTGTACCGGTGTTTGTTCTTATGTTTTTCTCCGGCGTCCCGTCGGCGGAGATCTGGGCCGCCGTCGTTTACGCCGCCGCGACTCTGACGGATTTTCTCGATGGTTTTATCGCGAGGCGCTGCGGCCTTATAACCAATCTCGGCAAAGTTCTTGACCCGCTTGGAGATAAAATGTTCCTGTTTGCAGTGCTGTCCTGCATCACGATAAAGGGTATAATACCTGTTTGGGTGCTGCTCATTTTCGTCTGCAAGGAGCTGTGCATGGGCGTGGGCGGATTGCTTATCCACCGCCGCGCAAAGGTCGAGATACCGCCGTCAAACTATTTCGGAAAGACTGCGACCGTTCTGTTTTTCATAATCTGCGTTGTGCTGATCGTCTTTCCCAATGTTCCCCATACCGCCGCATTGGCTATGATATGCGTCTGCCTTGCGGTTTCGCTGCTGGCTTTTGTGACCTATATCAAGAGCTATGTCGGCATAATGAAAGCAAAAACAACAGGAGATTGAATCTATGCAAACAACACTTTGCGCCCGCTGCCAGAAGAACGTGGCAGTCATATTCATAACGAAAATCGAAAACGGAGTCTCCAAAAACGAGGGACTTTGCCTTAAATGCGCCAAGGACCTGCATATCAAGCCCGTTGATGATATAATCGCCAAGTTCGGCATCTCCGACGAGGAGCTTGAGGGCCTCTCTGGCGACATGATGGATGCTCTCGGCTCCGCGGAGGGCCTGATGGACATCGAAAATACCTCGGATGACAGCGATGAGGACGGCAAGACCGCGACTTTCCCCTTCCTCAACCGCCTTTTCGGAGCGGGAGGGAATC
>CAZIHY010000074.1:7711-10379 GCA_964539115.1 uncultured Oscillospiraceae bacterium
CCCAGCAAAGAGGCGCGCGACGCCGCGCGCAAGCGCAAGTTTCTTGACAATTACTGCATCAACCTCAACACCCGAGCCCGCGAGGGAAAGCTCGACCGCATGGTCGGCCGCGAGGAGGAGCTTGAGCGCGTTATCCAGATCCTCAACCGCCGTCAGAAGAACAATCCCTGCCTTATCGGTGAGCCAGGCGTCGGCAAGACTGCGATCGCAGAGGGTCTGGCGCAGCGAATCGTGGACGGCAACGTGCCCTACAAGTTGCGCGGCAAGGAGGTCGACCTGCTCGACCTGACGGCGCTCGTCGCCGGAACGCAGTTCCGCGGCCAGTTTGAGAGCCGCATGAAGGGGTTCATCGAGGAGATACGCAAACAGGGCAACATCATCCTCGTCATCGACGAGGTCCACAACATCGTCGGAGCCGGTGATGCGGAGGGCAGCATGAACGCAGCCAATATACTCAAGCCGGCGCTCTCCCGCGGGGAGATCCAGGTCATCGGAGCCACCACCTTCACCGAGTACCGCAAGAGCATCGAAAAGGACGCCGCGCTCGAGCGCAGGTTCCAGCCTGTCACAGTCGCGGAGCCTTCCATCGACGACAGCGTCACTATCCTCAAGGGCATCGCGCATTATTACGAGGACTACCACGGCGTTGAGATCCCTGACGAGATGTGCCGGCAGGCCGTCGTTCTCTCGGAGCGGTATATAACTGACCGTTATCTGCCCGATAAGGCTATCGACCTCATAGACGAGGCCTGCTCGGACGTAAACCTCAAGAACAAAGATTTCGCCCGCCTCGACGAGATAGAAAAGACCCTTGCAGACCTCGACAAGGAGCGCGAACTTCTCATGGCAGACACCGAAAACGAGCATTACGAACGGCTGGCCGCTATACGCAGCCAGAGTCTCCAGCTGACGGACGAGAAGAACATTCTGTCCGCGCAGGGACGTCCCCGTCTCACCAGCGAAAACCTCGCACGGGTCATCGAACTGTGGACGAAGATACCCGCCAGTTCCATCCGCGAGGATGAGTTCGAGAACCTGAGCCAGCTCGCAAACAGGCTGAAGACCCACATCATCGGCCAGGATGAGGCTGTCGATACCGTCTGCGCCGCGATAAAGCGCAGCCGCGTCGGCCTTCAGGCCAAGCGTAAGCCGGTCAGCTTTATCTTCGTCGGAAGCACCGGCGTCGGCAAGACGGAGCTTGTAAAGCAGCTTGCCGCCGATCTGTTCAACGCGCCCGAGTCGCTCATAAGGCTCGATATGTCGGAGTTCATGGAAAAGCACTCCGTCTCGCGCATCATCGGCTCTCCCCCGGGCTATGTAGGCTACGACGAGGCCGGACAGCTCACGGAGAAGATAAGGCGCAAGCCATATTCGGTCGTGCTCTTCGACGAGATCGAAAAGGCGCATCCCGACGTGCTCAACGTGCTGCTCCAGATCCTGGACGACGGCCGCATCACGGACGCGCAGGGCCGAACCGTTAATTTTGAGAATACCGTTATCGTCATGACAACGAACGCGGGCAGCGACAAGAAGACCGGCTCCGTGGGCTTTAACCAGAGCCTTAACGAGCAGGGCCGCGAAAAGGTGCTCAAGGCGCTCAATGACTTCCTGCGTCCGGAGTTTATAAACCGTGTCGACGAGATCATATACTTCAACCGCCTGACGGAAGAGAACTTCAAGGGCATCGCCCGCATTATGCTTGGCGAGCTGTCAGAGCTTCTGGCGGAAAAGAATATAACGCTGACTTATGACGACAGCGTTGTGGAGTATCTGACGGAAAAGAGCTTCAGCGTGACCTATGGCGCACGGAATCTCCGCCGGACCATCCAAAAAGATATCGAGGATCCCGTCGCATCTGAGATCGTGGACAAATACCGCGGCAAGGTCAGCCATGTAGCGCTGTCCGCGGAGGACGGTAAGATCCGGATATATGCGATGTAATAATAAAAAGCAAGGTAAAAACCACGGTCATACCTTGCTTTTTATTTGGGTACGGCTAAATTTTTATATATTTCCCCAAGAGGGAGGCGGGAAAAACACCGCTGTCAAACGAAGCTGGGCCCCGAACGGATCGCCAACAGAATCAAGCCCTGGAGGAAAGAATATGGAAAATATCGTTTATGAAAAGGATTATTCAGGTATATATGACCGGCAAAAAAGCGCAGGGGAAGACGAATTGATGAACCGGATCTGGAAGGAGATAATCGAGAGCGGATTTCTGGCCTCGTGCGACAAGGCGCTGGGCGCTGTGCCGAAAGTCATAATTCCGGAGGGAAAGAAGAATTATGAGCATCTTCTTGCGCGGCTGGACGAATTGGCCAAAAGCCACGGCGGCAGGATCAGGGGCGAAGTGGATTACGAGCATTGGGAAGCGCACATCACGCTTGACATGCGCTTTCTTGAGTTCGGCGACACGGATGAACGCGGGCTGCTGAAGGAGATCGCCAAGTGCGGCAGCCTTGTCTCAATAACGGCGCCTGACGCGGGCCATGTGAGAATGGATATCATGATAGATTATTTCGAGGAACTGATGAGTACGAAAGAAAGGCGTGAACTGCTCGAAAACGAGACGTTAAAGAATCAAAAGCTCATTGAGCTGCTGGAAGAGCTGGGGCGCCGGAAGGAAGATGCGCCTTCAGATGAATAACGCAAAAACGCCTCCCCTGTG
>CAZIHY010000075.1:0-10114 GCA_964539115.1 uncultured Oscillospiraceae bacterium
AAGCGCCACCAGCAGGTGGACATCTACTACAACGGCGTTGGCATCATCTGTGAACCCTCGCCGGAGGAGATTCCAGAGCCACCTGGACCGCACCAAAGCAAAAACGGCATAACCGCAAGGGCTATGCCGTTTCAAACAAACTATTAAACTGAGTTACAGAGCCGACAAAGGGCGGCCTTCCTTACGGAGCGTCACCGCAACACGGCTTGTTTTCATTTATTGACTTCTGAGATAAGCGGCTATATAATTATTTTGCTTTAGATAAAGGAGTTTGTACGAATGAAGAAGACAATTATAACGCTTGTTGCGATAATCCTTGTTATAGGCATTATAACATTTATTGGTTTTTTCGGATTTGAGATGGGCGTACTCAATATTAAACCCGTTGATGAGGGCATAACGCTTGGGCTGGACCTTGTCGGCGGCTCTGAAATTGTATATCAGGCAGAGGTGCCCGATGGAATGTCGGCAAGTGAAGTAAGCGACGGCATGGAAACCGCACAGACTATGCTTCGCCAGCGACTTAACAGTCTTGGTTATACCGAAGCTAATGTCTATCTCTCCGGCAGCACCAGCGTTGTTGTTGAGATACCGAATGTGGAGGATCCGGAAGAAGCAGTCCAGATGCTCGGCACAACCGCTGTCATTGAGTTCCGTGACTATCTTGGAAATGTAATTCTTGAAGGCAGTGATATAGAATCTGCTACTGCGTCATATGGTCAGGTTTCCGAGAGCGGCGCCTCCCAATATTTCGTATCACTCAAGCTGAATCAGAGCGGATATGAAAAGTTCGTCAAGGCAACTGCGGAGATTGCAGGATATTCGGACAATAACAACTATCTCGCCATAATGATGGATGATGAGCAGATAAGCGCGCCATATATCGGTTCTGAATATAAGGACGTCGGTCTGGATACTGATTCCCCCATAATTACGCTTGGTGATAACAGCACGATCGACTATGCAAAATACCTTGCTGAGATAATCTCTGCAGGTCAGCTTCCGTTTGCACTGAGGGAATCCAAGGTGCAGTCTGTTGGTGCGTCTCTTGGCGAAACGTCTCTTGAAAGCAGCCTTATTGCTGGTGTAATCGGCATTGCGCTTGTTATGATATTTATGGTTGCCATTTATAAGATCCCCGGTCTTGTCGCCGATCTTGCTCTAATTCTCTATATTGCACTGTTTTTGGTAGTCATGTCTGCTGCAAAGGTCAATTTGAGTCTTCCGGGTATCGCCGGCATTATTTTGACTATAGGCATGGCTGTTGATGCAAACGTAATTATCTATGAGCGCCTGCGCGAGGAGCTCAACAGCGGAAAGACTCTTCGTGCTTCGGTTGATTCCGGCTTTAGAAGAGCTTACACCGCTATAATAGATTCCAATGTAACTACAATTATCGCAGCTATCGTCCTGCTTTGGCAGGGAACCGGAACAATTTTGGGTTTTGCAAAGACATTGCTGATTGGAGTTATACTCTCTATGATATGTATGCTCATAGTCCCGAACGTGCTGCTCCGCAGCATAACAGCTATGCATATCAAAAACCTTTCCGCCTTCGGTGCAAGAAAAGAGAAAGAGAATCCTGCACTTTTCACGCGTGCGGCCGGAAAATACAGCTTTACCAAAAAATTCAAGATCTGCGCGGTCATTTCCTCAATCATTTGCCTGATTGGCCTTGGCGGACTGGTAGCCCAGTTGTTTGGAGTGTCAGCACTAAATATGGATCTGGACTTTGTAGGAGGTGTCCAGATGGAGATAGAGCTTGCTCAGCCTATTACGCGTGATATTCAGGAGGATATTGAGGATATTTACAGGGATATTGCTTCCATTACAGCTAATGTCACAACATCGGGCAACAGCGGTACGGCTGTTACGATTAAAACCGTAGAGCTTTCCAGCGAGCAGAGGCAGGAGATATTTGAGCGTATCTCTGAAAAATTTTCCGAGGCTGAGCTTATATCAACAGACTTCGTTTCTGCCTCTGTCGGCAGCGACCTTAAACACGCGGCATTCATAGCCTCAATACTGGCCGCTGTTCTGATACTTGTGTATATCTCAATACGCTTTGAGTTTAGAAGCGGAATCGCAGCCATTGTATGTCTTATACACGATCTTTTATTCATGCTTGCTTTCTTCGTTATCTTCAGGATCCCAGTCAATATGACCTTCATTGCGGCAGCCCTTACTATAATCGGATATTCTATCAATGCCACAATAGTAGTTTTTGACCGCATACGAGAAAACTATAAGAACCTTGGTGGAGGACAATTTGCACCCATTGTTGACAGAAGCATTTGGGAAACCATGCGCCGCAGCGTAGGTACCACTATAACCACACTCATACCCGTAGTATTTATAATAATCCTCGGCGTCACTTCCATCCGTATTTTTGCCATACCGCTTACAATAGGCATTATCGCCGGAGGATACAGCTCAACCTGCATCGCAGGACCACTGTGGAACAAACTAAAGGGCAACGGAAAAATCAATGTGAAGTAGTTTTAGTTCTGCGTTTTATGTTCTAAGGTGTTTCGGGAGCGTTCATATGAATAATAAGGATAAAAAGGCCAAAAGTACACTTTTTCAGCTGATAGTAAAAATATGGACTGTGCATGTTGTGGCAGTCGTCATATATCTGTTCATACTCCTCGTTTTTGTAAGAATTCTCGGCGACAGTACTTCTATCATCATTGCAAGCGTAGTAGTTCCCATTATGTACCTTGTTATGACTTATCTTGAGGCTTGGCGTACGGGGTTTAGGGACAGAAATATGATAAAAGCCGGAAGAGTGAGTGAGGATAAGTTTAGGGGAATCAAAGCGGCAGTACTGTCCCAGATACCAGGTATTATATTAGGCCTCCTCAGTATTTTTGGCATCGATAATGGAATAGTGAGC
Organism: uncultured Oscillospiraceae bacterium; assembly: GCA_964539115.1. Taxonomy (GTDB): domain Bacteria; phylum Bacillota; class Clostridia; order Oscillospirales; family Oscillospiraceae; genus CAKSXP01. The sequence continues at coordinate 2,897 of CAZIHY010000075.1, forward strand.
GGAGGAGAGCGCTATTTCTTTATGTCAATGGCTTATGAAATCCAGAGTTTTGGCGGGATATGGTATATCCTCCCGGCAGTTCTGCCTGTTATTTCGGTTGTTCCGGGATATGCCCTGGGACGTTCAGATAAGCGTCTAATAAATCGCATATTATATACTGACAAGAATAGCGATTGACAGGAATACTCCCTTGCCTGTTTGAATAACCTCAACAGAAGGGAGGCGGTCGGTTTGTTTAAGAAATTGATCATATTTTTTATATCCGCTAGTATATTGTGCACCGCGGCATTTGCCGAAACCCTTGTCATTGATGCCGGGCACGGTGGAGAGGATGGAGGAGCCTCAACCGAGGACGGGGTACGTGAAAGCCTGATAAATATTGAGATCGCACAAAAACTCAATGCGGTTGCCGGTCTGCTCGGCATTGAAACAGTTATGACACGAGAGACTGAGGAGATATCATATCCTGAAGAGGCAGATACGATAGCAAAGAAGAAGGTGTTTGACCAAAAGTCACGCGTCAGCCTGATAAACAGCGTGGACGACGCTGTACTGATAAGCATACATCAAAATAAATATCCCGATTCCCGTCCAAGCGGCGCACAGGCGCTTTATGGAAAAACGGAGGGCAGTTTGGAGCTTGGTGAACTTACCCATCAAAACCTTACCACTTTTCTGTGCCCCGATAACCGGCGCGTCGCAGCCCCTATCTCCGACAATATATATCTTTTGAAGAACGTTATGTGTCCGTCTGTTCTGGTCGAATGCGGTTTTCTTTCTAATGCCGAGGAGGCTCTGCTGCTACAAACAAAAGATTATCAGATAAAGCTAGCCATTGTGCTGGCTGCGAGTTTTATTCAATTTACCCTGCAATAACGGAGGCTGTACAAATGAAATCCAAAACCGTATTCTTCTGCTCAGAATGTGGAAATGAAACGGCAAAATGGGCAGGGAAGTGCCCGGCTTGCGGAGCCTGGAATTCCCTTGTAGAGGCTCAGGCTGAGACAAAGACAAAAAGTGCCGCTGCCAGCGCTTCCAGAGGTAATATGCGCTCAAAACCACTTCCTATCTCTGAGCTCGATAGCGAAGAAGAGATCAGGTTTTCAACTGGTATCAGGGAACTTGACAGGGTATTGGGTGGCGGAGCCGTCCGCGGCTCCATGGTACTCGTCGGTGGTGCCCCCGGAATAGGGAAATCCACGCTTCTGCTCCAAATGTGCGGTCTTACGTCCCCAAGCGAGCGTATATTGTATGTCTCGGGTGAGGAAAGCCAGCGTCAGATCAAAATGCGCGCCCGGCGCATGGGAGTAGAGGGCAGCAATATTTCTGTTTTATCCGAGATAGACATTGACGAAATTTCTCGATCTGTAGAACAGATTCATCCTGATATTCTCATCATTGACTCTGTTCAGACTATGTATAATTCTGAGCTTACTTCCGCGCCGGGAAGCGTCGGCCAGGTTAAGGATTGTGCCATGGCAATAATGCGCATTGCAAAATCCGAAGGTTTGACAGCTTTTGTTGTCGGCCATGTCAACAAGGAGGGAGCTATTGCTGGACCTAAGGTGCTTGAGCATATGGTCGACTGCGTTCTGTATTTTGAGGGAGAACAAAACCTTTCTTATAGAATTATTCGGGCTGCAAAAAACAGGTTTGGCTCGACAAATGAGATAGGCGTTTTCGAAATGAATGACACAGGTCTCAGGGAGGTTGAAAATCCTTCCGAGATGCTGCTTTCCGGGCGTCCTGATAATGCTCCCGGAACCTGTGTTGCCTGTGTTATGGAAGGATCAAGGCCTATTTTGGCAGAGATACAGGCGCTCGTATCCCCATCCAACTATTCTTCCGGCCGAAGGAATACCAACGGAGTAGATATAAATCGTTCCCTTTTGCTGATAGCCGTTCTTGAAAAGCGTGGCGGACTTGCGATAGGCGGATGTGACAGTTACATAAATGTAATCGGCGGGCTTCAGCTAAATGACACAGCGGCGGATCTTGCAACCATTCTCGCGCTCGCTTCAAGTTTTCGGGATCGTGCTGTGGGCAACGATCTTGCTGCCGTTGGAGAGGTCGGCCTTACCGGTGAACTTCGTTCCGTCAGCTATATTAACCAGAGGTTGACAGAGGTCGCCAGGCTGGGTTTCAAGCGCTGTGTTATTCCCGCACACATAAGGGGAGACGTTCGTGCTCCCGAGGGACTGGAACTTATACACGCACGCAATATCCGAGATGCAATAATGGCGATTATATGAACAGGTTTATAAGTCGTCCAAATTTGCCGCAGAGCCGTGTAAGCAATATTGTTATCGGAGAGCTATACAAAAACATATTGTCGCAGAAGCTCAACGAGCTCGGTATATCTGTCATATGGATGCCGGAAATGGAAGAATTGCCGCATCCGGTGAGAGGACATGCGGATCTTTCACTTTTACACTTGGGCAATGACCGCTTTATTGCGGCTCGGGAGCTTCCTGGAACATTTATATCAGCGCTTGAAGAGCTTGGCGCTGCTGTTGAGCTGTGTACAGTTTCACAAGGGAGCAGATATCCTGCCGATTGCCGCCTTAATGCCGCAATAATAGGGGAGCACATTATCATAAATCCCGGAACCGCCGCTTTTGAACCATTTGCAAGCATGATTCCGATAACAGTAAAACAGGGCTATGCGCGCTGCAGTGTCTGTATTGTTGATGAGCGCTCGATCATAACCTCCGACAATGGTATTTATCGAGCGGCGTCTGAAGCCGGTTTGGACGTGCTGCTTATTTCCAGCGGCCATATAAACCTTAAAGGATATGGCACCGGATTTATCGGCGGCTGCGCTTTCAAAACAGCCCCGGATGAAATTGCATTTACAGGTGATCTTTTTTACCACCCCGACGGAAAGAAGATACTGAGTTTTCTTTCTGAAAAGGGAGTAGAACCGCGATTTTTGACGAATACACCTCTTTTTGACATAGGCGGAGCCGTGATTCTTTGCGAGGATTTTTGACAATAACAGTATTGACAGACGGCGCTGCCTAGACTATACTGTGCTTAATAATATATCTGATGAACCATGTTTTCAGGGCAGGGTGAGTAATGCTTTGCATCACAATTCCCGACCGGCGGTGATAGCTTTGAGCCAAGTCCGCACGCACTTTTGGGTGCTGAACCGGTGTGATTCCGGTACCGACAGTAACAGACCTTTGGTCTCAAGTCTGGATGAAAGAAGATGTGTCTCACACCTCCGAAAATTGTGACACCTGAATGCACGGCATTCAGGTGTTTTTTCTAGGAGGAATTTTAAATGTCCAAATCCACCACCAGGACCCACAAGCTCGTGGTAGCTGCCATGCTTTCAGCAGTGGCCTTTGTCCTTCAGATGATCGAAATATCAATCCCGCTCATTCCCAGCTTTGTCAAGTTGGATTTCAGCGACCTTCCCGCGCTGCTGGGTGCTTTTGCGCTTGGGCCGTTGTATGGTGCCGGAATTGAGCTTGTCAAAAACATCATTCATCTTCCTTTGGGAAGCAGTGCTGGCGTCGGTGAGCTTGCCAACTTTCTAATGGGCGCTGTGTTCATGCTGGTCGCCGGATTTATATATAAGTTTCATAAAAACCGCAAGGGCGCTGCACTCGGCTCTGTGATCGGAGCTCTTGCCATGGCGATACTCAGCCTCCCGCTTAACTATTTTATAGTGTATCCGGCTTATGTCGTTATCTACGGCATGCCGCTTGAGGCAATAATCGGTATGTATCAGGAGATCGTGCCCTCCGCCGACAGCCTGATTAAATGCCTGATCATTTTTAATTTGCCATTCACATTCTGCAAAGGTATAATTGATGCCATTCTTTGCTTCCTGATATATAAGCCGCTGTCTCCCATTCTGCATAAGTAAAAATATATTAAAAAGGCTTGCTGTCTGTGACAGGCAGCAAGCCTTTTTTATTGTTCAGATCAATAATTTTCTGCGCGAAGTTCAAAAAATGCTCTCGGATGGTCACAGGTAGGGCAGACCTCCGGCGCGTCGGTTCCAACATATACATGGCCGCAGTTACGGCATACCCATACGCAGGTCTCGTCCTTACGGAATACTTTTCCATCGCTGACATTAGTAAGCAAGGCGAGATAGCGCTCCTCGTGAGTCTTTTCAACGGCGCCGACAAGTTCAAATTTCTCGGCGATTTCAATAAAACCCTCTTCACGAGCAACTTCTGCAAACTCCCTGTACATCTGAGTCCACTCTTCATTTTCTCCCGCTGCCGCGATCTTAAGATTTGTTACCGTGTCACCGATCTTTCCGTCGTTCAAATATTTATACCAAATTTTTGCATGTGCTTTTTCATTGTCCGCTGTTTCAGCAAAAATAGCCGCTATTTGTTCATAGCCGTCTTTCTTTGCCTGGCTTGCAAAGAAAGTATACTTATTATTTGCCATGGCTTCGCCGGCAAACGCAATATTAAGATTCTTATAGGTTTTGCTTCCCTTAAATTCTTTCATAGATTTATCTCCTAATATTAAAATATCTTTCGCCTTTAATCCAATACTTTTTTTCTGGACTGTAATATTATTTTTCGAATTGTCAATAATAATTCCGAACTGTTATTCAGGAGGAATAAAATGAAGCGAAATATTATTGCCATTATTTTTGCGGCTGTTATGCTACTGACTCTGTGTGCCTGCGGTAGGGAAAATGCAACGCCGTCTCCGAGCCCTACGGCAACGCTCAGCCCGAGTCCCTCTGTTACGGAAACTCCCACCAACGATATTCTGCCCGATGTAGACAATGGAGTTGTCGATGATGATGACGGCATCATTGATGATGACAGGGATAACAAAGATGACAGGGATGACAACGGCAATCTAGGCGACGAACTCATTGATGATGCAAAAGACGCCGTAGATGACGTTGAGGACGCAATTGACGGCAACAACAATGACAACGTAAAAGAAACCGCAAAACCGTAAAAAACAAACGAAAAGCAACAGGCTATATAGCCTGTTGCTTTTCACAATCATTTAGCAGACAATAAAAACGATCCTGTGTTTTATATCATTTGTTGTTCGTTTATTATGAGTCTGAATTCAAGTCCCAGTTTTTCTGCAGCCTTGCGGCACAGCACCATTCTGGCAAGGAAAATCTCAAAATAGTCCATAACAGAGCAGTATCTTGTATCGATGCTTAACTTAAGTTTTATGAGCGTTTTTTCCTCGTTTATTCTGACAGTAGACTTTTTGACGGAGTAATTCACTCTATCGTGTATATCAAAACTGGTCTTATCCTGATTTCGGACGCGGCTTCTGCGTACATCGGTTTTGTCGCCGAGTATTAGCGCGGCAGCAATGTGGTTCACGGCGACAGCGGTGCCTTCGTCATGATTGCCTATGGCGGTTACTATTGTCGCGATATCTTCGGCATCGAAACCCAGGTTGTCAAGGATTCTGAAGGCCATTACAGCCCCGCTCTGCGCATGCTCAACACGGTTGACAAGGTTTCCTATATCATGAAGCCAAGCTGCTATCTGAGCGAGTTCACAGTCATGCTCGGAATATCCAAGCGTGCTTAGGATATATTTCGCAGTATCGGCAACCTTTCCAACATGTGCAAAGCTGTGCTCTGTGTAGCCAAGGGCGACGAGAGACTCGTCAGCCTTGGCTATATAAGTTCTGATTTGTTCGTTTTGTTTTATTTCGCTGAAAGACAGCATATGTCTCCTTTCTTTACATTGTGTGAGTTCTCAGGTAATCAACAAACAAGTTGCATCCTGTTGTAGAGAGGTGTACACCATCTATTGTGTATTCATCTTTAATATACCCGTCACTTCCAGCGAAGGTCGAATACATGTCAAGATAATACACATTATCATTTATGCACATCTGCATTAAAGCATTATTGCAGGCCAGTAAATTCGAACGCTTGAAAGATTCGCTGTTAGCCGTATATTCCTTACTTATGGGAGTAACAGAGATGATATAGATCTTGACACTGCCAAGCTTCTCGCGTATTGTCTTTATCATTGACGAAATGTTGCTGCAGAGCCTCTGCTGAGCTCCGATCTCGTTGATGCCGAGCATGATGTATACCTTGGAATAATCATAATCAGATAGTGCGTCGTCCAGCGTGCCCGTGAAGAAACCGGTTATAAGATTGCCGTTGCTGTCACGCGTTACAGCTGTGTAATCGATCTCAATATCTGTTATTCCAACTGATGTTCCGCCGTTAACCGTAAAGAATCCGGCATTGGGGATGAGATTTGTGTAATTCTGGCTCAGTCCGTTTAATATTGAGTGCCCTATAAACAGTGCATCACTGAAATAAGACATATCGGCTTTTGTGCTTTCAGGAACAACATTTCCGAATGGGATATAACCTTCATAAGGCGTATCATCGACTGTGGGATCGTCCGTAGCAGGGGGAGAGGGTGTATCTGTTGCAATAGCTTCGTCAAATCTCATAAAGATCGTTGCGACCTCTGCTCTTGTGGCCGTCGCCTTGGGGTCAAAATTCCCGTTGTCACGGCCGTTTATAACACCGGCACAGTGCAGATAGTTGACAGCGTCAACTGCCCATGAGCTAATAGAGCTCTGGTCAGGGAAAGCGTATGTTTCAGAGTTAAGATTAAGCGTTTTTCCGCTGTACCCAAGATAGCTATACAGGATTTTGCATATCTGTTCACGAGTTATTCCGCTGTTTGGAGAAAATTCAGAAGTGCTCGTCCCGTTAACGATACCCGCGGTATTCGCCCATTGGACATAAGAACCGTAATAGCTTCCATAGGGAACGTCGTTAAACGCGGAACACTTAGCGGTCATAAGATCGCTGCGGACATAGCCTGTTTTTCCGTTTACGCTCACCTTATACCAGTTGTTTTCAAAGCTTTTTATCTCTACTGCAGTGCCTTTTGCAAGAACAGCCACGACTTTAGAACCGGTATTAGGACTTTCCCGCAAGTTGACGTCTGTTTTTGAGATAACGCCGGTTCCTGACTGGGTAGCGGAAACACCGGCATATCTTCCAACAACTGTCACAAACATAGCTCGCGTCATTGTGGAATTGGGCTGGAAAAGGTCTGTGGTAACGCCGTTAAACAATCCCTTACCGCTTACAAATTTGACAGCACCGGAGTACCATGCGCTGTCAGAGACGTCAGAGAATGCCTCGGCGTTTAAGGATACAATGGGAATTGCTGCGAACAGAATTGCGATAGCAAGAATGCAAATAGCTAATGAAGTAAC
>CAZIHY010000076.1:0-9840 GCA_964539115.1 uncultured Oscillospiraceae bacterium
AACAGAATATGTGTAAAAAAAGATGGCAGGTACCTTAGGTACCTGTCATCTTTTTATATTTTTTGTTGTGTACCGCCGCCAATTGAGGCTTTACTCTGTACGCAGGGCGACGACGGGGTCCTTCTTTGCGGCTAAGCGGGAGGGGATAAGACCGGCTATGAAGGTGAGAAGCATGCTGATTATAACGAGTATAGCGGCGCCCGCGGCAGGGAGTACCGCGTTCAGACTCATAATATCCGTCAGGTGGTGGACGATGATGTTTATCGGAATGAGAAGCAGCAGCGTCACGCCAATACCCAGCGCGCCGGAGACAAAACCGACAATGAGCGTTTCCGCATTGAATACGCGGGAAATGTCACGCTTGGACGCGCCGATGGAACGGAGTATGCCGATCTCCTTTGTGCGTTCCAGAACGGAGATATAGGTTATGATGCCGATCATGATCGAGGAGACGATAAGGCTTATCGCGACGAACGCGATCAGAACATAGCTTATCGCGTTTATTATCGTCGTTATACTGCCCATAAGCAGAGCGACATAGTCGGTGTAGGATATCTGATCCTCTTCATCAACGCTGTCGTTATATTTTTCGATCTCGTCAGCGATGAGGTCCTTGTCCTCAAAGGTGGCGGCGTATATGTTGATCGTCTTGGGGCTTGCGTAGTCGACGTCGCCAAGCAGCTTGAGGTTTTCCTCATACGTACTGTCAGAGACTGCAGGAGGCATGAAGCTGTCGTACATAAAAACGTACTGGTCGATCGTTAATTCACCGTAATCCAAGGCGGCGGCAAGCTGATCGGTCGTCATCTGACCGACCTGCTCCTGAACGCCAGCGGCGTATTCCTCGCGTATCTGCTCACGCATAGCCTCCTCAACATAGCTAAAGAGAGTCTCATCGTCCATCTGCGCTATGTAGGAGCTTACGGTTTCCTCGTCGACGCCCATCTCCTCGGCGTAGGACTGGACGACCATTGTCTCGATATATTCACGGGTCATCTGGCTCATTTGCTGCTCAATGAGAGCGTTTACATACTCCTCGGAAGGCTCGCTCATGACGGCCGTGTAGATGCTGGCTTTTTCGCTGTCGGAAAGAGTCTCGATATATGCCGTTATGTCCGCAGCCTTCTGCTCGTCGCTGACATAATAGTCGTCGGTCAGGAAAGGCAGACCGGAGATGACGTCGGTGTCAGGACTGTCCTTCTGCGCCTTGAGAATGTCCATGTTCTGGCTCTTTTCGAGCAGATAATCGGTAAGGGCGGCAGTGTAGCCGATTGCTCCGGACATCATTGAGGAGACCGCGTTTTCGTTCGGCCGCAGGATGCCGACAATTTTGACTGTTGTTCCGATGTCCTCGGAGTTGTAGAGATAATCCATGCCGGCGTCGGTTCCGATGATATCGGTGTAAGCACCGGTTGCACTGTCATGGCGATAATACTCCGCGGGGAGGACTACCTTGAAGGTCATATTGCAGATATCCTCATAGCTCCAGCTTTCATCAAAGGTGTCTAGCTCGCCGCCGTTCATGACGTTCTGCATAGCCTCAACGACGCGGCTCTGCTCGCCGAGACCAAGGCAGTAGATGACAAGGTCGCTTATCTCATTGTTCTTGTTGACGATCAGCACGGCTTCGTCATAATTCTGCGGCCATGAGCCGTAGATGACGTCGTATTGCTCGGTGAGAATCTCGTTTATAAGTCCGTCATCGCCGTCCTGCGGCGGCAGCATCTCCTCCCATACCTCCATCTGGGAATAGTCGCTGCCGTAGGTGGCGAAATATGAACTGTAATCTCCGCCGTACATCGCGCTCATGCATGTCTCGAGAAGGTCGATCACGTCGGATTTAAAGATTGTGCCCTCAGCGTCCTTGGCGTAGATGTTCATATCCAGTTCGTAGCTGTACTGTATTGCGCTTGTATAATCTTTGACGATGGAGTTACCGCTTTCGAGATATTCCTTAAAAGCGGTGAGATTGTTCGTTTCCGACTCCATCGATGTAAGAGAATTTAGAAGGTCATACATGATGGTGTTGGAGTAAACGGCGTCAAGCTTGTGTGTCCCGCTATCTTCTGCCTCGCCGTGCACGCCCATAAGGGAGGTGACCAGTGAGGACATGTCCATTGACTCTGCCTCGATTGTTATCGGATAGGAGGACAGCGTATCCTCCTGCACACGGTCTATGTATGTCTGTATGCCGTTGGATAAAGAGAGTATAAGTGCGATGCCGATAATACCGATGCTGCCGGCGAAGGCCGTCAGGAAGGTGCGGCCCTTCTTGGTCATGAGGTTGTTCAGCGACAGGCTCAGTGCTGTGAACAGGGACATCGAGGGGCGGCGCTGTTTTTTCTTTTCCGGTGCGGGTGCGGATGTGGTTTCCGGCTCAAAGGGCATGCTGTCGCCGGTAACGCGCCCATCCAGAAGGCGGATAATGCGGGATGAGTAGGTCTCTGCGAGATCCGGATTATGCGTGACCATGATGATGAGCTTGTCTTTGGAGATCTCGCGCAGTATTTCCATGATCTGAACGCTGGTTTCGCTGTCGAGCGCACCAGTGGGCTCGTCTGCGAGGAGAATATCCGGGTCGTTTATAAGTGCGCGGGCGATGGCGACGCGCTGCATCTGTCCGCCGGACATTTGGTTCGGCTTTTTGTACATCTGGTCACCGAGCCCGACCTGTTCGAGCACCTTTTTCGCGCGTTCGCGGCGTTCAGACTTTGACACGCCGGAGAGCGTCAGCGCCAGTTCAACATTGGAGAGCACGCTTTGGTGGGGGATGAGGTTATACGACTGGAAGACAAAGCCTATCGAGTGGTTACGGTAGGCGTCCCAGTCGCTGTCACGGAAGTTCTTGGTGCTGCGGCCGTTGATGACGAGATCGCCGCTTGAATACTGATCGAGGCCGCCGATGATATTCAGCAGAGTTGTCTTTCCGCAGCCCGATGGGCCTAGAATGGATACAAATTCGCTCTCCCGGAAAGCCAGATCTATGCCCTTGAGGGCTTCGACCGTATTGTCACCGGCCTGATAAGATTTATGAATGTTTGTCAATTTCAGCATGTTGGCCATTCTGTCCTTTCGAGTATAATTTTTATTAATTACACAGTTTAGTTTTTTTGTATGCCGGATGTCAATATATGGGCCTGCATGTTTACAGAAACTTCACAGAAAAGCCCGTGATTCAATGCTTGAAGTGTGATAAAATCTCTGTAAAGAATACTTCATGCGGAAGGGGAGAGATATTATGCCGGAAAAACCAAAGCTTCTGCTTGACAAGGAAAAAACTTATGCTGTCGCTCTCGAGGGCGGCGGGGCCAGAGGCGCATATCAGATAGGAGCCTGGCGGGCGCTCGAGGAGGCCGGAATAAAATATAACGCGGTGTCCGGCTCGTCGGTGGGCGCGCTCAACGGTGCGCTTATGACTATGCGCAACCTCGAACTGGCAGCGGATATATGGAGCAATATCCGCTATTCAATGGTCATGGATGTTGACGACGAATTGATGAAGGGCTTTTTTGACCGCAAGCTTAAGCTCGACGGGATAAAATCCCTTGCAAAATATGCTCTCGAGGCGATACGTGCCGGCGGTATTGATGTGACGCCGCTGCGGGATTGGATAAACGACACAGTGGACGAAAAGGCGCTGCGGGAATCGGATGTTGAGTTTTTTGTCGTGACCTATTCCATATCCGATATGAAGGAGCTGGATATCAATGTGTGTGAGCTTCCGGACGGACAGATCGGAGAGATGCTGCTTGCCAGCGCGTATTTTCCCGCCTTCAAGAACGAAAAGATCCGCGGCAAACGATATTCGGACGGCGGCGTTCAGGACGTCCTGCCGATCAATTCGCTGATAACACGAGGATATAAAGATCTGATAGCGATCCGCATATATGGCGTCGGGGTAGAACGGCGGGTCAAGATACCCGCGGACGTTTCGGTAACGACGATAGCGCCGACGGAGGATTTGGGCAGTGTGCTGGATTTTGAAAGTGAGCACGCAAAGGAGCTTATGACGCTTGGATACTATGACGCTCAGAGAGTCCTATATGGATATATTGGGAACAAGTATTATCTTCAAAAGACAATGACTGAGTCGGAAGCCTATGAATTTGTCTGTGCAACGGCCTATACGATCGCCGCGCAGACAGACGAAACGCCCTCGCTGCGCGAGGTCAATGAGGAGATAATCCCAGAGCTTGCAAAGCGCCTCGGCGTCAAGGGCGGCGACTATTATGACATTTTCGTCGAGTGCATGGAAATGGCAGCCCTCGACAGAGGGCTGCCCAGATTCAGATTGATGACGGACCGCGAGCTTCTTGAGGAGCTGACTCATCCGGAATAGGTCTGACAGACGTGGCGGATATTGCAGTTTTCGCAGTTCGGTTTTCTCGCGGGACAGACTGCGCGTCCATGCAGGACAAGGCGATGGCAGAAATCGGAGGATTTCTCCGGCGGAAGTATCTCCCGCAGTTCCTTTTCTATCTTAACGGGGTCTTTCAGCCCGTCGACAAGGCCGATGCGGTTCGATAGCCGTATGCAGTGGGTATCGACGACGACAGCTGGCTTTCCGAAAATGTCGCCGAGGATGAGGTTTGCGGTCTTGCGCCCAACTCCGGGCAGCGCGAGAAGCTCCTCCATCGTGTCGGGGACCTTGCCGCTGTGACGTTCCAGCAGCGCCTGTGCGCAGAGAACGATGTCGCGCGCCTTGGAGCGGAAAAAGCCGCAGGAGTGTATGTATTGCCCGACCTCCTCGACGTCCGCCTCCGCGAAGCTCTCGAGCGTTGGATATCGCTCGAACAGAGCGGGAGTTATCATGTTTACGCGCGCGTCAGTGCACTGCGCGGCAAGACGGACGGAAAAGAGCAGCTCATAATCCTTTTCATATTCAAGAGCGCATTCGGCGAGAGGATAGGCCCTCTCGAGGCCGGCTATTATCTCATCTATCTGTTCCTGAGTTCTCATAACAGAGCCTCCATGTGTCATTTTGTGTCTATTCTAGCACAGCGGAGGCCGGAATCCAAGCTTTTTGTATTGCAAGACTGTGGTGTTATCGTCTATAATAGCCGTTGAAATAAAGATCGACTGGAGAGTTGATGAAATGGCTGACAGCAGCTATCGCCCGCTGGCGGATGAAATACGTCCGCACAGCCTCGACGACATCGTCGGTCAGGAGCATATCCTCGGAAAGAACGGGCTTCTGCGCCGCATTGTCGAGAGCGGCAATATTCCGAATATGATTTTCTATGGCCCGTCCGGTACGGGCAAGACTACGGTCGCGCGCATAATTGCGGAGAGGACAAACCGCACCCTGCGCCGTCTCAACGCCACGACCGCCGGAATAGCCGATATAAAGAATATAATCGCGGAGCTGGACACCTTTATGACGCCCGGCGGCGTTTTGCTGTACCTTGACGAGATACAGTATTTCAACAAGAAACAGCAGCAGTCACTTCTGGAATTTATCGAGAACGGAAAGATAACACTCATTGCCTCGACGACTGAGAACCCGTATTTCTATGTGTTCAACGCCATACTCAGCCGCAGCACCGTGTTTGAGTTCAAGCAGGTGGAGCCTGCCGGCGTTGAAGCCGCGGTGCGGCGCGCGATATCTATTATAGAAAAAAGAGAAGGAATAATAGCTCAAACAGAGAATAAAGTTGTCGAACATATTGCCTCCGCTTGTGGCGGGGACGTCCGTAAGGCTATAAATGCCGTTGAGTTGCTGTTCTCCGCCGGGAGGCGAGAAAACGGAAGGGTGCTTATAACGAAAGCGGATGCCGAGGCCGTTTCCCAGCGCAGCGCAATGCGCTATGACCGGGACGGCGACGGACATTATGACATTCTCTCTGCGCTGCATAAATCGATCCGGGGCTCGGACCCGGACGCCGCGATACATTATCTTGCGCGGCTGCTAGAAGCAGGGGATCTGACCTCTGCCTGCCGCAGAATACTCTGCGCCTGCACAGAGGACGTCGGCCTTGCCTGGCCGGCGTGCATACCTATCGTGAAATCCTGCATTGACACGGCGTTGCAGCTCGGCTTGCCCGAGGGACGGCTGCCTCTTGCGGACGCCGTTATATTGCTGTGCACAGCGCCGAAGTCGAATACGGGCATGCTGGCGATCGACTCAGCGCTTGCGGACGTCCGTGCGGGCAAAGCGGGGCCGATCCCGCGGGAACTTCAGAATGTCCATGCCGACGGTACGGGATTTGAACGGGAGCAGGGCTATAAGTACGCCCATGATTATCCGAACCACTGGGTCGACCAGCAGTATCTTCCCGATTCGCTCAAAAACGCGCGCTATTATTATTACGGTGACAATAAAACGGAGCAGGCGGCAAAGCGCTATTGGGATGAGATAAAAAAGACTAGATGACGTCTATTTGACGCCCGCCGACAGAACGCAGAATGTCGCGTGCACGGGGGATGTCCTTTCCGGATACGCGAAGCTTTAGTATTACATCTCTTTTTGGGAGATCGACATTTCGGGAGAACAGGGCGCGGTAGCCGACCGGCGGAAAAAACGGATCGGTTGCACCGAGCTGATTTGTCATATTAGCGCTGTATGGGCTGAAGACTTCGGCGTTCATTCTGTGTGCGCTGTCTTTTACGATCAGCCCTGTGAAGTCAAAGCGGACGCCGCTGCGGCGCAGCCGCATGAGGGCAAGATCAGCGCTGTCCCGGTCATCAAATCTGGCGGTTACAAGTGATTTCATTTTTACATCCTCCACTGACAAAGAGTTTGTGTGGAGTTATTATTGCCAATAGAAAAGGAAAATATTAAATATGGACATCAGGGTCGGCGATATACTAACGATGAAAAAGCAGCACCCATGCGGCGAAAAGCGCTGGCAGGTGCTGCGGATAGGCGCGGATTTTAAGCTGCGCTGTCTCGGCTGCGGGCACGAAGTCATGGGAGCCCGAAGCAAATTTGAAAAGAATATCAAGAGCGTAGACAGAGCTTCAGGAAAGGAAGGTTGATAAATAATGAGATATGAGGGAACGATTTACCGTCCGCCGGGAGAGTGGAAAAGCCTGCTTTTGCAGTGCACGGTCGGATGCAGCCATAATGCATGCACCTTCTGCGGAATGTATAAGGACAAAAAGTACCATGTCCGCCCGCTGGAGGATGTCCTTGAGGATATCGAGATGGCGAAGGACGTCTACGGCGACACTGAGACGATTTTTCTCTGCGACGGAGATGCGATAGACCTGCCGCTGGATTATCTCCTGACCGTTCTGGACAGGCTGAAAAGGTATTTCCCGCATCTCCGCAGGATAACGACATATGCAGGCCCCCGCAGCACGATGCGCAAAACGCCTGCGGAGCTGAAACAGATCCGCGAGGCGGGTCTTGACAGGGCATATCTCGGCGTTGAGACAGGTGATGGCGATCTGCTTCTCAAGTGCGGCAAGGGCGTAAATGCAGAACAGATGCTGGAGGCAGGACTGGCCCTCAAGGACGCTGGTTTCGACCTGTGGGATATTATACTTATCGGACTTGCCGGGGCGGGCGACGCATACATCAGAAATGCAACTATGACCGCCGACATCATAAACAAAATGGCGCCGGAGCACCTGAGCGCGATGACCTATATGCCGGTGCCGGGAACAAAGATGTATCAGGATATACAGGAAGGAAAGTTTGTAGTCCAGTCTGCGATGGAGTCTCTATTGGAGACAAAACTGCTTATTGAGGGCATAAAGCTCCACGGCCTGCACTTTACCTCGAACCATGCCTCGAACTACGTCCCTGTGAAGGGAACTCTGTGCGAGGACAGCCCGAAGCTCATCGCGCTGCTCGACGAGATAATCGAGAACGAGGACACGACACGTATGAGAAGAACTGATTACAGAAGGCTGTGATCATGAATATGAAAAAACTCTCCGGCCCTGGCCGGAGAGTTTTTTTCATACTCGGAGAAAAGTTTATTTGCTGCAATATCTGTCATAGGCAGCCTGATATTTTTCAATGATCTGCTCGAGACCCATGCTGTTAATGTGCTCAATGAAAGCGTCCCATTCGTCGAAGCTCTTGGTGCCGAGGACGAATTGAGCGGTGTTTTCGTCGATATAAGTTATAAGGTCGCTTTCAAGGCCGGATATGGCGGCGCTTTCGTCCGCTGTTAGAGTGCCGTTGAAGAGCTTGGGACCGTTGGGGTCGCGGTTTTCCATCCATACGCCGTAAGCGTCTATCTGGTTCTGGTTCAGGCCCATGAAGGTGGCTTCCTGGGTGTTTTCGTAGATACCGGCGGGTTTATAGACCATGCTGATGATAAACTGGGGGATGCCGTCCGGGTTGTTGGTGTAGATTTCGGTGTACTGCTTTTCACCGTTTTCGTCGACATAGTAAAACTCGTCCTCAACGCCGAAGCAATATAGATCTCTGCCCTCTTCGGTGAAGCCGTAGTTAAGCCAGCTCAGCAGAGCCTCCGGGTTCTCGCACTGAGTGGTTATGAGCATACCGGAGCCGTCGGAAATGGAGCCGATCGCGGGGCCGTAGTAGTTGACATAGTCGTCATCCTCGCTCAGCTTGAGGTCGGGAACGGCGGTGAACTCGATAGTCGGGGTGTTGCACAGCGCCTTGAAAGCCTCGCTCATGGAGTTGTTATGGCCGCCCGCGAAGAACACGCAGTCGTCGGTGTAGATGTAGTCGTTCATAAAGCGCTCGTTGCTGATGCTGATGCAGGCGTCGGACATGAGGCCCTCATTATACCATGTGTTGAGAAGCTGCAGATAGTCCTTGAGACCGGGCTCGGTGACGGAGGCGACAACCTTACCATCGTCGTTGACCTGTAGGCAGAGAGTCGGAGCAGTCCTGGACCAGTTGACGCCGAAGGCGCCGGACATCGTGTTGTATTCGTCGCAGAGATAGCTGGTTGTGAGGAAAGGCGTGCTGGAGCCGATATCGGCCTTGATACGGGCCAGAATGTCGTGCACCTCTTCAAAGGTGGTTGGAACCTCCGCGCCAATCTGGTCGAGCAGGTCCTTGCGTATCTGCAGACCGGAGCGGGGAAGCACTGCGTTTTTGGCGAACATGCAGACTATGCTGCCGTCGTCACAGGTGGATTCTCTTCTGAAGGTATCGTTTTCCTGCAGAAGCTTGTAATAGTCGGGCGCATAGGTTGGGACAAGGTCGGTCAGGTCGACCGCGATATCGTCACCCACGAGGGAATCCATGCCGCTGGGGAAAACAACGTCGACGCAGTTGAAAGCGTCGCAGTATTCGCCGCCCGCGAGCATAAGGCTGATCGTCTGGGTCATGAGGTCGCGTTCGAACGGGAACCACTCAATGTGGACATTCGTGACTTCCTCGATCATCTTGCCGGCGGTCATTCCGGCCCAATAGGTGTTATCGGGGAAGTAACTGATGACGTCGCCGAAGCCACCCCAGTATACCTCGAAGGCAACAACTTCGTCGGTCACGGGATAGATGGATTCTGCGGCTTCCGGTGTTGGCTCCTCCGGAGGGGGAGCTTCGTTGGTCGGGGGCGCGTCAGTGGCGGGGACAGCGGGGGCGTCGGCAGAAGGGGCTTCTGTCGGAGCGGATTCTTGCTTGCTTCCGCATCCGGCAATCAGTGCAAAAACGAATACCAACGCCAGAATGAGTGCGAGAGAACGTTTTTTCATGATAGCTTTACCTCCTTATAATATGCTTAGCCTGTGTCTATGTGCTGAGAATATATTAACAAAATGTTAAGCAAAATACCAATGCTGTTTATGCATAATGCTATTGAATTGCCGAGAAGTTAATAGTTAATTTGTTGAAAATGCTGTATTTAATAGGAAAAAATATATCAGACGCCCAAAAGGGCGCCTGATAATAAGAAGAAGTAATTAGAG
>CAZIHY010000077.1:0-9770 GCA_964539115.1 uncultured Oscillospiraceae bacterium
ATCTTTTGCAGTTCTACCAGAATATCTTCTCCAAAATCCAGTACGATATTAAATATGCGCTTAATACTACCGGCAGTATACAACACCTCACCTCCTAATCTATAATTTCAGCAAATGCAATTTTAAAATCATTCAATACCGTACAGCCCTCATGTATATGGATCGTCCAGCTTTCCTTTGGATCTCCAATAACTCCATGTAAATGTATTAAACTTGTGCCATCCCCACGCTTTTCGATAAAGCCCTGTACACCGCTGATTTCAAAAGGAGTATCCTTGAATACTCTAGGTATATCTTCGTAGGTTCCATCATCCTGTTTGACGGCAAAATGAGTAGAGCAGTTTATAATATTGCCAATGCCGGCTAAAAACACCGCGTTTGTCAGCTTCTCTTTCTCTACCACCTGACTGATCGAGGACAATATATCGTCTCCGGGATTCAGCGTCAACGTATACACTCTGCCCAAATTTACTGATTCATATTGACTCATAAAATACCTCCGAATGATAGTTTAATATCTGAACGTTTCATCAAACGACTTATACGGAACCGGCGGCTTTGGCTCCAACACCGGCAACGAATCCGGCGTATATTGCCAATGAAAACTGGTTCCTTCTCCCGGCGGTTTTCCATAAAAACTAAACGCACGTTCGGCTGCAAGCTGTGTATCCATCTCAATACGCCTGTTGGCATATGATACCCAGTCCTCATTATATGGGCAACGGAATATATCATAAATATGAAAATGCCAGATTTTCCACTTTCCATCTTCCTGTATAAAATCGACGCCATATTTTTGCCAAACCCAATCCGCCATATACCGTTTGCCATCCGGAGAAACAGAATTCAATGTTACACCGGATACTTTAGCCGGATCTTTGCCGACATCGTCATATCCAAAGTCCCCTGCATCCGTTTCGTTTCCAATAGATATCCAGATACCTTTAGCCGTTTTTCCATCCTCTGCGATCTCTATCATTTGCGTGGTCGTTGTGAAAATAGACATTCTGCCCGGATAATCCTTCGGAGAACCTGCGTTCATCGCAGTATCATAGTACATGATTATTCCGGCATCCGGAAACGCCCCATTAAAGCCTTCATATACGCCATAAAACCTGTCTTCCATGGTAATATCCGGTGTCTTTTGTGCCCATAATTCCTCCATGATCTCCTTATTCATACGTGCAGCATAGTAATATTGATACTTCGACATCAGATTCTCGATCTCATTCCTGGCTTTTAATACGCTTACTTCATGCTCCAGCTCATTCAGTCTGTCTATAACTTTTTCTAACGTCTGAATATCCATATATTTACTCCTTAGCGCAAAAATTTTATGCAATTACAGCACGGCAGTTTGATCTTTTCTATATAATCCATTCTCTTTCCCGCGTAATCGACCTTATACAATCCTACCTCATCCGAAAATTGCATGCCTATCAGCGCATAAGCTCCATCGGGAGTAAAAGAGAAATCTCTGGGAAATACGCCGGGTATTTTTACCCGCTCAACAGGCGTCAACACGCCCGTTTCTTTATCCACAGAAAATCCGCCCAAATCATTTATCTCCGGATACCGGTTCGTCACATAAAGGAGCTCTCCGTTCGGGCTTATTTTAATGCCGGCAGTTTCAGCGTGCGGCCCTTTGAACCATTCCGGTGTTGTTCTGATCCTCTGAATTTCACGAAGCTTTATCTCTTCATCGGGTTCATACGCAAATACATAGACTTCCCCGCCCGACTCCGTAGACACATATACAAATTTTCCATCCGGAGAAAATGCGGCTTGGCGCGGACGGCCCTCTGCCGCCACCTGACAAACGCAATTATAATTACCGCTCTGCAACTCATATAAGAATATCAGATCCAGACCAACATCTGTCGCCAGCAAGTATTTATCGTCAGGCGTTACATAAACACTGTGAATGGACGGATGATGCTTCCCTGTCTGTTTTTCATGAGTGATCACTTTACTTACCGGAGCCAGGCTGCCGTCCTCATTAATCGGATTTACAGAAATATTGCCGCTCATATAACTTGCGCTGTAGAGATTCTTTCCCTGCTTATCAACATATATAAAGCAGTTTAGCTGACCTCCGATGGGCTGTGTATTGATAAAAGTGAGACGTCCGTCCTCTTCTATGCGGTAAGCACTCGCGGCAGCGACAGCCTTCCCCTGGTAGTAAATAACTTCCATACATGCATATAAGTACTTTTCATCCTCGGTAATGGCAAGGTAATCTGAATTCACGGCCTGCGTTGTGCTGAGAATAGATATTTTTTCATCAGATACTTCTATCTGATAGATTCCCTTACTGTTTCTAAGCGAATTTGTTCCTATATATCCTCTGTATACTTTGTTCTTCATAACTTTTTCCTCTTAAAAGACATTCAATAGATTGCTTAAATACAGTCATAAAATAAGGCTTTTGTAATAATCCAGCGCGCCATATCCGCGCCCGGTATGGTAGAGCATATAGTTTTCACAGGCTGAGGACAGCCTTCCCATTGCCTCTCCTGCAAGCGAAAATGAGAATATACGTTTTGCCGGAGCAAGCACAATATGCCGCATTGCCGCCAGCGAACCGTTGCATAACTGAACAGAACGCCCACCGCCCCGCACGGCGCAGCCGCGGCAGTGTATCTCGCCGCCCTCGATGCTCAGGCATGGCTCCTCCGGTTCCTCTCTTCCGCAGACGCTGCAGGCAGAAATGTCTGGCTCATATCCCGAAAGGCACATCAGACGCAGTTCAAACACTGCCTTGATCTGTTCCGGAGGACAAAGACCGCTGCTGAGCGCATACAGGCTGTTAAGTCCGCACTGCAGCACCTGCGGGTTGGGCATGTCTTCGTCCGATACAGCCTCAAGTGCCTCTGCAATATACGAGGCCAGCGCGAGCTTTTCTATGTCCTCGCGCAGCCCGAGAAATTGCTCCCGCGTCTCCGCCTCGTTGAGCGACCAGCGGTTCTTATTGCCGAACAGCGTCATCTCCGAAAAGGAAAACAGCTGTGTCGCCGCGGCATATTTACAGCTTTTTCTGCGCGCGCCGCGGGCGGATACAGTGAGCTTCCCCTCCGTATCCGTCAGCACAGTCAATATTTTGTCCGCTTCCTTATAATTGACCTCTCTGATGACGAGGCCGCGAGTTGTTGTATACATCACCCGTCATAACCGAAGTTTCGCAGCTGGGCCTGGCTGTCACGCCAATTTTCTTTCACTTTTACCCATGTCTGTAAAAACACCTTGGTTCCCATAAAGCGCTCAATATCCACACGCGCAAGCTGGCCGATCTTCTTCAGCATCGATCCGTTCTTGCCGATGATAATGCCCTTATGACTCGCTTTCTCACAGTATATCGTAACATCAAGGTCTATTATTTCATTGTCACGCTCGGAAAACTTCGTCACTTCGATTGCGGTCCCATGCGGGATCTCTTTGTCCAGGCACAGCAGCAGCTTCTCACGCACGATCTCGGCGCAGACCTGTTTTTCCGGTTGGTCCGTGGTCATCCCGTCGGGAAACAACTGCGGGCCGTCCGATGCGAACTGTTGAAGTTCGTCCAGCAGCTCATCCACGCCGTCGCCCAGCTTCGCGGAGATAGGAACGATCGCGGCAAAATCAAATAACTGAGAATATGTCGCTATAACAGAGAGCAACTTTTCTTTTTCAACGGAATCTATCTTGTTGATGCATAGTATTGCCGGCGCGCCGGTTCCTCGTATGCGCTCTATCAACTCCGCTTCCTGCGGACCGATGTTATCAATCGGCTCGACAACGAGCACAACAGCGTCGACATCCGCAACAGACTCGCGCACAACTTTCACCATATAATCTCCCAGCGCGGTGCGAGGCTTGTGAAAACCCGGGGTGTCCATGATTATAAACTGGGTATCCCCCCTGTTCACAATAGCAGTTATGCGGTTTCGCGTCGTCTGGGGCTTGTTTGTTACTATGGCGATCTTCTCGCCCGCCAGAGTATTTGTAAGCGTGGACTTTCCCACATTGGGACGTCCGCAGATCGTGACAACGGCAGTTTTTGTAATCATTTATCTTTTCTCCCAAATATCATTAGTATCCATACAACAAGCGACAATACAAGCAGTACTGCATACACAGGGTGCCCGGCAAAAAACTCGAAAGCACAGCGGGGCCTGTCCCCACTGAAAAATATAACGCATCCCGCCGCGGCAGAAAACAGCGCGCAGACCAGTACCGCGCCGGCGGCGGCGTCCTTCGCATGCCTTATCAGTTCGTCTCTTTCCGCTGTCACTCTGTCGCAAAGTCTTTCAAGCGCGGTGTTCACACACTCAAGTCCGATAACTGCACCGCAGCAGATAAGTATAACGCCCCACTCGGCGGCGCTCAAACCAACAACTAAGCCCGCCGCAGCAACGTAAAACGCAAAGCAGAGATGTATACGCATATGGCGCTCATTTCTAACCGCATAAACCAGGCCGTGAAAAGCGTTTACAAAGGGTCTCACAACCCGATCAGCTCCATAACAGCATCCTCGCGCTCACGCATTTTCCTCTTTTCCGCCCCTTCGTCGAGGTGGTCGTAGCCCAAAAGGTGCAAAACGCTGTGAACTGTAAGATAGCTCAGCTCACGCTCAAAGCCGTGACCGTACTCATCACCCTGCGCGGCGCAGCGCTCCAGTGAGAGCACCATGTCACCGAGCATAACAGCGCCGCTGTCATAGTCCATCTCGCACTCTTCAGCGTCAAAATGCCCAGCCTCCATCTCATTTTGCGGAAACGACAAAACGTCCGTCGGCCTGTCTATACCTCGCTGCTCAAGGTTTATTTCATGAATACCTTTATCGTCAGTCAGCAGGACAAAAATCTCGCACATAGCGTTGACCCCCTGCGCCTCCAGCGTGGTATTCGCCGCCTTTTTTATGAGTCTGTACGCCTCCGGACAGCCCAGTCCTCGCTTATCGCGCGAGACGTAAATTTTGTGCTTCATTTCGCAGCCTTCTTCTCAGTCGTTTTTCTGTAAGTCCTGTTCGCCGTGGTGCCCAGCCGCTTATCATAAGCTTCATATGCTTCGATTATCTTCTGCACAAGCACATGTCTGACAACATCCGCTCCCGTAAGCATGCATATCTCAATATCGTCTATATCCTGCAGCACGCGCATGGCCTCCTTAAGACCGCTCGCCTTATCCCCGGGAAGGTCAATTTGAGTAACGTCGCCGGTTATCACGACCTTGGAACCAAATCCGATTCTCGTAAGGAACATCTTCATCTGCTCACGGCTAGTGTTTTGTGCCTCATCCAGTATGATAAAACTGTCATCCAGTGTTCTGCCGCGCATATATGCAAGCGGCGCGACCTCTATATTGCCGCGTTCCAGATATTTGTTGTAGGTCTCGGCGCCCAGCATCTCAAACAGCGCATCGTACAGCGGGCGCAGATACGGGTCGACCTTGCTCTGAAGGTCTCCCGGCAAAAAACCCAGTCGCTCACCGGCCTCGACAGCCGGGCGGGTCAGGATGATACGGTTTACCTCCTTATCGCGGAAAGCGGCAACTGCAGCGGCTACCGCGAGATAGGTCTTACCCGTGCCGGCAGGTCCGATACCGAGGGTTATTGTGTTGTTCATAATAGCGTCGACATATGTTTTCTGGCCAAGGGTTTTGGCCTTGACAGGCTTGCCCTTCGATGTAACGCAAACAACATCGCCGGCGAGCTCGTTTATCTTTGCCTCGCGACCTTCAGATACAAGCTTTATGATATACCGCACATTCTGAGCGTCTATATTCTCGCCCCTCGCGGCAAGCGTCAAAAGCGCGTTTATCGCCTTTTCTGCGAGCATTACATCCTCCGCCTCGCCGCTTATCTTAAGCTCCGAGTCACGGTCTATGACCTTAACGCCGAGCTCGGTTTCAATTATTCTCAGATTCTGGTCAAATGATCCGAACACGCTTATGACATATTCCATTCTGTCAACAGCGATCGATCTTTCAATCATCTTGATTTTCTCCTTCGTTTCTTTCATTTATATCTTCTGCGCGGAGCCGCGTCATATCCTCTTCAGTGAGTTTCTTTTCAACGCCGATCTGCTCGATGCACTCGGCATGCAGCGTAACCGTAAGCACCCCGTCCGTAACTGATGAGGAAAAATTGTAATCCTCAACGCTCCCGTCCGCTCCTATCTCTTCGAGCAGGCTTTCATACAGCTGAGTCTGCATCTCGCTTTCTGCGAGAACAGGATCAATGCTTACTACTTCGGTATCGTAGCTTACTGTCCGTGTTTCGCTTATCCCAATAGGCAGCGAAAACACGCCTTTTATTGAAAGATAATGGTCTAGAGTAATTTTAACACAGTCCGATGTGAAAATTCCACTGCTTTTATAAAAGTTTATGCGCTTACTGCCCAAAATCAGCGAAATATAACGTTCAGTCTCTCCCTTTTCTGTTTTTTTCACTGTTTCCAGTGGTTTTTGGACCGTCAATGTATACCACGTGCGCGCATACACCTCTGCACGGGAATGTTCAAACCTCAGCGGCGCAAAGCTGCTGGTCACCGCCCCGCTCACAAGCTTATCCCCGGCGGCGACAGTCTGTCCGTTCAAAGCCAGCTTTTCGCCGTTTAGAACGCGGATGTCGGTTATTATTCCCGCCTTTTCCGCAATAATGTCACAGGTCTCGTCCTCTTCAAACACCTCAGGTATAGGAGTGCGCTCACGGACTATCACCTCTGCGCGGCTGCCCCTTATATTGAGCGTCAAAAAGCTCAGTTCCGGAAGCAGCACCAGCGCCTTACTTCGAATGTTGTCGGAAACAAAGGACGGCCAATAGCTGCCTATCCCAACGCCTATGCTGTCCAGCGCGGAGATTATTTCCCATTCGCTCACTGTCTCATTGCCCGTGACTTCTATCTCCCAGACATGAAGCGACCCCCAGAACAGCAGCAGGGTGAACAATACAGGTCCCGCAAAAAGCACTGCACGGCGGCGCAGGCCGCGCATCGTGCCGGGTACGCCATGCTCCTGAACACGTGTGACCTCACAGTTTGTACGTTTTGAAAGCGAGCAGAACCTTTCCCAATCCTTCTTATAGAGATTCAGACACATTGTGTACTCGTCCGTACGCCGGACTTTCCAGAAACGCAGATCACATGAGGCGCAGCGGTTGAGAAGTTCCTCCGCTTCGAGCCCTTTTATCTCCGCCATCACACAGCCACGTACCAGATTAAGAATTTTTTCCATATGCTACGCCCCTATTCATAGTCGATCGACAGGATCTGTCCTGTGACCCTGATCTCATCCCTGTTCATGGCCTCAAGCTCGAGCCCGCTGCCGTGAATGCTGAGAAGCATTTTTCCAGCGCTTACCACAATATGCTCACGGCCATACTCAATAAGGCCTTTGTGATTTTCAATCAAAACACTTCCGTTGCCCGTTACCGTCAGCCTAGGCACTGTACCGAGCGAATCCTCCGGAATGTCGAAGATATTGAGCAGTTTAGTGCTGATATTGTTTTTCAAAACAACACCTCCCTATCACGGAATGATATTCCCGAACAGTAAAGTTTAGGACTTTCGCCGCATAGTCTTTTTCCGTCGGGAGGCGATCAATTTGTCACACAGGACCGAACGTATCATTATGACTATCTTTACGCTTGTTTCACTTTTTGTTCTGATGCTGGGCTCAAAATACGCTGTGTCTGCTGCCACAGACGGCCTTGGCGTCTGCATTTCCGTGATAGTACCATCTCTGCTGCCGTTTTTTGTCGTATCCTCCATGCTGTGCGCATATGGCTTTCCCTCGGCGCTCGGAAGACGCTTTTCCCCCATCACAACAAAGCTTTTCGGCGTTTCTGGCGAGGGAGCCGCGGCCTTTTTTATCGGCATTACCGGTGGCTACCCGCTCGGAGCGGCATCAGTCGCAGAAATATACCGCAGCGGACAGATCGAACAGAACGAGGCGGAACGGATGCTGGCATTCTGCAACAATACCGGCCCGGCTTTTATAATAGGAACGGCAGGCGCCGGCATATTTTCCTCAGTTAAAATCGGCTTTGAGCTCTACGCGGCACATGTCCTGGCAGCTGTTATCGTTGGCATACTTTTTTCACGCAAGAAAAACACGGCTCCGGTTTACCGCTCGTCTGCATCGCCGGCGCCGAAATTTACGGACGCTCTGGTTTCAGCTGTTAAGGCTTCAGCTCTCTCCGTTTTGAACATATGCGCCTTTGTTGTTTTCTTTTCCGCGGTTCTGGGCATTTTCAAAGGCATCGGCGCGCTGGATCTGGCGGCTGGCGAGCTTGCCTTCCATCTTCCGCTGTCCCTACGTCACACAAGGGCGCTGCTGACGGGCTTTCTCGAACTCGGAGGCGGTATAACCGCACTCTCCGGCTGTGCGTCTGACGCCGCCAGTCTCGCGATATGCGCGTTCATTCTCGGCTGGGGTGGCCTGTCCGTACATTGCCAAACGATGGCCGCAGTGTCCGGAACAGATTTAAAGCTCGGCAGGCATTTCGCCGGCCGAGCCCTGCACGGAGTTATATCCGCAATTATTATCGTTTTTTTCGCCCTGTTCTAAATCAAATGCGCTTGTCAAGCATTTCCGCATATTTTGAGCGGAAGCTTTCATACTCCCCGGCCTCTATAGCTTTGCGGATGCGCTCTGTCAGCTTATTATAGAAATACAGATTATGCATAACCGAGAGACGCAGAGCGAGCATTTCTCCCGATTTGAACAGGTGCCTGATATAGCCTCTCGTAAATCTTCGGCATACCGGACAGTCGCATTCGGGGTCTATCGGCTGTTCATCGCGCTCGTACTTTTTGTTGAACAGGTTTATAATTCCGCCCCATGTGAATAGGTGGCCGTGCCGACCGTTTCGCGCAGGCATTACACAGTCAAAGAAATCAATGCCCCTGTATACGCCCTCGATTATATTTCCGGGAGTGCCTACTCCCATCAGGTATCTCGGTCTGTCCTTCGGCATATACTCCTCAACAGTCGCTATCGTATCATACATCTCCTGAGTTGTCTCGCCGACGGCAAGTCCGCCTATGGCATACCCCGCAAGGTCGAGCTCCGCTATTTTCTGCATATGCTCTACGCGCAGGTCCGGGAAGATCGTTCCCTGATTGATGCCCCACAACACCTGTCCGGGGTTTACCGCATCCACCTGTGAATTATATTCATCCAGCGCCGACTTGCACCTTTGCAGCCAGCGGTATGTCCTGTCGCACGAAGCTCTTACATAATCCCTGGGAGACGGTATCTTGATACATTCGTCAAAAGCCATTGCAATGTCGCTGCCGAGATTGGACTGTATCCTCATGCTCTCTTCCGGACCCATGAATATCTTTCGTCCGTCTACATGGGAGTTGAAATACACGCCGTCCTCATCTATCTTCCGAAGCTTTGCAAGCGAGAAAATCTGAAACCCGCCGCTGTCGGTCAAAATGGGGCGGTCCCAGGTCATGAACTTATGCAGACCTCCCATATCGCGAACGAGATCATCCCCCGGTCTCACGTGCAGGTGGTACGTGTTGGAAAGCTCAACCTGGCAGCCGATATTCTCAAGATCCTCTGCCGACAGCGCTCCTTTTATAGCCGCAGAGGTCCCTACATTCATAAAGACCGGCGTCTGCACAGTACCATGCGGAGTCGTATAGACGCCGCGCCTGGCGTGTCCGTCCTGTGTTATAAGCTCAAACAAGGCATTTCTCCCTTTCAGTTTTATATTATCACCATTGCATCGCCGAATGAGAAGAAGCGGTATTTTTCGTCTATGGCAGTCTTATATGCCT
>CAZIHY010000078.1:0-3321 GCA_964539115.1 uncultured Oscillospiraceae bacterium
CAGCAGCGTCACAGTTTCGCCATCATAGGCGGCGGCGATGGCGGCGGACAAGGTCTTGTAATAAGTATCGCCGATCTTGGCAACCGCGTCCGCTTCAGTGAGATCAACAACGACAGTCTTGCCATCCTCATCCGTCGCTGTTGTCACTGTATCAGCCAGATAGTCCGAATTAATCTCTTCAGAGAACTTACCGCCGGAAATGCTGATATTGCTAGAATTCACACTGGTCACAGTATTGGTAAATGTGCCGCCGGAAATTGAGAGGACTGCAACACTAGTGTTATAAACAGCTCCATTAAAGGTTCCATCTGTGATCTCCGTATTTACAACGTTCACTCCTGAATTATAGTTGCAGTTAAATACCGCATACAGATCATCGGTGTCCTCGTCTCCCTCAGTATTTACCTGGAAAGTACCGCCGTTGATCTCAGCTTTGTTCGCATTATAGACAACCGCCTGCGTCACGTTAGAAAACGTGCCGTCGTTAATGACCAAAGTCGCGTTGTCGTCATTCTTGACCGTATTGATGCCGCCGAAGAAGGTGCCGCCGTTGATGGTCAGGCTGGGCGCGGCTTGACCCGTGCCATCTACATAGCCAACTCTTGCATTCGAACTATTTTTATAATTATAGTAGCCATTATCGATCAAGCTAGAGAACGCACCGGAAGATGTCACGCTCACGCCCTCGTTGATCGTCAACACGCCGTGGTTCAAAATGTTGTAATAGCTGTTCCCGTTTGCATCCTCTGTTGATGTGCTCGCTTCCGCGCTGCGGGTATAGCTGCCGCCATTCAACGTGGTCGTGCCGTTATTGTAAATGGCCGCACACTGGTGGCTCACATTGTCCACCGTGCCGCTGCCGGTAATGGTCAACGTACCGTCCAATGCGACAGTGATCGTATCTTTACCAGCTTCGTTGGTCAGCGTATGCCCGTTCAGGTCAAGGGTGATATTCTGACCTTCCGCAATGGTAATGCTTTCCGTATAATCTTGATCAAGCGTAATCGTATCGCCGGATGACGCCGCATCGATTTGCGCTTGTAAGGTTCCGTCACCCTCAGTCGCCAACGCTGTTGCAGGAAGAATAGACATCATCATACAAAGCGCCAACAGAATTGCAAACATACGTTTCTTCATTGTATTCGCTCCTCCTTTTTCTGAATGGACGTCCGGTTCTGGAAACCAGAACCGGTGCAAAGGGGTACCACCCTTTGCCGCCGCTGCCGGCGTGAACGGCGCGGCTGCTTGTCTGCTTCTATATTACTACTTCATTACACATACCGCAAGATATTTTTTCATAAGAAAAAGGGCGTTTTTTGGAGTCTGTTCATAAGGAATCGCAAAAAAGCAGAAATGAATACGTTTTATGAGCGGTCACCGACGCCCCGGAAAAGTCTGCCAATCCCAAGGCAGGCGACAGCGTGACCATCACCCCCGTGCCTGATAAGGGCTATAATGATAAAACAGTGTTGAAACGACGTGGAAAGCGCGAACACTTTTGATGCCAATTACTTTGTATGGTTCTTTGCGGCAGGCCGAATCTAAAGCCCGTTTCCCTCGTAACCTACTTTTTCACTCTTCACTATTACTTCTTACTTTCCAAAAATCGACCCAAAGAAATGAGTGAAGAGTGAATAGTGGAGAAGTAATAAGTAAAATCGACAAGCCTCTGTCGAAGCTTGTCGATTTTTGGTGGAGACGGAGGGATTCGAACCCTTGACCTTACGGATGCGAACCGTACGCTCTCCCAGCTGAGCTACGCCCCCAAATAGTTATGTTAAACTTAGTGCGAAGAGTATTATACCACAGTTTTAAAAATTGTAAAGAACTTTTTGTTTTAAAACTGTTTACAATCTCATACTTGAAAAACGGTACCACATGTAGTATTATACAGTAGTACGGCTTATAGCAAGGCTGCACTAGTCGGGGAGCCAGCGGTGCCCTGTAACCTGCAATCCGCTACAGCAGGGATGAATTCCTTTCCGAGGATAGTCGGTGTGTCGTCTGCCCGAAGTAAGCGGCGTTGACGACCCGGTCTCGCGCAACGGTGACTCGTGAACCATGTCAGGCGGGGAACCGAGCAGCATTAAGCGGGACCCATCGTGTGCCGTGAGGGTGCCGGGTCCGAGCAGGCTGCTCCGGTAACGGACATATCGGTCTATTCGGAGAAAGGTGTGCAGTCTTGCTCTGAGCCGTATTTAGTTATTCTACGAGGTAATTTATAATGTATCAGGCTCTCTATCGCAAGTGGCGCCCGCGCACCTTCGACGACGTCGTAGGCCAGGCGCACATAACCGAGACTCTGAAAAAACAAATAGTTTCCGGTAGGCTGAGTCACGCTTACCTGTTCATCGGAACGCGCGGCACAGGCAAGACAACCTGTGCTAAAATTCTCTCCCGCGCGGTCAACTGCGAACATCCCGTGAACGGCAATCCATGCAATGCGTGTCCCTCCTGCCTCGGCATCGAGGACGGCTCCATAATGGACGTTGTTGAGCTTGACGCCGCCTCTAACAACGGTGTCGACAATGTCCGCGCGCTGCGTGACGAGGCCATATTCAGCCCCGCCGTTGTCAAAAAGCGCGTTTACATCATCGACGAGGTGCACATGCTCTCGACCCCGGCATTCAACGCACTGCTCAAAATACTCGAGGAGCCGCCCGAACACCTGATGTTCATACTCGCGACGACCGAGCTTCAGAAGGTCCCCGCGACTATCCTCTCCCGCTGCCAACGGCACAGCTTCAAGCGCATCGACAGCGGTCTTATAGCGCAGCGCCTTCAGAAAATCTCACAGAGCGAGGGCTTCGACCTGACATCTGACGCCGCCTCTCTTCTCGCACGCCTATCAGACGGCGGCATGCGAGACGCTATCTCCCTGCTTGATCAGTGCTCGGCAAGCGAGCATATCGGGACCGATGAGGTCCTCTCTGCGATGGGGCTTTCCGGCAACAGCCGAACCTCTGAGCTACTGCGCCTGATATCCCGCGGTGAAACGGCTGAGTCACTGTCTCTCTTTGCAAGCCTATGGCAGGACGGCAAGGACCCCTCAGCGCTGCTTGGCGAGCTGTCAGGACTTTTGCGCGACGTTTTTATGAACGGACTCGCCCCGCAAAAGGGACACGAGCTTCTCTCTGGAGGTTATGATGACGCCACTCTGCGCGAAATGTCCGCGCTCTTCACAAAGGAACAGTTGTTATCCAATCTCAACACGATACAGAACTCGCTTTCCGGCATACGCGCCGGTCAAACTCCGCGCACGGCGGCGGAATTGTGCATCATCCGCCTGTGCGAACCCGCTTTGAGCGATGATACAGACAA
>CAZIHY010000078.1:3421-9408 GCA_964539115.1 uncultured Oscillospiraceae bacterium
GGAAAGGTCAGCATCGGGGAATATAATATCATCAGCGACAATTATCACTCCGACGGCATATTCCAAGGCGGCGAGCTCACTGTATACGCGAAGAACGCATTTGCTCTGCGCATGCTGACAACAGCCTCTCTGCAGGAAAAGATACGCGCAGCTGCCTCTGAGCTCACCGGCAGCAGCGTCAAGCTGAGCATCGTCGAGGGCGATGCAAATAAACCATCCCCGGCAGGAAATCTGGACCTGCTGGGAAAATTCGGCAACGTTAAATTTGAATAATATTTTTCACATAACAGGAGGAACCTATTTTATGGCTAAAGGTGGATTCAGAGGAATGCCCGGTGGAATGAACCAGGCAAACATGATGCGTCAGGCACAGAAAATGCAGCAGGAGATCCTCAAGATGCAGCAGCAGCTCGAGGAAACCGTATATACCGCGACTTCCGGCGGAGGCGTTGTGACCGCCACCGTAAGCGGCAAGCGCGAACTCACGGAGCTCACCATTGACCCCGAGGCCGTCGATCCCGAAGACGTCGAAATGCTCCAGGACCTTATCGTCGCTGCGGTAAATGAGGCACTGCGCAAGGCGGAGAACGAGGCGGCAAGCAGCATGTCCAAGTTCACCGGCGGTCTTAACCTCGGCTTTTGATCCATAATGACCATAACCGTTATTGGCTGCGGACGCTGGGGCAGTTTTATCGCATGGTATCTTGATAAGATAGGTCACCGTGTTTCTCTCTATGGACGGGAGAGTTCTGCTCATATGCAGCGTTTTCTTACTGACCGCAGCAACGACTATCTGACTCTGCCGAAAAGCGTACACCTTGTAACAGACCTTGCCCGGGCAGTCGCAGACGCTGATACGATCGTTATCTCCGTAAACTCGCAGGGACTTGCCGGGCTCATGGATGAGCTTCGTCCATTCGACCTTCGCGGGCGCGACTTTGTGCTCTGCATGAAGGGCATCGAAATCGGCACAGGCCGCCGTCTGTCCGAGATAGTGGCTGGATCCGTGGATCAATCCAACCACGTTGCGGTATGGCTCGGTCCCGGCCATGTACAGGAGTTTTGCCGGGGCATTCCCAACTGCATGGTCATCGACTCGGAGGAAGAGGATGTTAAAGAGCAGCTAATCTCTGCGTTTTCCGGTCCCCTTATCCGTTTCTACTATGGCAACGACATGATCGGAAACGAGATCGGCGCCGCTGCCAAAAATGTCGTCGGCATCGCTGCCGGCGCTTTGGACGGGCTCGGACGCACCTCGCTCAAAGGTGCTCTCATGTCCCGCGGCACTCGCGAGGTCGCGCGGCTTATATCCGCGATGGGAGGAAACGAGCTTTCCGCTTATGGTCTCTGTCACCTTGGCGATTACGAGGCTACCGTTTTCTCCGAACACAGTCACAACCGCCGCTTCGGCGAGATGTTCGCGCGCGGCGAGAAGTTTGACAAACTCGCTGAGGGCTATTACACCGTCGCGGCAATGGTCGATTTGAGCACAAAGTACGGCGTCGAGCTGCCGATCTGTTCGGCGATATACCGCTGCCTGTATGATGGAGCAGATCTGAGCACGGAGATAGCTCAGCTTTTTACCAGAAGCCTTAAAAAAGAATTTTGACCTAAAGGGTTTGTCTCTTAAAAAAATGGGGCAGACCCTTTTATATATTCAACTTACCTATTGACAAGTTTAATATAATCTTCTATAATCATATTAAACTTATAGGAATACAAGGTTAAAGGAGTTAGCCTATGAAAGTATATGCAGATAATGCGGCGACGACCGCGATGAGTAAGACCGCCATTGACAGCATGGTGCGCGTTATGACGGAGACTTACGGTAATCCTTCAAGCCTCTATGCTATTGGGCAGCAGGCCGCCGAGGTACTGGAGCATTCGCGAGAAACAGTCGCCAAATGTATAAACGCAGCCCCCACGGAGATCACCTTTACCTCCGGAGGCAGCGAGGCCGATAACCAGGCCATCGTATCCGCTGCCGTCTTCGGCGCGCGAAAGGGCAAAAAGCACCTTATATCAACGAAATTTGAACACCACGCTGTTCTCCATACGCTTGCAAAGCTTGAAAAGCAGGGCTACGAGGTGACCCTTCTCGATGTTCCCGAAAACGGTGTGATCAGCGCAGAACAAGTCAGGGCCGCGATCCGGCCGGATACGGCGCTTGTGACCATCATGTTCGCAAACAACGAGATCGGCACGATACAGCCTATAGCGGAGATCGGCGCTGTCTGCCGCGAGGCAGGCGTTCCGTTCCACACGGATGCTGTCCAGGCTGCGGGCCATCTTCCGATCGACGTTAAAGCGATGAATATCGACCTTCTCAGCATGTCGGGACACAAGTTCCATGGCCCCAAGGGAGTCGGCGCGCTGTATGTCCGCCGCGGGAGCGTTCCCCTCTCCAATATCATCGAGGGCGGAGCCCAAGAACGCGGCAAGCGCGCGGGAACCGAAAACGTCGCAGGCTTTGCCGCTATGGCCGCGGCGCTTGAAGAAGCCTGCGCCAACATGGAAAAAGAGTCGGCATATGTCCGGGCAATTCGTGACCGGGTGATCGAAGGGCTGTCCGTCATCCCCCATTCCCGACTGAACGGCGACGGAGAGCAGCGACTGCCTGGAAATGTCAACATGTGCTTCGAGGGCATCGAGGGCGAGTCTCTTCTGTTGATGCTCGACGACCGCGGCATCTCCGCCTCGTCCGGCTCCGCCTGCACCTCCGGATCGCTCGACCCGAGCCACGTTCTGCTGGCAATTGGTCTTCCGCACGAAGTAGCTCACGGCTCTCTCAGACTCACCTTCTGCGGCGAGAACACAATGGAGCAGGCGGAATATATAATTAAAACAGTTCCGGAAATAATAGAATATCTCCGCAATATGTCCCCCGTTTGGGATGAGCTTGAGAAAGGAGTAAGAGAACATGTTATATAGTGAAAAAGTTATGGATCATTTCCGCAATCCGCGCAACGTCGGAAAGATGGACGATGCAAGCGGTATCGGCGAGGTCGGAAATGCCAAGTGCGGCGATATCATGCGCATGTATATCAAGGTTGAAAACGACATCATAACGGACGTCAAGTTCAACACCTTTGGCTGCGGCTCCGCCATCGCTTCCAGCTCCATGGCAACGGAGATGATAAAGGGCAAACCGGTTTCCGAGGCGCTCGACCTGTCCAACAAGGCGGTCGTCGAGGCTCTGGATGGACTTCCCGCCCATAAGCTTCATTGCAGTGTGCTGGCCGAGGAAGCTGTCCGTGCCGCCGTCAAGGATTATTACGACAAAAACGGCATCGAATACGACGCGTCCATGTTCGCCGATTGCAGCGACTGTGCCCACTGCCACGAATAATACCAAAACCGCCCGCGGCTGTCTTGACCGCGGGCGGTTTATTATCTATAATGGTCATATATTAAATAAAGTGAGGTATGGCCAATGCTAAAGGAGTTTGGACTCAGCGAAACTGAGCCTGGTCTGGAGATAACCGAAACGTACATAGAAGAGGATCTAAGGTATAATCCCGAGTGCCCCTGCCCCACGCGCACCTGCCCGCAGCACGGCTTCTGTAAGATCTGCGTTCAGCACCACCGCGAGCTCTGCCAGGTCAACGGAAACGAGGAGCCCCCGGAGATCGAGGAACCGACTGACGGCAGCTATCCGATGGATCACAGCAAACCGCTGTGCCAGCGTATACCCAGACAGAAAAATATGGAGGTGCGATAATATGACGAAGCTCAAAGAGCTGGCTGTCGGCACAGAGGTCGTCGAAGGGCGTTCAAATCTTGTTTTTCTTGTCGCTGCTCAGGATCATCCCGGATATAAGGGAACGACCCTTGTCTCCCGCGACGTTATCCGCTGCGCCTGCTTCGACGCCGCAGAACCCTGCAGCAAAAAGCAAAACTACTTTGAAGCAACAGGCAAATATGGAAGCAACAACTATGCCCTTTCGAATATAAACGCATGGCTCAATTCCGGCGAGCAGTTCTGGTATAAGCCCAGTCACGAGCTTGACCAGCCTCCGCGCCGCGGCTTCCTGCGCTATGATGAACAGCCCAACGCCGACGCAAACGGCTTCCTGCGAGAGCTTGACCCGCGGTTCGAGGCGGCAATACTCGAAAGCGAAGTGCCAACGCTTTTCCGCACACGCAAGGAGCAGGGCGAGGTCAGGACCGTCAATGCCCGGGTCTTTCTGCCCAGCCGTACAGAAATAGGCTTTGGCGGGGAAAGCGGCATAGAGGACGGCACAGCTCTTCCACTGTTCAAAGGCCGCGCCCATCTCAAGGCGAAGCCTACCGAATACCAGATGAGCATTTTCGGCCGCAGCTGGAACCCCGGCTGGGACTTCGGCAAGCGCGGCAGTGCTCCGCTCGGAGCACCGCAGATATTTGACCCCAAATACAGCTGGTGGTATTGGACCCGCACTCCGCATCTGGCCTATGCCTACCTTGTCCGCGTCATGAGCGCGAACGGCGCCTTCTCTTATGCGCTGGCGCACAACGACATCGTCGGCGTCCGTCCGATGATGAACGTGGACGGAGACTATGTCCTCGGCGATGGCCTGGAGCTAGTTGAGAACTGAGTTTGTACAGATATAAAACCAATATAGATTACGGGAAGCCGGCGGTTTGACCGCCGGCTTCCGTTTTTCTTATTCAAGGTCCAGTTCCGGGGGAACATCCAATTTCTCAGGCATATATTTTCCATTTTTCTTCCGCTGCCTTACACACTCTGTCAGCAGATATTCGATCTGTCCGTTTACCGAACGGAAATCATCCTCCGCCCAGGCCGCGATTTCATTATAAAGCTTTGCGGAGAGCCGAAGCGGTACCTGCTTTTTAGAATTATCTCCCATAATATCGTCCGGTCACAGCTTAATACAGGCTTCCGGAATTCACGACGGGCTGCGCATCGTGGTTTCCGCAGAGGACGACGAGCAGGTTGGATACCATTGCAGCCTTCCTCTCGTCATCCAAATTGACAACATTGTTCTCGCTGAGACGCTCCAGAGCCAGTTCAACCATGCCGACAGCACCGTCTACTATCATCTTTCTCGCATCTATAATGGCAGAGGCCTGCTGACGCTGAAGCATAACGGCCGCGATCTCGGTGGCATAGGCCAGATAGGTTATCCTTGCCTCGATAATCTCGATGCCGGCTTCATCCACGCGCTGCTGTATCTCGTCGCGGATGCGCTGAGCCACGATCTCGCTGGAACCGCGAAGACTTCCGTCGTCCGCAAGTCCATCGCCCGTAGTGTCAATGTTGGGAGCCACATCATAAGGATAGAGCCTGACAATGTTCCTCAACGCACTGTCGCACTGGAGGGAGAGAAACTCCTTGTAGTTGTCAACATTGAATACGGCCTTCGCGGTGTTAACGATTCTCCATGTAACGGCGATGCCAATCTCCACAGGGTTGCCCAGGCAATCGTTTATCTTCTGGCGGTTGTTATTGAGCGTCATTATCTTCAGCGACAGCTTTTTATTCGCCAGCTCCAGATCGCCGGTCGTGCTGACGCTGCCGACACCTGCAATGGAAACAGTCTTTACATCGCCGCTCTGGTTAAGCTTTGTTTTCGCAGCCGGATTGACTGCGGAGCAGAAGGGATTCACAAAATAAAAGCCGTCGCCCTTAAGCGTG
The DNA here is from genome assembly GCA_964539115.1 of uncultured Oscillospiraceae bacterium. Classification (GTDB taxonomy): domain Bacteria; phylum Bacillota; class Clostridia; order Oscillospirales; family Oscillospiraceae; genus CAKSXP01. The sequence continues at coordinate 9,060 of CAZIHY010000078.1, forward strand.
CCGATGTATTTTCCGAACAGCGTGAGCACCAGGGCCTCCTGCGGCTTCAGGATCTTAAGGCCGGGGATAAGTATCCACGCAAGGCATATAACAACGAGACTGACAATCAGAAGAACAGGCCCTCTCCCGGCCTCGAGCATAATGCCGCCAAACACGCAGCCAATTATCGCAAGAACATACAAAACAACAGTGAGGATAAGAACAAACATTCCTCTTTTCTTTCCTGTCAAAACAATTTCATTCATATCGACCCCTCCTGATCTTTTTGATATCAAAATGATATCATTTTGAGACACAAATGTCAAGGCCCATAAAATAAAATGGAGCAAAAAAGCACTCCTGCAAGACA
>CAZIHY010000079.1:0-1085 GCA_964539115.1 uncultured Oscillospiraceae bacterium
GATGCTTTGAAGGTCGTGTGAAAAAATTGGTACATGAATTGGTACATGACCACAAAGCGAAACGCTGAAACCCCAGCTATATCAAGGTTTTCAAAGGAGAAGTGAGGATAAATGAAATTAGGTATCGTGGGGCTTCCCAATGTCGGCAAGTCCACCCTGTTCAACGCGATAACAAACGCCGGCGCAGAGAGCGCCAACTATCCCTTCTGCACCATCGAGCCAAATGTCGGCATGGTCACTGTCCCCGACGAGCGCCTGGACTACCTTGCGGAGATGTATTCTCCGAAGAAGTATACGCCTGCCGTCATCGAGTTCGTTGACATTGCGGGACTTGTCCGCGGCGCGTCCAAAGGCGAGGGCCTTGGAAACAAATTCCTCTCGAATATCCGCATGACGGATGCGATCGTCCACGTTGTACGCTGTTTTGACGACGAGAACGTTATACATGTTGAGAGCGGGACCGACCCCGCGCGCGACATTGAGATAATCGATATTGAGCTTATCATGGCTGACATGGAGATGGTCGAGCGCCGCATCGACAAGGCAAAAAAGGCTGCCAAGGGCGACAAGAAGTATTTACATGAGGCTGAGCTCTTTGAAAAGCTGCTGGCCCATCTCAATGACGGGAAGTCTGCCCGCTCCTTTGAATGCAGTGAGGACGATGCTGCCATATTGGCGACCAGCGATCTGCTTACGCTCAAGCCGATCATCTTTGCAGCTAATATGGATGAGGAAGGGGTATCTGATTACGAGAATAACGACTATTATAAAGCTGTTTTAGAGATAGCAAAAAAGGAAAATGCCCAGGTTCTGCCCATCTGTGCCAAAATCGAGCAGGAGATAGGCGAACTGCCGGCGGATGAGAAGGCGGTCTTTCTCGAGGAGCTGGGCATGCTTGAATCCGGATTGGACAGGCTCATCAAGTGCTCTTACAGTCTGCTTGGCCTCATATCCTTCCTGACCGGCGGCAGCGACGAGTGCCGCGCATGGACGATCAAAAAGGGCACAAAAGCGCCTCAGGCCGCCGGCAAGATACACTCTGACTTTGAGCGCGGCTTCATACGTGCGGAGATCGTCGCCTTCGA
>CAZIHY010000079.1:1185-9372 GCA_964539115.1 uncultured Oscillospiraceae bacterium
CCATCGCTCGCTGGAGCCGTCGGCGGCGGGATAGCGCTGCTGGTCAAGCTGCTGAAAAGTAAAAATGCCTGAAGGGCTGAAAGGGGAGTGACACGTGAAGCGCATCGAGGTGCTTGACCTGTGCCGCTCCCTTTGCATCGCCGTCATGGTGGTCTGGCACACGCTTTATGATTTGGCGATGTTTGGGCTTATGGAATATACATTTGTGGAAAGCCCCGCGTACCGCGCTATTGCCTGGCTGTGCGGCGGCGGCTTTATCCTGATCGCGGGCATTTGCTGCCGTTTTTCGCGGAATAACCTCCGCCGCGGGCTTATTGTTCTCGCCGCCGGTGTGTTGGTGATCGCCGCGTCGCTCTTTGTGGGGGCGCCGGTATTGTTCGGGATACTCCAGCTGCTGGGGCTGTGTATGCTGCTGTATGGACTGTTTGGCGAGTATTTGGAAAAGCTTCCGCATCTGGCTTTACCAATAGCCTGCGTTGTGCTGTTTCCGCTGACACTGTGGTGTACAAAGACAACGGTGGTTGACATAACGTGGATGTTCCCGCTTGGTTTTGTGACGGAAGGGTTCTATTCCTCGGACTATTATCCGCTTTTGCCGTGGATGTTTTTGTTTCTTTTCGGAACTTGGCTGGGCGGGTCCTTAAAGGGAGGCGGGGGCGGGGCCAGCCTGCCGTGCGCACTGACCTGGGCCGGGAGACACAGTCTTATTATCTATCTTGTGCATCAGCCGGTGATTTGCTGTGTCGTATATGTTTTAAGCAGGTATCTGGACTGAAACAGGCGTCTCCCTGGAAAGCTGATATACTAAAAAACACCCCGCATTACGCTCACTTGTGTAATGCGGGGTGTTTTGCTGCTCTGATATCAACTCTGCTCTGAAAGCCAGTTCAGAAAGCTCTGCGCGGTTTTGAGCTTTTCCTCGTCCATGCCGTGCAGCAGTTCGGCGACGCTCTTCCACTTGTCGTCCTCATAGCGGACAGTGCCGACAAGGAATTCGTCCGGAGTGGTATCCAGCGCTATGGCGAGGCGCATGATGACCTCGGTGGAGGGAGTGGAGTGGCCGCGCTCAATAGAGGAAAGGTATTTATATGCGATGTCGGCTTTTTCCTCTACTTGAGCTTGGGTCATGCCCAGCTGTTTTCTGCGCCTTGCTATATTCTTTCCGATCATTTTATAATCAAGTTTCATGTCAAACCTCCACTTTACCAATAAGAATATGAGAAAATGGATTTCCTTAAACATAGGATGTTGAGAAATCAAGCTTGACATACGAAAAATTCAAATTTATAATCGGATTACAGCTTATGACTGGAATGGGGCAGAGATATGAAAGAGAGTGCTGCGGAGTTATTTGAAAAGACTGATGAGAAAGAGCTGCTTCTATATAAAGAAATGTACGGCACGCTGTTCACCGCCATCACTAAAGCGATCGAGCTGATAGAGGGCCTGGAAGCCGATGTTGCGGCTGAAACGCTGCGGCAGGCGCAGCGGGACGTGGAGGAGATATATATTTCCGCCGACGATGACGCAATCATTTAGGACGACAGAGCTGAATGGGAAGAATGAAACCCTTGACAAGCTTTTATTTTGGTGATAGACTGCTCCCGGTAAACCGGTAATGACGGAGAAGAAACCGCACCGCCGCGGACAGAGAGGAACGCGTTTTTGCTGCAAGCGTTCTGCGCGGGCCGGCGGCTGTACCACTCCTGAGCCGCCCGCGAAATAAGCGGGACGGGTTCGCCCGTTACAGCGAAACTGAGTTAAACTCAGGGTGGAACCGTGTAATATTATGCACCCCTGACATTTTGTCAGAGGTGCTTTTTGTTTTGGAGGAGAAATCATGGACGAGAAAAAGTATACTTTTGAAAATCCGGAGTATAAGAAAACCTATTGGCACACCTGTTCCCACGTTCTGGCACAGGCTATGAAGCGTCTGCACCCCGAGGTCAAACTGGCGATCGGTCCGGCTATCGACAACGGCTTTTACTATGACTTTGACACCCCCGAACCTTTTTCCGAGACTCAGCTTTCTGAGCTTGAGGCAGAGATGCGCAAAATTTGCAAGGAAAAATTGAAGCTCGAGCGATTTGAGCTTCCGCGTGAGCAGGCTCTGGAATTGATGAAGGACGAACCCTATAAGGTCGAACTCATCAACGACTTGCCCGAGGACGCCGTAATCAGCTTCTACAAGCAGGGCGAGTTCACCGACCTCTGCGCCGGCCCGCACCTCGATTCCACCGGCCGCATCAAGGGCAATGCGATAAAGCTGACCGCCTGCAACGCCGCCTATTGGCGAGGCGACTCCAACCGCCAGACTCTTCAGCGCATTTACGGCGTTGCCTTCCCCAAAAAGGACGAGCTGGACGCCTATCTTGCGGCCATTGAAGAGGCCAAGCGCCGCGACCACCGCAGGCTGGGACGTGAGCTGGGTCTGTTCACCCTGATGGAGGAGGGACCCGGATTCCCGTTCTTCCTGCCTAAGGGCATGGTCCTGCGCAATACCCTGCTTGAGTATTGGCGTGACGTGCATAAGAGATACGGCTACGTTGAGATATCCACGCCGATGATACTAAATCAGGAGCTGTGGCACCGCAGCGGCCATTGGGATCACTATAAGGACAACATGTACACGACTGTTATCGACGGCGAGGATTATGCGGTCAAACCAATGAACTGCCCGGGCGGTATGCTCGTTTACAAGACCGAGCCGCACTCCTACCGCGATCTGCCTCTGCGAATGGCAGAGCTGGGCCTTGTCCACCGCCACGAGCTTTCCGGTGCGCTGCATGGCCTGTTCCGCGTCCGCTGCTTTACTCAGGATGATGCGCACATCTTCATGACCTGGGATCAGATGCAGGATGAGATTCAGAACGTTGTTCGCCTGTTCGATGAGGTCTATTCCGTGTTCGGTCTCAAGTATCAGATCGAGGTATCCACAATGCCGGAGGATCATATCGGCGACGAGGAGACATGGGAATTTGCGACCGAGACGTTGAAAAAGGCGATCGAGGCCATGGGCAAGGACTATGTCATCAACGAAGGCGACGGCGCATTCTATGGTCCGAAGCTCGACTTCCATCTTGCCGACTCTCTGGGGCGTACCTGGCAGTGTGGCACCATCCAGCTCGATATGCAGATGCCCGAGCGCTTTGAGCTTGAGTACACCGGCCCCGACGGCGAAAAACACCGCCCCGTTATGATACACCGCGTCGTTCTCGGCTCCATTGAGCGTTTTATCGGCGTAATAACCGAGCACTATGCCGGAGCTTTCCCGCTGTGGCTCAGTCCTGTTCAGGTCAAGGTCATGCCCATCACCGACAGAACTGCGGATTACGCAAATAGCGTTGCCGAAAAGCTCGAAGCTGTCGGTATCCGTGTCGAGACGGACCTGCGCAATGAGAAGATCGGCTATAAGATCCGCGAAGCTCAGCTTCAGAAGATCCCCTATATGCTCGTTGTCGGCGACAAAGAGGCTGAGGCGGGAGCCGTCTCAGTCCGCACCCGCGTCGGCGTAGATGAAGGCGCAATGCCCCTTGATGATTTCCTCGCCCGTGCACTCGAGGAAATCAAAACCAAGGCATAAAGCATAATCAATATATAAATGTTAAGAACCGCGCTGCTCATGTGCAGCGCGGTTTCCTTTTATTCAACAGGCTCAAGACCATCCGGAGTCAGCGTAAGCACGCGGGTGCAGACCTCATCCAGATATTTTCTGTCGTGCGACACGCTGATTATTGTTCCTCCGAAGTCGTACAAAGCCCGGCGTATTACAGGGCCGGACAAGGGACTGAAATTCCGCGTGGGTTCGTCGAGAATGAGAGTATTCGCGTTCTTGAGCACCATGTCCAGAAAAAGGACCTTTGCACGCTGCCCTCCACTGAGCTTGCCTGTTGGACCTGTCATTTCCTCACGGGTGAAGCGCATGTTTCCCATAAATGTGCGCGCCTTTGTGACCTCTTCCTTTGAATATCGCGCGGCGAGAAATTCTATCGGCGATTTGCCGTATTCGAGAACCTGTGAATAGTCCTGCGGCATGAAACCGGCGATTATGTCTCTCCTGGCACGCAGAATATCCCATATCATTTCTAGCAGCGTCGATTTTCCAGCTCCGTTGCGTCCGGTTATGCCGATGCGCTCTCCACCGCAGACTTGGAGCCTGATATCCCGCGCGAGTGTTTGGTCCCCGGCTTCCAGCGAGGGGAGCGAAAGATCCAGCACAAGCTTGCCCTTTGGCAGCGATATCATGGGATCGAAGCGCGTTATTATCGCGTCCTCAGATTCGGGGAAATCCAGAAAATTCTCCGTCTCGCGCTCGAAGCGCTTGGATTGGGACTGGACGGACTTCATTTTCTTCTTGAGAAGACGCCCGCTGTGTGGATCCTGCCTGCTCACGGAGCGCTGCTCATGTTCGACGCGGTCGTGTATCTGCTGCCAGCGCGCCATCTGCTTTTTGTGTTCTTCGCGCTGCTTTTCAGCTATTCGGTCCTGCTTTTCAAAAGCGGCATGCCGGGAGGAAATGTAGTCGCGGTATCCGCTTCGCACTACCGTGACGCGTGCACGTGTCTTTTTGCGGAGCTGCTCCATATGGATTATAACATTCGCTGTTTTCTCGATCAGCGTTTCATCATGAGAGATGAACAGAACCGGCATTCGCAGGGAGCTTATAAAGCCCTCGAACCATTCGAGCGTTTCGATGTCGAGGTCGTTGGTCGGCTCGTCCAGAAGCAGGACGTCAGGTTCCGAAATAAGTATTTTTGCAAGCTGTGCCTTGACCTTTTCCCCGCCGGAGAGTGTACCGATAAGCTGCCCGGATACAAAAAATTCCGGCGGAAGGCCCAGTCCGCGAAGCAAGCTGAAATGCGCATACGGCGAGGCGTCTGAGAAATAGCTGCGCAGAGAGACGTTTTCAAGTTCCTGCGGGAGCATCTGCGGCAGATACGCGCAGATGCCCTTTCTGACTATTTCGCCGCTGCAGTTGCAGTAACCGGAGACAAGGCGCTCGTCGCAGATATATTTTAATAGTGTTGATTTTCCGTTGCCCTCCTCGCCGATAATGACGGCCTTGTCGCCGCTGTTGAGCGTAAAGCTGAAGTTTTCTACCAGCGGGCGTCCGCTCTGCGAGAGGATGATACTGATGTTTTTAATATCCAGCATAGTTTCCCTCCTTGGGTATAAAAGAAAAATCCGCTCTCCGGTGGTCAGCCATCGGAAAGCGGAAAACTCGCGCAGTTATAAATATAAAAACAGCGCGGCAAACAAAACGGAGGCCGATCCTCCGTCTGAGTAATCCAAATTCCGATGACAACACAGGCCCGTCCAGCGGACCGCAAAAATCGTCAGCATGAATTGAATTACTCGTTTCTCATTGCAGCGCCTCATTCCTATTATTATATTGATACAATAACACGGATTTATTATGTTGGCAAGATGAAAAAATCATGTTGAGAGATTAGCAATTTTTCCAAAGCATAAGACCGGCATGAGTTCCGTAAACTATGTGCAGAAACGCAAAAAGGAGTTTTCTGCATGAACGATAAAAGAAAGTTGACGCTTGTGCTGGCGGTCATATTCGCTGTTAATATCGTTATTATAACGCTGGCGCAGACGGCTTTCGCCGAGACATATAAACGCGGCTCCAGCGGAAGCGTTGTCAGTGAGATACAGACAAAGCTTAAGAGCTGGGGGTATTATTCCTATACAGTTGATGGAATATACGGCAGCAGGACGGAAGAGGCCGTCAAGCTGTTCCAGAAAAAGAACGGCCTTACGGTGGACGGGATGGCGGGTCCCGCGACGCTCAAGGCGCTGGGGATAACCAGTTCGTCCACACAGTCAAGCACGTCGGGAGACGTTTACCTCCTGGCAAGGCTGATCTCCGCCGAGGCGCGCGGAGAACCATATTCCGGACAGGTGGCGGTTGGCGCGGTCGTGCTGAACCGCGTTAAGCATCCGTCTTTTCCGAACACGATATCCGGTGTAATTTATCAGTCAGGCGCGTTTTCGTGCCTCCAGGACGGTCAGTTCAACCAGCCGGTCGCGGACAGCGCATATCGTGCGGCACAGGATGCGCTTAACGGCTCTGATCCATCCGGCGGAGCGATATATTATTTCAATCCTTCGACTGCAACAAGCTCGTGGATATGGTCTCGCCCGCTCATTACAGTCATAGGAAAACACAGATTCTGCTCCTGAGATACGCCGGATGTCCGAGTGCGTCAAAGCCTGGGACATCCGGCAAAAATAAAGTTGCTTTTTTCTAAAGAAATGGTACAATAGGTTCATACAAATGACCATAGGTCTAAAGTGGGAGGGTATAATATGGCTTTTTGCAGAAACTGTGGAGCAACTGTGCCGGACGGCAACAAATTCTGCTCTGAATGCGGTCAACCGCTCGAGAATGAGGTGGATCAGACCACGTCGCAGCCCATTCCCCCGGTCACACCGGGAGATATTTCCAGATACGGCGACCAATCCGGAGCGTTTGGCGGTAATCCGGATTATCAGAGGTACGAACAGCAGTACAATCAGCAATATCAGAACTATCAGCAAAACCAGCAGTACCAGACTTATGGCCAGCAGTATAACCAGCAGTACCAGGGGTATCAGCAGCCGCCCTATCAGCCGAAGCCCGCGTCTCCGACGTCTGTCGGCGCAATTTATTCCAAGAGTTTTGCGTTGCTCTCAAAGAAGCCGCTTCTGCTCTGGGGATTATCCCTGATGTGCTCGCTTCTTACGTTCCTGGCGAGCGTATTCGGCTTCATTCCGATCATCTCGCTGCCCATCGTGTTTGTGCTGGAGGTTGGTATGGCGTCCGTATATCTGGATGCGGTTCGGGGCAAGAATATCAATTCCGACCAGCTGTTCAACGGCTTCAAGAGCTTCTTCCGTACGGCGGGAGGCATGGGCTGGATGTATCTGTGGATATTTATATGGTCGCTTATCCCGATCGTAGGCGTCATTTTCGGCATTATAAAGACCTATTCGTACCGTTTTGTTCCTTACATACTTCTCAATGATCCTGAGATCTCTGCGACGGAGGCTCTTCGGGTTTCGATGCGCCTTACAAAGGGATACAGGGGGAAGATGTTCCTTGCGGATCTGCTCATTGGTCTTATAATCGTTGTTGCGTTGCTCATATTCAGTCTTTTAGGCGGCGCGGTGCACTTCCTGTTGATAATCACTATCATCGTTTATCTTATAGTAATAGCTTTTGCGCCGCTGTTGTTCGGCGTTGTCGCGGCGACCTATTATGATGAGATAGAGAAGGAAAAAAGATAAGCTTATATGACATATTTCGCCGGACTCTAAATGAGTCCGGCGTTTTTCTTGCCAAAAGAGACATATTGAGATATAATCCAAACAGTATTTGATTTAGGGGGAGACAGATATGGCTTTCTGCGGCAAGTGCGGAGCTTATATTGCTGAGGGCTCCAATGTATGTCCCGCGTGCGGCAAGCGCGTTGGCGGGCCAGAAACAGAAAAAAAGGAAACAAAACAGCAAGACGGCTCTGCAGCACAGGCCAAGTCCGAAGAATACAGACGTACTTATACACAGAGCGGGAAAAGCCAGGAATATGACAGCGGAGAATACCATTATAAAGGAACTCCTACAGGCGGCTACAGCAGCAGCGAGGGGCCGAGAAGCTATGCCGGTGTCAATACCGGCTCGGGACTTATCAGCGGGCCGTTCCCGCTTATATCGGTGCTCTCCTACTTTTCATTTCTGTTTCTTATCCCGTATTTTGTGAGGAACGATTCCGAGTTTGCGAGGTTTCATGCGAATCAGGGTCTTGTACTTTTGATATGCAACGCTGTTCTTAATGTTGCCGGCGCGCTTCCGCTGTTCGGATGGCTGCTCACTGCCGCGGGCTGGGTGTTTACGGTCGTCTGTTTCTTTATGGGTATAAGCAACGTCCTGCATAAGAGATTTAAGGAGCTTCCGATTATAGGGAAGATAAGACTCTTGAAATAAGTTTTCCACAGGAATGCCGGATGTGAGTCCGTAATAACGACAAAAAAGGTTGAGAACGCCCGTAAGCGGGAGTTCTCAACCTTTTATCAACAGGGTTTTCGACAGACTTTCAAGGAAGTTTGTGGAAAAACCTGTGGACTTAAAAAAGTTGAAATCTTTTTGAAAAAAGGTGTTGACACGGGGGAAAATAAATGGTATATTAATCGAGCGCTCGA
>CAZIHY010000080.1:0-9346 GCA_964539115.1 uncultured Oscillospiraceae bacterium
TTATACTACAACTTTTTTGATATGGCAAGGGGTTAATAGCACATCCGGAAGGGTGCGCTTTTTTCATATCTCCTTATACATTGCGGAAGCGTCCTGCTTGTTCGCATGTTCGTTTATCTCCGTTACCTCGACGCGCAGGGTGCGCTGTCCGTAGCTTATCTCGATAACGTCGCCGAGCTTGACGGCATAGGACGCCTTGGCCGTTCTGCCGTTTACGGTTATGCGCTCGCCGTCACATGCATCGTTTGCGACGCTGCGGCGCTTTATAAGGCGCGAAACCTTCAGATATTTATCCAGTCTCATTTTGAATCCTCCAAAAACGGGCCGCCGTCAGTCTGACAGCAGCCCTTTTTGACAATATGGCAGAAACTTACTTGCCGACGGCCTCTCTCAGCGCCTTGCCGGCCTTGAAGGTGGGAACACGGGTCTCGGGGATCTCGATCTCCTCCTTGGTCTTGGGGTTGCGTCCGATGCGCGCCCCACGATTCTTTACATCATATACGCCAAAGCCAACAAGCTGTACTTTCTCGCCAGTCTCAAGAGTTTCAGTGATAGTATCGAAAGTTGCGTTGACGACCTTCTCGGTATCCTTCTTGGACAGGCCGGTCTTCTCAGCAACAGCCGCTATCAGTTCTGCCTTGTTCATTTGTAATCCTCCTAATAATATACGCGGTAAGCCCGCTTTTGTTTTTATATGGAAACCGCTGTGTCAGCGGCGTCCTGACTTATTTTTCCTCCCCGTAGAACTGCGGCTCCTTGCCTTCCAGCTCAACACGGGCGCGCTGGTAATATCTCTCCATCTCATCGAGGGACATTCCCTCAAGCGTTTTCCCGTCCTTCGCCGCCGCATCCTCAAGGAAACGGAACCTGCGGACAAATTTCTCGCAGGACATGTGCGCAGCCTTCTCCGGATCCACGCCCGCAAAACGGGCGACATTGACAGTCGAAAAGATGAGATCGCCGATCTCTTCCTCGATATTTACCACATCATTGTTCTCGACGGCGGCGCGCAATTCCTCCGCCTCCTCGGCGATCTTGCCAAGAGCTCCCGAAATATCCGGCCAGTCAAATCCGACTTTTGCGGCCTTTTTCTGGATCTTCTCGGCGCGCCAAAGCGCGGGAAGCGTTTCCGCAACGTCCGTCATCGCGGTCGCGACGGTATCCTGGGATTTTTCAACACGCTTTATTTTATCCCAATTGTCAAGCACTTCATCAGAATTTTCGACCTCCACGTTTCCAAAAACGTGCGGATGGCGCAGTATGAGCTTTTTAACAGCCCTGTCAGCGACGTCGTCGAGATCGAAATTTCCAGCCTCTTCCTCCATGCGGGCATGGAACAGGACCTGCATCAGCAGATCTCCGAGTTCCTCCTTGAGATGCTCGGGATCTCCCTCGTCTATGGCCTCGCAGACCTCGTAAGCCTCCTCAAGTACATTGCGCCTTATGCTCTCGTGAGTCTGTTCTCTGTCCCATGGGCATCCGCCCTCTCCGCGGAGCACGGCAATTATCTTTCTGTACGCATTTATGTCGTAATGGTCAGCATATTCAAAATCTACCATACTTTTATCCCTTCTGCAAGTTGTTTTGGCAATTACCTGAAACTTACTTGATTTTCAGTAGTTTTGCTATCTTTTCCCCCTTGGGGATGAGCTTCATGTCCTCGCCAGTCACAGCGCGCGTCACAATTATGAGGACAAGATAAATTATGACCGCGACTACTATCGCCGCCCCCATCGCGAGAATGAGCATGATCCGGGAACCTCCCGCCTCTGCCCCGAGGATCTTATCCGCCAGTCCGTATACCGCCCATGCCGCGGCGCCCATGACGGCGGAGCTGACAAACGGACGGACAAACGCGCTTATATAGTTCGGCTTTTTACGCAGGCACTTGCTGATGAAAAAGCAGTTGAGTATGCAGATGACCGCATAGCAGCATATCGTGCCTATCGGCGCACCCAGTATATTGACAGACGGCCGCCCGACCAGAAGCAGGTTAGCGGCAATCTTGACGATGCCGCCCGCAATCATCGAGATGATGGGAAGACGCTCGTTTCCGTTCGCCTGCAAGATCGCGTTTGTTACCAGCGCTATGCAGACAAAGATCGACGCAACGCCGAGATATGCAAGTATCGTCGGCCCCATTTCATTAGTGTTTGTGTACAGCACATTTACAATTGGATATGCCAGGACCGCGATACCGACGCCCATCGGCATTGCGATAACGGCGGAGATTCGGAGCCCGCTCTCGGCGATATCTCCAACCTCGTTGTGCGCCTTTCTTGCGACGGCAGCGGATATGGCGGGTACGACCGCGATCGTCATAGGGGTTATGAATGCGGCGGGCAGATTGTAAAGCGTCTGCATGGCGGAATAGGAGCCGTAAAGCTCATCCGCCAGCGCTCCGCCGATTCCGGCGACGTTCGGCAGCTGCTCCTGGATAAGCTTTGTGTCAATGAGCGATATCACGCTCATAACAGAGGCTCCGAGAGTTATCGCAACGCCGACCTTTATGAACTCGCCCAGCGTTTTTCCAACGCTGTCCGGGGTGTCCGTCCCCGTCTCACAGGCATCCGCGCTCTTGCCTTTATACTGGCGCAGATAGCATATAAACATGTATATCAGCGCGGCCATTCCGCCGGCGGTAACGCCGAAAATCGCGCCCGCAGAACTGATCGGCAGGCTCTTTCCCTGTTTCGTCAGATAGACGGCAAGCGCAAGGCCGACGACCACCTTGACCAGGACCTCCAGCACCTGTCCGACCGTGGTCGGCTTCATGTTGCCGTGGCCCTGGATATAACCCCTGAACGCGCTCGTCAGGCACACCAGCAGCACCGCCGGAGACAGCGCATAAACGCACTGCGAAACCTCAGCCTTGGACACGAACAGTATCGCCATGTCAGTCGGAAACAGGAACATGAGCGCCGAGAACACGAAGCCAAGTATAAAGAGCGTTGCCGTTGCAACGCGGAAAATGCGCCTTGCCTGCATCGGCCTGCCCATCGTGTTGGCCTCAGATATCATGCGTGAGAGCGCGACGGGCAGTCCCGCGGTAGCGATCGTCAAAAGGACGTTATAGATCGTATAGGCCGCGTTGAAATAGCCGTAGCCCGTGTCGCCTAGTATGTTCTGAAGCGGGATCTTGTAGATCGCGCCAAGCACTTTCATTATAGCAACGCCAAAGGCAAGTATCGCTGCTCCGTGCAGATAGTTTTGTTTTTTCGTTTCAGACATTAGATCCCTCCCGGAACTTATACTGATTCTCCCTCAGACACTTGGCGCAGTATACACCACAGCAGCTGAAAAATCAAGGAAAAAGGGCTTTTTTATTTTATGCGCCGGCACTCTGTATAATACCGTTTGTCCGCGGCAAGACCGATGGAAAAACTCTTACGCGGGAAAGCCCCCGTCCGGATAATGGAAGGGAACAGCTCATCCTTGTCCATCGCGGGCAAAAGTATGCCGCAGGCCGACGCGCCCGAGCACATGCTTCTGGCCGTATCTCCACCATGGATATAGTCGAGCCTTCCGCCGCTGCGTGCGCACCAGTCTTTGCAGAAGTTTTCCGCAAGACCGATAATTTCGCCCATCGACGGCCCGTAAACATCAACGGCGTACTCTTTCCCAGCGCGGAGCAAAACGACCCTGTGTTCCTCTCCCTGCTTCCCGCAGGATGCGAACACCTCGCGGGCTTTTTCAACAAAGCCGCAGCTGTCAGTATCAAAAATCACCCTGTGTATCGGCTCGAAGCCGACCGCCGAGTCGTGGATATTCACAAGTTCAACGAGGCTGTACCTGGCCGGATGTCTTTCGGCCTCTTCCGGCGTCAGTCCTTTTCTTATCTCCTCCCAGCACAGCTTTGCCGCAGCAAGGCTATGGTTGCCGTCGCCGACGGCGAACATAGCCGGTGCTTTGCCGATCTTCCCGTATTTCCTTTCAAGCACCGCCGGGTCCCCCAGCGCGCCGATACATTTTTCAACCGCTGCGGCGGCGCTGCCGCTGATCCTGCGTCCCCTCAGCCGGCCTCCTCCCTGCATGAGTTCGAAGTCATAAAGCACCTCTCCCTCCGCGGCCGCAGCTTCGGCGGCGCTCATGACGCTGTTTTCCTGATCGTCGATGAACACGATAATATGCGGCATCTCAAGCGGCGCCTGCATGCGCACCTTCACCCTTGCGGGCAGCCGCTCGGCGACCGTCCCCTCCGTTGCGCGGACGGGAGATACCGAACCGGTCGCATAATCATAGGCCTCAATGTCCAGCAGGCCGACCAGACCGTGGCGCACCGAGCTTCCGGACAACGTCCGTTCAACATATACAAAAGAATCCTCAACGTTTCTGAAGACGCCGCTTTCAAGATACTGCCGCATGGCGCCAGTTACATCCGCCTGTGCGCCGCGCTCCGTGCGCAGCCACGCTTCCGGCAGCATCAGCCGGAGTGAAGACGGGTCATCCCCAACGATGCGCTCCGTCTCCTCCCAGTATTGCGGTTCGGAAGTAAACTGGTCGCAGGCGACAACGCTCCAGGTCTCAAACTTCTCTTTTGGAAGGAGTATATCACCTTTTATAAAAATCCCTTCAGGCATAAACTTTTTCTCCGTTTCACAAGAGTTTAATGAAAGATTATAATAACACAATACATCCAGATGCGCAATGCGGGATTTATATGTTTATAAATATCGTTAAGGTGCAGATTACAAATAAAAAACTTCCCGCCCGGGACAGGCCCCCGGCGGGAAAATTCATTATTCAACTGTCGCCAGCAGCGGCACGATTATCTGCGACCACGTCTCCATACCCGGAGCCAGATCCCAGAGTTTGCTGCGGCGCAGCCATGCGCCGGAGAGTTTTTCCGTCTCTCGTACAATGACTTCGCCGGTCGTTGTGAGCGTATAGAAAAAGCCGAGATGCACGGACCCGACCTCGTTGGAATCGTCGTTTATAACGCCGCGCAGGGTAAGGTCGCCGAAGTCGGTCATCGCGACTTCCTCGTCTATCTCACGGCGCAGACCGTTCATCAGCGAATCGTCATCCCCGGGGTTGATATGCCCGCCCACGCCAAGGGAGACAAGACCGTGCAGACGGTCCTCCCCGCCCTTGTTCAGGCGCGTTGTTGAAAACACCTGGGTGCCGCGGCAGATCGTCACATATGGAATGATCTGCTTATACTCGGGGTGCTCCTCAGCAAACGCGCGCGGCAAATACTCACGCTCGTGCGCGACAAGCTCCTCAAGCTCCGCCTCACAGCCGGTTATCAGCCCGTTTTTTCCTCTTATATACGGAGCCAAAAGCTCAGTTTTTACGACCAGGACCTGTTCCATAGTCATTCCTCACTTTCATAGTCATAGCCCAGCGCGGTCATTATCCCGCCGAGTTCTTTTGTATATTTCTCGCTGCGGTGCACGTCGAAGGCGTCGCGGTCGATCTCGATGCCCAGCTCATACATCCGCCGTATGCTCCATATGTACAACGAATCCAGCGCGGGGATAAGCTCCTCTCCAAGCGGCGTGAGCACATACTCGACTTTAAGCGGTATCGTA
Source organism: uncultured Oscillospiraceae bacterium (assembly GCA_964539115.1). Taxonomy (GTDB): domain Bacteria; phylum Bacillota; class Clostridia; order Oscillospirales; family Oscillospiraceae; genus CAKSXP01. Next base: position 5,535 of record CAZIHY010000080.1, read on the forward strand.
TTGTACTGTATTCGCTCGACGAGCCCGTCGTCCGCCAGCTCCTTGAGCTGCTCCGCGAGCACTTTCTCGCTTATGGGCAGGATCTTCCGCGTCTCGTTGAAGCGTATGCAGCCATAATTATGTATATGGTGCAGGATCGTCATCTTCCATTTCCCAAACAGGCATTTCCTCACATAATGATAGGGGTTGACTCCCGGCATGTCAGCACCTCCGCAGGCAAGATTTTCTGCTTGTCTTTTGTGTTGATTGTATCATATAATCGGCGCAAAATAAAGAGGGTAGTTACAAAAAAGTTAGTTACTTACAATATTGTGCGTATTGCATAAACAGTCGAAGTGGACTATGCTAAATGTAGTCCAAATAATACAATATAGTATACATAAATTAATTGTTACAGGAGGAAAAAACAATGGTTCCCGTACAGAAAGATTTTGTAAACAACATGTTCTCCGTCGAGGGTAAAGTCGCCCTCGTCACCGGCGCTACCGGAGCTCTTGGCTGCGTTCTCGCAAAGGCCTATGGCTATGCCGGCGCAAAGGTATTTATGACCGGCCGCAATGAGGCCAAGCTCAAGGCCCTTGAGGACGAGTTCAAGGCCGAGGGCATTGACTGCGCATACTTCGTCGCGGACCCCGCTGTTGAGGAGCAGGTCATCAGCCTTGTCAAGGCCTGCGTCGAGAAGTACGGCGAGCTCAACATCCTGGCTATCTGCCACGGTTACAACAAGGTCCAGAATATTCTTGACCAGTCCGTCGAGGATTGGCAGAAGGTCATGGACGCCGACTGCAAGAGCGTTTACATCGTCCTCAAGTATGTCGCCCAGCAGATGGTCGAGCAGGGCAAGGGCGGCAAGATGGTCGTCGTCACCTCCCAGCGCTCCAAGCGCGGCATGGCCGGCTATACCGGTTACTGCACCTCCAAGGGCGGCGCGGATCTCATGGTCTCCAGCCTCGCCTGCGAGCTGTCCGCTCAGCACCACATCAACGTCAATTCCCTCTGCCCCACTGTTTTCCGCAGCGAGCTGACCGAGTGGATGTTCGATCCCGAGTCCGCCGTTTACCAGAACTTCCTCAAGCGCGAGCCCATCGGACGTCTGGCAGAGCCCTCCGATTTCGTCGGCTACGCCCTGTTCCTGTCCTCCTCCGCTTCTGACTTCATCACCGGCGCCAACTGCGACTGCTCCGGCGGCTACCTCACCTGCTAATCTGAAAAAAGGAGATGATGGCAGAAATGCCGATCAAAAACATCCTCATTGCCGGCGGCGGAATGATGGGCAAAAATATTGCCTTCGTCTTTACGGCCAATCCCGACTTCAAAATCGCGGTCTATGACCTGTATCAGACGGACGTCTACGGCGGGATCCGCACCAATTGTGCACAGCTTATAGAAAAGGGCGTTATAACCGAGGCTGAGCTCGAGGATCGCCTGTCCCGTATCAGCTTTACTACTGACCTTGACAGCGACCTTATAAAGAACGCCGACTTCGTCGTCGAGGCCGTTTTCGAGGATATGAGCATTAAGCAGGAGACCTTCGCAAAGCTCGAAGCCCGCTGCCGCCCCGATACGATTTTCTGTACTAACTCCTCTGTTATGAGCCCATCTCAGATCTCCGAGAAGCTTGAGCACCGCGAGCGCTTTGTCGGTACCCATTTCTGGAACCCCGGCCACCTTATCCCACTGGTCGAGGTCGTCAAGTCCGACGCTACCAGCGACGAGACAGCGGACACCGTCATGCAGGTCCTCGCTTCCGTCGGCAAGAAGCCCGTCCTCTGCAAAAAGGACGTTCCGGGCTTTATCGCAAACCGCATGCAGCATGCGCTCTGGCGCGAGGCCATATCCATTGTCGAAAACGGCATAGCCGACGCAAAAACCGTTGACGACGCCGTAAAATACAGCTTCGGACTGCGCCTGCCGCAGCTCGGCCCGCTTGAAAATGCGGACATGGTCGGAACCGACCTGACCTACAACATCCATGACTACATCCTTCAGGATCTGGAGGACAGCCACAGTCCCTCCCCGCTGCTCAAGCAGTTGCGCGACGAGGGCAAGATCGGTTTCAAGACCGGCGAAGGTTTCCAGACATGGACCGAAGAAGAGGTCAAAAAGTCCAACGCCGACCTTAACGAATATCTCATCCGTATGCTTTACGGCAAATAAGCCGCTCAAGTACATAAATATCAGAAAGAAAACAATATTTGGAGGAAATTTACAATGGGAAAAACAGTTTTTGTTGACCTTACACACCCCTTTGGAGCCGAGATTCCTCGCTGGCCCTACTTTGATAAGCCCGAGATCGACAACACCCATACCATGGCCAAGGGCGGTGTTCTGACCCAGAGCATCAAGTGCACCATGCACACCGGCACCCACTGTGACGCACCCCGTCACGTTATGGAGTATGAGTTTGACGGCCGCCGCGCCCGTTACACCCACGAGATGCCCGTCGACGCCTACACCGGCGAAGCTGTCGTTCTGAAGATCGACATCGAGCCCTGGGGCCTCATCACCGACAAACACCTCGACGCCGCCTGCGAGAAGTATGGCATCAACCAGGCCGACCTCGAAGGCAAGATCGTCTGCCTGAACACCGGTATGCACCGCCTGTTCGACGACAGCAAGGCCTATTATCACTATGCCGCAGGCACCGGCGTTGAGGCCGGCAAGTGGTTCGTCAAGAACAAGGTAAAGTGCGTCGCTATGGACTCCCAGGCTCTTGACCATCCTCTGCACACCGCAATGGGCAACAACGGCATGACCCGCATGAACCTGCTGGGCGCCACCGGCAAGCCCATCACCGAGGAGTATAAGGAGCTGTTCGGCGAGGAAGCCTATGCCAAGTTCGACAAGTTCGAGTACATCCGCATCTTTGGCCAGGAGGCCTATGACGAGCTGTACGGCGACCTTGAGAACATCGGCGTCTGGGGCACCTGGGAGCCCTGCCACAAGGAGATGCTCGGCCACGGCATCGTCGGCGTTGAGAACCTCGGCGGCGATCTGGACAAGATCCCGGCCGGCACCTGGTTCCGTTTCAACTGCTTCCCCCTCCGCTGGTACATGGGCGACGGCTCCATGGCCCGCTGCGTTGCTGAGATCGACGAGGACCTGCTCGTAAAGGGAGTTCCCGAGCGCACCTATGCCTACGGCGGCACAGGTTACGGCTTTGCCGAGGGCAATGGCGACAGCGGACTCGAGTATATGCAGAAGCTCTTTAACCGCAACAAATAATTCAATACAGACTAACAAGCCGGCTGCGCGGGCACTCAATCTGTGCCCGCGCTGTCTTGATATGTTTTAAGACTTACTGAAGAGAGGACTGATACCATGTCTGATTTGAGAAATAAGACCATTATCACCGTCGCCACCACCGGCGCATGGCCTAAAAAGGAAAATAACCCCAACGTGCCTATGACCCCGTCGGAAATTGCTGACGATGTGTACGCCTGCTGGAAGGTCGGCGCCGCCGTGGCTCATCTCCACATGCGCGACGACGAAGGCAACGGCAGCATGAGCAAGGAAAAATTTGCAGAAACCGTAAAACTGCTCCGCGAGCGCTATCCCGACTGCGACGTCGTGCTCAACATGACCACCTCCGGCGACCTGAACGCTACCGACGAGACCCGCCAGATCCACCTCAAGGAGCTGCGTCCCGAGATGGGTTCCTATGACTGCGGATCCATGAACTGGCTCAACAGCAGCCTGTTCATCAACCACCCCAAATTCCTTGAGGAGCTTGGCCTGAACATGCAGGAGTGGGGCATAAAGCCCGAGATCGAGGCCTTTGACCCCGGCATGATCGCCAACGCCGCTTATTA
>CAZIHY010000081.1:0-9339 GCA_964539115.1 uncultured Oscillospiraceae bacterium
TGCCCAGTTTGCGGTTATGTACATGAAGGCGACACTCCGCCTGAGAAGTGCCCCCTCTGCGGTGTTCCCGGTGACAAGTTCGTCGAGCAGACCGGTGATATGAAGCTCGCCGCCGAGCACGAGTACGGAATCTACGCAAAAACCGTCAAGGACAACGCTGACATAAGTGCCGAGGACAAGGAATACATACTCGAGCAGCTGAAGGCCAACTTTACCGGCGAATGCTCCGAGGTAGGCATGTATCTCTGCATGGCCCGCATCGCCCACCGCGAGGGTTATCCCGAGATCGGCCTGTACTGGGAGAAGGCCGCATATGAAGAGGCCGAGCACGCCGCCAAGTTCGCTGAGCTTCTCGGCGAGGAGCTGGAGCCCAACATGAAGGCCGACACAAAGGCAAATCTGGCCTGGCGCGTCGACTGTGAGTTCGGCGCCACCCAGGGCAAAGTTGATCTGGCTGTCTGCGCCAAGAAAAACGGCCTTGACGCTATCCATGACACCGTCCATGAGATGGCTCGCGACGAGGCTCGTCACGGCCGCGCCCTCAAGGGACTGCTGGAGCGCTACTTCGGCTAAACCATCATTTAACTTACTACACCCCGCCGGTCCCTACGGGGCCGGCGGTTTTTAATAAACTGAGTAAGGAGGCTATTATGAACGAGAAAATCGCATCCCTGCTGAATCAGCAGGTAAACAAGGAATTCTACAGCGCCTATTTTTATCTGGACATCTCCAACTATTATGACGATCAGGATCTGGACGGTTATTCCAATTATTACATGATCCAGGCCCAGGAGGAACGGGACCACGCTCTCCAGTTCATCCAGTATATGCAGAGCAATGATTTGAAGGTCACTCTTGACGCCATTGACAAGCCCGACAAGGTATATTCCTCCGTGCTTGATCCCCTGGTAGCCGCCGCTGCGCACGAACGCTATGTGACCTCTCTCATCAACGAGATCTATCACGAGGCCCACGAGGCAAAGGACTACCGCACCATGAAGTTCCTGGATTGGTTCGTCAACGAGCAGATGGAGGAAGAGGACAGCGCCGACACCATGGTCAACCGCTACAAGCTCTTCGGAAACGACCCCAGGGGCCTTTACCTGCTTGATCAGGAATACGCCGGACGTACTTATTCCGCCCCCAACGTGACGGAGTGACAGCAACGGCTGCAAAAAGAAAGCTTTTAGGGAGCGCCCTGTGGCGCTCCCTAAAAGCTTTCTTGCATGGCATATTATTGCATTGAAGCCCCATTCAGACATGTAGTCTCGGCCTTGTCCTGCTTCCGAATCACGCAGACGGCCATTTTTACAAACATCTCTTTTACAAGAGGAAGTTTTGCCGGCAGGGACAGCCATGGACGCAGAGGAATCTCTCTGTAATAGCATGGTACAATACCCGTTTCCCTTAAAATACTGCGGAATTTCTTCAGCGTCATATGGTTTATATAGCTGAAATACTCCCTTCCATTGCTGTCTTTGGATATTCTGAGGTCCAGCCGCTCCTTCGCGTCCGTTGTTCCCTCCAGCAGTTCCCTGTAAGCGTCGATCAGCGCCTTTTCACCGAAAAACATATGGACCCAGGGCATATTTATACGATCGCTGAGGTGTGCTCCATAGGGATGGTAATACGGAGGAAAGTTCACACAGATATACCCATCCGGACTAATCAGCCGACACGCCTCCAGTAAGACCTGCTCAGGGTCGGAAACATGCTCCATAAAATCGTTCATGATAATAGTATCAACACTGGAATCCGGGAACGGCAGCGCAAAGGCAGAACCCACAACAAACTCGAAACGCTCCTCAAATCCAAGCTCCGCTGCCAGGGCCTCAGCTTCTGTCTTATACCGCCCGACTATATCCACGCCAATGACCTTTTTGGCCCCCAGAGAACAGTAATACAGGCTTTTACCGGCGGCACCGCAGCCCATGTCCAGTACCTTTTTATTCAGGAACAACTCGTCCGTACCGCAGACCTCGCGGAAAAGACGTACGGTCTCCCCACCCTTTCGGTATTGCCATTGGGCGTAGCTCTGCTGCCCGTCATTTTGCAGATTAAACGGGTGTACCGGCTTGGGAAATACCCTGTTGGTCAATTTAATTAGTAACGTCGAAAAAGACATAAGAGCCCTCCGTTTGATACAAGATGGCTCAATTGTAAAACATTTTGTTTTACAAGTCAATAAAACAAAATGTTTTGTCTATACTCTTTGTGTATTGATTACAGTGTAAAGGAGATGCACAAAGTGTATAGAAGGATCCGCGATATTCGGGAAGATAAGGATTTGCTTCAAAAGGACGTCGCCGCTTATCTGCAATGTACTCAGGTGAGCTACTCATATTATGAAATAGGCAGGCGCGACATTCCGACAGACGTTCTTATAAAGCTGGCGCTATTTTATGAAACCAGCACTGATTATCTGCTTGGTCTTACGGATGTGGCGGAGCCATATCCCCGGGCAAAGCAAAATATAGAATGATCCCGGACGGCTTAAATCCAGCCGTTCGGGATCATGATTTTCAATATAAAAAAGGGAACCAACTGTTGAGTTTTCTTTACTATTTGAAATACGGATTCGGTTTCATAAGTAATCTTATCAGGTCAAAGACAACGCCGACAAATCCCAGTCCCATCGTCAGCAGGTACACAATGCCGACAAAATACTTTCTCTCATAAAACTTGTGCGCTCCCAGCCAGCCGAAGAAAAGGCAGAGAAAAAGCGCTGTCCACTTGCTTTTGGGGAAAAACTTGCCCCCATATACAACAGGCTGCGGTGCGGGCGCGGGCGGCGGTACGGCTATATTCACCGTCTGTTCAACGCAGACCGTGGGTTCCGGCTGGGTATATTCTACGGTTCCTGCTCTGCGCTCCCTCGGCGGTGAGGAAATATCAACCGGGGACACGGGCGCTTCGGCCGGGCGCGCGCCCAGAGTTCTGAGCAGCTGCCTCAGTCCTGCGTCAAAATCCCTGAAAGCCTCTATCCAATGCGTACTTCCAAGGAAAAACCGGAACTCATCCGACAGCTCAATGTCCTGAAGCTTAAAGGGAATGATCATCTTGCCCTTGTCAAAAGCCATCGTGACCTCATTGAGAACATAGTTGGAGCTGTTAGTGTCAACGGAGGCGAGCAGCAAAAGATATGAACAGTCACTTATCGCGTGCACTATCTCAGAGGCATAGTTACTGCCTGGGCGAATATCCCGGGGTGCGATCCAACAGGGTATCCCGTTTTCCTCCAGATACGCGCAGACCTGCCATGCTTTATCGGCCTGTTTGGTCGAATAGCTTATAAATACGCTCACGGAAAACTCCCCCCTGTTTCGATAAAATATAATAATATTATTATAATTTATTCTCCGCATTTGTCAATCCGCAAGAACTTAACTTATATATTCCGCCGCAAATGATAATAAAAAAGTAAAAGACACAGACTGCAGTCTGTGTCTTTTACCCATATGTATCAATATCTGTAATATCCGTCCTCGTACTCCTCTGCGTCCTTGGGCATATCGCGGCTCTCCGCGACGAGCGTGCCCTCCGCGCCGCAGTTTATGCACTTTCCAAAGTAGTCCTCGCTCATATTTTCAAGAGTGTACTTAAACTTCGTTCCGCACTCGGGGCAGACATAAAACATCCAATACGGTCCCCATGTCATAACATTATCTCCCTTTAGTCGAGCTTGAGGTCGTTTTCCTTGATCCAGCCGAGCTTGCGGCATACAAGTCCCAGAGCCCAGCAAAGCACTGCAGGCAGAATTACGCAGACAAGAACAAGTCCAACCCATTCCATCGCGCCGGGGGTGATCGCCTGCGCTCCGTTTGCGATAGCCTGTTCGCTCGGCTCGAGCCAGCCTGTCCAGACGCCGATCGGGCCGACGAGACCGCAGGTGCCCATGCCGGAGGAGACGGCGGGGCCGTTCATCTCCAGCTTGAAAACACAGGTCGCAATGGGTCCGGTGATAGCGCTGGTCACGATAGCGGGCAGCCAGATGCGCGGATTTTTGACGATGTTGCCCATCTGAAGCATCGAGGTACCAAGGCCCTGGGAGATAAGTCCGCCCCAGCGGTTCTCGCGGAACGACAGAACGGCAAAGCCGACCATGTTCGCGCAGCAGCCAGCAACAGCGGCTCCGCCGGCAAGTCCTGTCAGCCCCAGAGCGGCGCATATCGCCGCGGAGGATATCGGAAGCGTCAGCGCGATGCCTACGACCACGGAAACGAGAACGCCCATAAGGAAGGGCTGAAGCTCTGTCGCCCACATGATTATGTTTCCGACCCAGCTTGCCGCGGTGCCTATCGGCGCAGCTATCAGCGCGGAGAGGCCGACGCCTATAAATATCGTTACAAGCGGCGTTACAAGGATGTCGATCTTCGTCTCCTTGGAGACCGCTTTTCCTATCTCAGCTGCGACTATCGCGATAATCAGAACAGCCAGCGGGCCTCCCGCTCCGCCGAGCGAGTTTGCCGAGCTGCCGACGACTACCAGCGAAAAGAGCACAAGCGGCGGGCACTGGAGCGCATAACCGATCGCGACCGCCATCGCCGGTCCGCTCATAGCGGAAGCGAAACCGCCGATCGTATTGAAAAACGGAAGGTTCAGCTGGGTGCCGATAGTGTTGAGGATCGTCCCTATAAGCAGCGAACAGAAAAGTCCCTGCGCCATAGCGCCGAGCGCGTCAACTCCGTAGCGTTTGGCGGATATGACGATATCCTTGCGCGCCATGAATTCCTTTATCTTTACCATGGACCCTTCCCCTTACCTCTTATTACCGCGCAGAAGCTCATTTTTGATGTTCCAGAGCTTTTGCGACAGGTCAACGTAATAATTATGCGGATTGTCAAACCGCTTGACCTCATCCCAGAGGGTGTCTACCTGCTGCGCGCAGTAGGCCTGTATCTCGTCAAGCGTGGGTTTTTCATAAACGAGCTCGCCGTTTTTGAAAATCGGCACCATCAGCTCACGGGCCTCGAAATTGTAGACCTCTTTTTCCTTCCAGGTCGCATCGGGGTCAAAAATAATGATATTTTCTTTATCGTCCACAGTCTCATCCCAGACGCAGAGATAGTCGGCGATCGCCTTGCCGGTATCGCGGCCATAAAAACGGTAGAGCTTTTTGAAGTGCGGATTGGTTATCTTAGCGACATTCTCGCTGACCTTTATTTTCGGAACGATCTCCCCATTTTCCTTTTCGACAGCGGCAAGCTTGTAGACCCCGCCGAACACCGGGTCGCTCTCCGCGGTGATGAGCCTTTCGCCGACGCCGAACATGTCGATGCAGGCGCCCTCCTGGAGTATGTCCTGAATGATAAACTCGTCCAGTGAATTGGAAACGGATATCTTGCACTCGGGCCATCCGGCCTCGTCGAGCATTTCGCGCGCTTTGCGCGTTAAATATGTCATGTCGCCGGAATCGAGCCGTATGCCGCATTTTGTTATGCCGCGCGGACGCAGGACCTCGTTAAAAGCACGGATAGCATCCGGTATACCGCTTTTGAGCGTGTTATAGGTGTCGACCAGCAGCGTTGCATTGTTCGGATAGATCTCACAATAGGTCTTGAACGCCTCATACTGCGAGTCGAACATCTGCACCCAGGAGTGCGCCATCGTACCACCCGCGGGAACGCCGAACATCTGGTCGGAGATCGTGCAGGCGGTGCCTGCGCAGCCGCCGATATAGGCCGCCCTCGCTCCATATATTGCGCCGCTCGAGCCCTGCGCGCGGCGGGAGCCAAATTCGAGCACTGTCCTTCCCTGCGCGGCGCGGACAATGCGGTTGGCCTTGGTCGCTATCAGCGTCTGGTGGTTTATCGTCAGCAAAAGGAATGTCTCAATAAGCTGCGCCTGTATCGCGGGGGCGCGGACGGTTATCAGCGGCTCCTTGGGAAAGACGGGCGTTCCCTCCGGCACGGCGTAAATATCACCGGTAAACTTGAAATTTCTAAGATACTCAAGGAATCTCTCAGAAAAACAGCCGCGTGAGCGCAGATACTCAATATCCTCCTCGGAAAAATGCAGGTCGCGGATATAATCTATCGCCTGTTCAAGACCTGCGGCGATCGCAAATCCGCCCTTGTCCGGAACCGTCCTAAAAAACAGGTCGAAATAGGTTATTCTGTCGCTGTATCCGCTTTCAAAATATCCGTTGCCCATCGTAAGCTCGTAAAAATCACAGAGCATAGTCATGTTGGCTTCGTTTTTGAAATCCATGGTATACCTCACTTTAGAACCAAAAAGTTCCTGATATTTTGCTTGTTATTATAGTATCCTCGAAATCCCAAATCAAGAGCTTTCCGGATTTTTATTTGTCAATCTTTTGACTGTTAACAGAATGTTTTTGAAATCGACGGAAAAATAAGGTATACTATAAATTATGAGATTAACTTAGCGAAAGGAGGCCTTTTATGGAAAACATACAGGCAGAAAAGAAGCGAATACCGCGAATTGAAAGTAAGCTGCGCCGGCATATCGTCGAAATGCCCCCGGAAATACGAAAGTGCAGCGGCATCGTGATATGGGGAAGGCGCATTAAATCACTCGTATTTACAACGGATATCGCCATAATCCGCAACTGCGACGCGGACGCCGTCCTTGCCGTTTATCCCTTCACGCCGCAGCAGGTCATTTCCGACGCTATCATAACCGGTTCATATATTCCCGTGTTCTGCGGCGTCGGCGGAGGGACGACGCAGGGGCTGCGTGCGGTCACTCTCGCGATGGATGCGGAGGCTCAGGGCGCCATGGCCCTGGTCGTCAACGCGCCGATGTCCAACGAGAATATAAGCCAGATCCATAAAACAGTTGATATACCCATCGTTGTAACGGTCCTCAACGAACAGACGGACATCCAGGCAAGGCTCGACGCCGGCGCAAGCATCCTCAACGTATCCGCAGCTGCGGACACGCCGGAAGTTGTGCGCAGCATACGCTCCCGTTTTCCCGACGTTCCGATAATTGCGACCGGCGGCCCCACCAGCGATAGCATTAGCCGCACAGTCGAGGCGGGCGCTAACGCCATCAGCTATACGCCTCCGACCACCAAGGAACTTTTTACGGGCATGATGGAGGACTACCGCAGCCGGTAAACTTTTTTATCAAATTTATCAAATTTCTATCAGGCGCTTGATTTTTTCAGCCGCCTGATATATCTTTATTTATAACTAATTCTTTGGAGGATAAACATATGCCGATCTCAAAAGAGAGAGCGGCCGAGCTCACAGAGCTCTGCCGTGTATTTCGCATCGACGTTCTGACTGCGATCCACGCGATCCAGTCCGGTCACCCCGGCGGCAGCCTCTCCGTCTGCGAAATTCTGACGCTTCTGTACCAGGAGCGCATGAACGTAAGCCCCGACAGGGCCGGTGATCCCGACCGCGACCGTCTTATACTCAGTAAGGGCCATGCGGCCCCCATGCTATACCGCAACCTCGTGGAAAAGGGCTTCCTGCCCAAGGACGCGATGAGCACTCTGCGCCGCACCAACAGCCTGCTTCAGGGTCACCCCAGCACCCACACCCCCGGCGTTGAAATGCCCGCCGGCCCTCTCGGCCTCGGCCTTGCCGCAGCACAGGGCATGGCGATCGGCCTTCGCATGAACGGCAGCCCCGCCCGCGTCTATGCCATTCTCGGTGACGGCGAGCAGGATGAGGGAGCCGTGTGGGAAGCTGCAATGAGCGCCCCCAAATTCAAACTCTCCAATCTCACAGCCGTCGTCGACTACAACAAGGTACAGCTCGACGGTACCGTCGACGAGGTAATGCCTCTCGGCGATCTCCCGGCAAAGTGGCGCGCTTTTGGCTGGAACGTCATCGAGTGCGACGGCCACAGCATCGAGGCTCTTTCTGACGCTTTTGACGCTGCCGAGAGCCACACCGAAGGCCCCAGCGTTATTATCGCCCACACCGTTAAGGGCAAGGGAGTTTCCTTCATGGAAGGACAGGCCGGCTGGCACGGCAAGGCCATCGACGACGAGTCCTTTGCAAAAGCTATGGCTGAACTGGGAGGTGCAAACTGATGAGCAAATCCATTCGTGAAGAATACGGCATGATGCTGGCAGAGCTCGGCAACACCAATAAGGATATCGTCGTGCTCGACGCCGACCTTTCCGGCTCCACCAAGAGCGGTATTTTCGCCAAGGCTCACCCTGAGAACTTCCTCAACATGGGCATTGCCGAATCCAACATGGTCTCAACGGCCGCCGGTCTTGCAACTACAGGCAAGATCCCCTTTGTCAACACCTTCGCTGTTTTCATGTCCTCCATCGGTCTGATAGCCGCGCGCGGACAGGTCTGCTATGCAAACCTCAACGTCAAATTCGCCGGCGCCTACTGCGGCCTCTCCGACGCTTTCGACGGTTCCTCCCACCACGCGACCGAGGACATCGCCATCATGCGCGCACTGCCGAACATGACCGTCATCGTTCCCAGCGACGCCCAGAGCAGCCGCTGGGCCACCTCCTTTGCTGCAAAGCACCAGGGCCCCGTCTATCTGCGGCTCTCCCGCGACGTTTATCCCGACCTTTATCCCGCCGGGACCGAGCTTGAATACGGCAAGGGACGTATCGTTCGCGAGGGCAGCGACGTCACCGTCATCGCCTGCGGCATCCTCGTCCATAAGGCTATCGAAGCTGCGCAGGCACTTGAAGCGGAGGGAATTTCCGTTCGTGTCGTCGATATGTATTCCATCAAGCCCATCGATAAAGACCTTATCCTAAAGTGTGCCGAGGAGACCGGCGCGATCGTCTGCGCCGAGGAGCACAATATATATGGCGGTCTCGGCGGCGCTGTTGCCGAGGTACTCGCTGAGGCCGGCACGGGCGTTCCGACAGAGTTTGTCGGCATCCGCGACACCTTTACAGAGTCCGGCCCCTACAAGGAACTTCTTGCAAAGTACGGTATCGACGCCGAGGGCGTCAAGGCCGGTATCCAAAAGGTCCTTGCACGTAAAAAATAACTATATTTCAAGAGCCTCCCCTGTATTGAACATGACCTGAAAACGGACAATAGACAAAAGCCCCCCTGATGTAGGAAAATGAAAGTACTACATCAGGGGGCGTTTTCATGTCAAAGCGAAGATATACACATGTGCAGGCGCTACTGCCGGAAATCCAGTCAATGGCGGAATCAGGAAAGACACAGCGGAAGATATTGGAGCATTATGGCTTCAAAGATAAGAACCCGCCTCATTCAAAAGAAGCCAACGAAATGATTGAACTCTATATTTATTTTTACAGCCACGAGCGCATCCAGTTAAAAACTGGAGTGGCGCCGCTGACGCTGCGCCACTCCGCTTAAAACTAAAAATATTTTCCTACCAGGGGGCTCTTTTGTGCTGTCCGTA
>CAZIHY010000082.1:0-9221 GCA_964539115.1 uncultured Oscillospiraceae bacterium
TAAAATAGAAGCAGACTAAATAATAAAGAAAAAAGAATAAATAAAGAATCCCTCGTCTGGGAAGGCAAAATAAAAAAGGGAGACGTTTCGTAAAGAAACTGTCTCCCTTTTCTGGTTTGTTAATTGTTATTCTATGCGTTGGTCTCTGTCCCGCCCTGAGGCTTTTTGGGTCCGCCGCGGCGGGAACGGTTGCGGCCGGAGCGTTTTGACGTCCGGGTCTGGCCCTCGCCCTGTTTTCTCTGCCCATCCTGCGCCGATGGTTTCTGCTGGCCTTTGGAGCGGCGCCGGCGGTTTCGGGAGGGCCTTTTCTTCTCCTCCGCGGGCTTGTCCGCCTCCGTATTATTTGCGGTAAAGATGCTGTCCTCAGCAAACAGCTCGGGACGACGCCACGGGTCTTCTTCCTCAGGTTCCTCCTCGACGGGCTTTTCGCGCGGCTTGAGGATATGGGGCAGAGGCTCGCCCTCAGCAGGGCGCCCGCCGGGGATGACAGCGACGTCCTCAGTGTCGTAGGTCTTCGTGACCGGCTCGCCCGTGCCGTCCATTTTGACTTTGACCTGATGACGGAGCAGATTTACCTGTGCAACGGTGCCGTAGCCGGATTCCGTTTCGACATAGGCGCCGGTCTTGGGCGAGTGCTTGATCATGTCCTCATAGGCCTCGTGCTCATAGCGCAGGCAGCACATCAATCTGCCGCAGACGCCGGAAATCTTTGAGGGGTTGAGCGACATGGACTGTATCTTTGCCATCTTGGTCGAGACGGGCTGGAAGTCCGACAGGAACTGGCTGCAGCAGAACGGGCGGCCGCAGATGCCGATGCCTCCGAGCATCTTTGCCTCGTCTCGCACGCCGATCTGGCGGAGCTCGATGCGCGTGCGGAAGACGCTGGCAAGGTCCTTGACCAGTTCGCGGAAGTCGACCCTCCCGTCCGAGGTGAAGAAAAAGAGTATTTTGTTGCCGTCAAAGCTGCGCTCGACGGAAACGAGCTTCATGTCCAGCTCGTGTTCGATTATCTTCTGCTTGCAAATGTCGAAAGCCTCGCGCTCGCGTTCCTTGTTGGCCTCCGCCACACGGAGGTCGGCGTCTGTTGCGATGCGGATGACGGGGCGCAGCGGCGGCACGATCTGGTCGTCCTCGACTTCGTGGCACTCGCAGCAGCATTCGCCCATCTCAAGGCCCTTGACGGTTTCAACAACGACCTTTTCGCCAAGCTTGGGCTCGTTGCCGTTGGGCTCGAAAAAGTAGGCTTTTTCGTTGTCCCGAAATTTAATGCTTACTACTGTTGTCAATTTATATTATCCTCATTTCAGTTTGTTCAGGTCAAGCGTTTGCAGGAATCCAAAAATATGTTTGACGCCGACGTTCGCGTCGAGATATTCTCCCGCTTTTTCAAGCTCGCCGAGCAGGTGCGCCATGCCGCGGCGCGACAGCCCGAGATCGGGCGCGCGCATACACAGCATCTCGGACACAAGCGCGCGCGTGCCGTCAAGAAAAGCGCGGGCGCCCTGTGTGTTCATGTTCTCGTTAGCAGTGCAGAAACGGATGAGTTCCTCCCGTTTTCCCTCCGCGGCGGTGCGGATAAAATCCGCGGAGAGCGGACTTTCGGCGGTTTCGTCCTCTCCGTTTACGGAAAAACGCTCACAGCGGGAGAGTATCGTCGGCAGGAAACTCCCGGCGTTGGCGGCGCATAGGATAAAAGCGGCGTGCGCCGGCGGTTCTTCGAGCAGCTTGAGCATCGCGTTCTGCGCGTTCTCGTTCATAAGGTCCGCCTCCGGAAAGAGATAGACCTTGCGCCCGGCTTCGTTCGGAAGGATCGAGGCGTCAGCTATTACGGCGCGGATCTGGTCGACGTAAAGCTCGCGGCGGGGCTTGCCCTCGCTGTCGCGCGCGCGGTTTATATAGATGAGGTCGGGGTGTATTCCGCCCTCGACTTTGCGGCAGTCACGGCAAGCACCGCAGGGGCGCTTGCCGCTGCTGGAGCAGAGAAACTCCTGTGCGGTTTTCAGCGCGAGGCTCTCGCGCTCCCGCGCGCTCTGCGATTCGATGATGCAGGCGTGGGACAGCTTTTTACCGGCGTTCTGCATAGGAGTCACATCTTATAAAACTGATCGACATCCAGGATGAAAACTGCGGCTCCGCCGACGCGCACGCGCTCCGGCAGGGTATAGAAACCGCCGTCCAGCTCCGTGCCGACGTCCTCTTCGCGGGCGTGGCTGTATTTTTCGATGTATTGCAGGACCTCGCTCAGGCGCATGTTTTCACCGCCTATCATGAGGATCTTTTTCGGGCTGCGCAGAAAGCCGCCCTCGCCGCTCATCGTCGTGGATATGTATCCGCGCTTTGAAAGCTCGGTGGAGGTCGTAACGGCGTCCTCCTCACTCATGACAGCAAGTATCAGTTTCATTGTTTATTCCTCCTATGGAGTTATCAATATATTTTACATTTTTGAGCACATTTAGTCAACATTAATTGGTGGATAAACTTTTCCTTGCAATAAGAAGAATTTTATATTATATATTTTATCGGATATAAAATGGCGGAATGCCGGAAAAAACTGAGAGGGGAATATGAAACTTAGAAGTTCCGTCGCGGCTCTCGTGCGCGACGCAGAGGATATAAGACGCGCGCTCCACCGTATACCGGAGACCGCGTTTGAAGAATATGAGACGAGGGATTATGTTATATCCCAGCTTGAAAAATGCGAACCGGACGAACTTGTCCGGCTCTCCGAAACGGGGCTTAAGGCTGTTTGGTATGCCGAGGACCCGGAAATGACTTTGGCTTTCCGCGCGGACATGGATGGTCTGGACCTGAAGGAGCTCAATGAGACGGATTATGTCTCAAGACACGAGGGAAAAATGCATGGCTGCGGGCACGATGGCCATATGACGATGCTGCTGCTGCTTGCCAGGCTACTGCACAGGTTCCATGGCAAGCTGCGGCATAATGTTGTTTTGATTTTCCAGCCCGGCGAGGAGGGCAAGGGCGGCGCCCGCGTTATGATAAACGCCGGCGCGCTGGAGAATCCCAAGGTGGACCGTATTTATGGTTTCCATCTCTGGCCGGCGGTGCCTAAGGGGAAGATCGGTGTGCGCTGGGGCGAGCAGATGGCGCAGAGCTGTGAATTTGACGTTGTCATAAACGGACGTAGCGCTCACGGGGCAAGCCCGCAGAAGGGTATCGACGCGATAGTCGCCTCGTCTGAGTTTATCGCAATGCTCCAATCCGCGATAACGCGCAGTGTCGACCCGCATCAGGACGCTCTGCTTACGATAGGGCGCATATCGGGCGGCGTTGCGAGAAACGTCATTGCCGACAGGGTGGAGATGAACGCGACGCTGCGGGTGTTCTCGTCCGAGGTCTATGACCAACTGCTCAGACGCATACATTCAATGGCGGACGGAGTTGCGCTCGCAACGGGCGCAGAGTTTGAGATAAACGAGCTGATGCAGTATCCCAGCGTTAAAAATCCGCGCTGGATGGTCGAGGATTTTTATACCTATGTCGATATGGACGACATCGTGCTGGTCGATCCCTCGATGGCGGCGGAGGATTTTGCCTGCTATCAGGAGTGCGTGCCGGGACTTTTCCTGTTTCTGGGTGTTGGAGGAGGCAAAAACTGCCAGCCGCTGCACAACGGCAGATTTGACTTCGATGAGGAAGTCCTGCTCACGGGTGTTGAGGTGTATTGCCGCCTGCTTGAGCTGGATATATGACCGGAGCTTGCGCGGTAATGGTTCCTGTTTGCGTTCGGGAACTTTTGACACGAAATTTATATCCGCCGCGCGTTTCGACATTATTTTCTGTCGAAATGCGTTATTATACGTCATGGAGAGAGGCGCTCAAAACAAACGCCCGTAAAGAAAGGATATAACAATGAAAAGTTTACCGCGTGAGTACACATTGCTTTTTAACGCCATAACCGACGCGGACAGAGCGCTGCTCCGTCTGCATGAAATGCTTATTTTGGCGCAGCAGGCAGCAGAAGACGTTATCGTGGAATCGGAAGACACAACAGAGGAATAAGAGACAAAGTCCCTCCTGCAGCAGGGAGACAGCAGGTTGAGGGGAGCAGGGCGTCGGAGTTCTGCTCCCCCCTTTAGTTTTGTTGTCAAATTGAAAGCAGACTGAAGATGTGCTATTATAGCAGAAAAACTACGGAAGGAAGCCTTATATGAAACTTATGATAGCGTCGGATATCCATGGCTCCGCTTATTACTGCCGTGCATTGCTGGACGCCTTTTCAGAGGAGGGCGCCGGACGGCTGCTCCTTCTGGGAGATATCCTATACCATGGGCCGAGAAATGACTTCCCGCGCGATTATGCACCCAAAAAGGTCATAACCATGCTTAACGAAATAAGCAGCGCGATCTTCTGCGTGCGCGGCAATTGCGATTCCGAGGTCGACCAGATGGTGCTGGAGTTTCCCATTCTGGCGGATTATGCGGTTTTGACCGCCGGAGAGAGGCTGGTTTATGCGACCCACGGGCATGTTTATAATACCGGCAATCTGCCGCCGCTCCGGCCAGGCGATATTCTTCTGCATGGCCATACCCATGTTCCTGCCTGGGAGGAATTCGGCGAAAACAATCTGTATCTGAACCCCGGCTCTGTTTCGATCCCAAAGGAGGACAGCTGCCATGGTTATATGACGCTCGAGGAAAACACAGCCGTCTGGAAGAATCTGGACGGGAGGGAGTATCACCGCATGACGTTTTCGGTGCTGTCCGGCGGACATGAATAAGTCAATGCGGTAATCGCATTGCAAATTTACAAAAAATGTAGTAAAATCGATTTGTATTTCGTATACATATCACAAATTTGGAAAGGACGATACGGCATGATTGACATAGAAGCGAAACTCAAAGAGTTTGAGGACAAGTACGAAGCGAGGATAGCCCGCCTCGAGCTGGACCTTGCTAAGGAAAAGGCGCGCTCCCAGATACAGAACTGCATGGGACGCTATGCGTATATGCATACCGGCGGCAAGCACACCGAGTGCATGGAGTGCTTCGCAGTCGGAGATCCCGATCTGTCGATAGAGATAGGACCTAACGGAAAATACGTCGGCCCTGACGCCGCCTACCGTGTATATCATCTCGGACATACCGCAGGAGAGGGCAACCGTATCGGCTTCATGGCGGAGCATACGCTGACTACTCCCGTCATCGAGGTCGCGGACGACCTCCAGACCGCGAAGGCAGTCTGGATAAGCCCGGGCCATGAGACCGGTCTCGACCCCGAAACCGGAGAGGCCTGCGCCCAGTGGATGTGGGGCCGTTATGCCATGGACTTCAAGAACGTAAACGGCGAGTGGAAGATCTGGCACTTCCAGATGTTCGGCACCTTCCGCACCGACTTTGACACTCCCTGGACGGAGACTGAGCCCTGCGACCGCCGCCTGAAGCTCTTCGAGCCCAAGGCGGAGACCGACGAGGATGCAAAGGGATTCGTAAGCGCGGCCGGCAAGGCCGACTTCCCGACGACCTTTATGGAGGAGTATGCTACCGACCGTGCGATGAAGATGTGGCCTGCTCCCCCGGAGCCGTATGCCACCTTCGAGGGCACCCGTTCAATGGTCGGCGCTCCCGAAAACTACGTGTATCCCGGCTGATATCAAACGCTTTTACCTTGAAAAGACGCCCTTTATGGGCGTCTTTTCTTGTTTATCAGAAAATGATATTCATATCTTTCTTGTCAATGTGCTAAAAGAATGGTACACTTCAAGTATACTTGAGTATAAAAGGAGAAGTCAAATATGAGCGAACCTCTGTTTAACAAGCTTGAGCAGATTTGTTTTGTCGTTGAGGACCTGTATAAGGCCATGGACCTCTTCATCGGATACGGCATCGGCCCGTTCAAGATCATGCGCTTCGGCGACGCAGGCGACGGCAACACCAACACTGTCTCCATCGAAAATGTGAAACTCCACGGCCGCGACACGGGTACATATTCGATCATTGTCGGACTGTGCATGTTCCCCGAGAGCGGGGTTGAACTTGAGCTCATCCAGCCCCTCACCGGCGAGAGCATCTTTGCCGAGTATCTGCGCGAGCACGGCCCCGGAATACAGCATCTGTCCATCAGCCATGTTCCCTTTGACGAGGCGATAGCCCGCATTGAGGCGACTGGGCATGAGATCAGCCAGATCGCTACCGTCGATACCGTCGAGACCTGCGTTTTCTCTGACCACCGCGACGTGATCGGCTCCTACCTCGAGCTGCACAAGCGCCCCGACGATTTCCAGATGCCCGATATCGAGGACGAGTATTATCCCGAGGGCGGCGTCATGCCCGAGGGGGTAAAGCCCATGTTCACGGAATTTAATCAGCTCGGCATCGTTGTTGAGGACATGGATGAGGCCATTCACAGGCTCAACGATGATTACGGCATCGGCCCGTGGATCATCATGGATTTTGGCGACACCGGCCGCGGCGACAACCACGCCTCTCTCGACAATTGCCGCAGAAACGGCGAAAAGACCGAGGATTATTCCCTGCACGGCGCGTTGTGCAACCTCCTCAACGTCCAGCTTGAGATGCTCCAGACTGTGAAGCACGGCTCCGGACACGAGGAGCACTTCAAAAAGCACGGCCCGGATATACACCATGTCTCCCTCACACAGACACAGAGCTATGAGGAGTGCGTCGAGCGTATGGCGAAAGCCGGAAACAACGATTTCTGGACCTGCACCATCGACGTTACCGAGACCTGCAACATGTGTTTCCATGAGACGCTGGGCATCTTCTTCGAGACGCACAAGCGCCCTGACCCCTTTATCCCGCCGGAGATCAAAATAGAAACCTATCCGGAGGGTCTCGACTTGAAACTGGAGGTAAAATGATATGAACAAAATCGGATTTATCGGCCTCGGAATAATGGGCCGTCCTATGGTCTCGAACCTGCTGCGCGCGGGATATGAGATACTTGTAAACGACCTCAGCGAGAAGGCGGTCGCCGCCGTGACTGAGAACTTTCCGAACGCCGTGTACGCTTCTGCAGCTGAGATCGGCGAAAAATGCGATGTTATATTCACGATCCTGCCTACCGGCGCTATCGTTAAGAGCGTCCTCTTCGGAGAAAACGGCGTTGCTTCCACGGTCAAAGCCGGCGCGCTCGTTGTCGACATGAGCAGCGTTACGCCGGGCGAATCCCGTGAATGCAGCGAGAGGCTGGCAAAGCTCGGCGTTTCCTTCCTTGACAGCCCCGTCAGCGGCGGCGAACCCGGCGCGATCGACGGCACGCTTGCCTTCATGGCCGGCGGCGAGCAGGCGAGCTTTGACAGGGCCAAGCCGTATTTTGAGGTAATGGGCGCCTCGGCAACGCTCGTCGGCGGCAGCGGCAGCGGCTCTGTCGCGAAACTCACGAACCAGGTCATTGTGAACCTGACGATCGCCGCTGTGTCCGAGGGTTTTGTGCTTGCAGCTAAGGCCGGCGCCGACCCCGAAAAAGTCTGGCAGGCGATACGCGGCGGCCTTGCCGCCAGCGCCGTACTGGACGCAAAGATACCCAAGATGATGGACCGGGATTTTGCCCCCGGCGGCAAAATTTCCATAAACCGCAAGGATATAGGCAACGTCCTGTCCGCCGCGCACGAGCTGGACGTCCCCGCGCCTCTGTCAGCCCAGTTGTATGAGATAATGCAGTCGCTGAAGGTCGCGGGACAGATGGACGAGGACCATGCCTCCATTGTCAAATACTTTGAACGCCTGGCGGACTGCGAGGTGAAGCGCGGGGGGACAGAGGAATGAGCGTCGGACGCATACCCTTTTCTGAGCTTGAAAAACTGCCCCCGATACCGGCAAAGTACCTCGAGTGCACCGACGGCCTTTCGAAAAGCGGAAAGAAGATAATCGTTCTGGACGACGACCCGACCGGCACACAGACCGTCTGCGATACACCGGTGTACACTGACTGGGAGCCTGAGACGATAGAGTGCGCCTTTCGAGACGCTGAGCACCCGATGTTTTATGTGCTGACGAACTCGCGCGGCCTGACGGCGGAGGAGACTGAGCCGGTGCACAGAACGATCGCAGAAAACATTGTCGCCGCTTCGAAAAAAACGGAGTTGGATTATGTCCTCATAAGCCGCAGCGACTCTACCCTGCGCGGACATTATCCGCTTGAAACGCGCGTTCTGCGCGAGACGATCGAGGCTCTGTCCGACAAGCGCTTTGACGCCGAGATAATCTGTCCCTTCTTCCCGGAGGGCGGGCGCTATACGGTTGGAGATGTTCACTATGTCAAGGAGGGGGACGAACTTGTCCCCGCCGGAGAGACGGAATTTGCGCGTGACAAGACTTTTGGTTACAAGAGCTCTGAGATGCGCGCGTGGTGCGAGGAAAAGAGCGGCGGAACGGTGAAGGCTGCCGATGTCCTCTGCATTTCAATTGACGAGGAGCGCGACTGCGACGTTGAGGGCATAGCGGAAAAGCTCATGCAGGTGAAAAATTTCGGAAAAGTCGTCGTCAACTGTGCCAGCTATGCCGATTTGCGGGTATTTGCCGATGCGCTGAATATCGCCGCCGCGGCCGGACGCGGGTTTATGTTCCGCTCCGCTGCCGCTGTTCCTAAGGTACTCGGCGGCATCCCGGACAGACCGCTGCTGAGCCATGACGAGCTTGTCGACCGCAAGGGCGGCGGGCTGATAATCGCCGGCTCACACACCGCGAGGACGACGAGCCAGCTCGAGAGCCTGAAAAACTCCGGCTTGCCTGTGACCTTCGTGGAATTTGACCAGCATCTGGCCGCCGTTCCTGGAGGCCTTGAGGGAGAGACGAAGCGCGTTGCAGAGCTGGCCGGCGAGCTTTTGCGGAAGGGCGAAAGCGTCGCCGTCTGCACCCGCCGCGAACGCTATGACCCGCCTGGGGATAAGGAGGAGCAGCTGCGCGTCTCCGTTGCGATCTCCTCGGCGCTGACGGCGGTTGTCTCAACTCTTACGGAACCGCCCGCATTCATAATCGCAAAGGGCGGTATCACCTCCAGCGACGTTGCAACGACGGCGCTCGGCATCCGTCGTGCGATGGTCATCGGGCAGATCAGCGCGGGCATTCCCGTCTGGCGTGCCCCGGAGGACAGCCGCTTCCCCGGCAGCGCGTATGTGATCTTCCCCGGAAACGTCGGAACGGAGGACACTTTGACAGAGTGCGTCAGAGAGCTTATGGCGAAATAAAAACCAAATATCTGCACAAATAAAAATGGCAAGGTTATACCTTGCCATTTTT